>JAFLUP010000013.1 GCA_022508745.1 Oscillospiraceae bacterium | reverse complement strand
CGCGGATTGATGACCATTCCGCCGAAAACCGTCCATCCGGAAGAAAATCTGCAATATTTTCAAAAAATCTATCAAAAATTCATTGACATTCGCGCCAAAAAAGTGGATAATAGAAGTGGGACAGTTTCCGACTGGGCGGTGCTTTCCGCCGGCATGAGCGGGGACTACCTGTGCGCCGTATCCTGCGGCGCGAATCTGGTGCGGATCGGGAGCGGCATCTTCGGCGAACGCCCCCCGCTGCACACCATCCATCAGGAATAAAGAAAACCATTCAGATAAAAACATGATACGGAGGTATACACCATGGGATTTTTAGGACGCATCAACGACATGTTCAAGGACACGGACGGCTACGTGGACGAGGAAGAGGAAAACTTCACTTCTTCCGATGAGGAGACCACCGAGCAGTTCGAAACGAAGGCTGCCGCTTCCCCCTCGCCCAAAACCACCGGCGTCGGCTCTTCCGCCGCGCTGGAGATGAAGGTCGTCAAGCCGGAACGGATCGATTCCGCCTTCGGCATCGGCGAGCATCTGCTTGCCAAGCGCACGGTCGTCATCAACTTTGAGGATACCAACAAGGAAACCGTCCGCCGGATTCTGGACTTCCTCGGCGGTGTGGTGTTCGCCATCGAAGGCAACATCAAAAAGGTATCGGACGCGACGTACATCGTGACGCCCAAGAACGTGGACGTCACCGCAGACGCCGTTCCCCAGCAGGACGCGCCCAAGTCCAGAGAACTGTTCTGATATTGTCTATGTAAGGAAAGGGAGCCGCATTGGAAGCACTTGTCGAGGTTTTGGAGCTGTCAGTTCTGCTGTTTCTGGAAGTGATGGGCTATGTGATCGTCTTGCGCAGCCTCCTTTCCCTGCTGGCGTCGGAGGAATCCAAGATGTTGGAGTTCTGCTACGCGGTATCAGAGCCGGTGATCGCTCCGGTCCGGAACCTTTTGAACCGCATCCCCGCGCTGGAAGATTCGATCATCGACTTTTCCTCCGTGGTGACGTTCCTGTTCCTGTCGATCATCAGGATCTTCCTGCTGTCCTTCCTCTAAAAGCAAAGGCATGCCAAATGCCGCATTTGGCATGCCGCTTTGTCATGCTGTATGCTGTTTTCCCGCACAACCTGCGCCATTGCGCATGATCTGAAATGAAAGGATGTCAAACGAGATGCTTGCACCCCACGAACTGAAAAGCAAAACCTTCTCCAGATCCCTCAAAGGCTACACGCCTGCGGAGGTGGATGAATACATCGAATTCCTGATCGAGAAATACACCGAGGTATACCGGGAGAACAACGAGCTGGAGCGGAAGCTGCACGTGGTCGTTACCAACCTTGACGAGATCAAGGATGAGGAGGAATCCATCCGCAGCACGCTGATCTCCGCCCAGAAGATGGCAGATAAGATCATCAAGGACGCCAACGACCGCGCCGACGTCATCACAGGCGCCATCAAGGAGCGCTGTGACGCGGTCATCGCCGAATTCAAGGAACAGCTGCAGGCGGAAAAGGAAGAGATGTGGGCCATGCGCAGCCGCATCGTGGATTTCAAGAAGGAGCTGTTCGACCTGTACCGCGGGCATATCGAATCCCTCAAGGAGATCTCCGTCAACGAGATCGACGAGATCGTCCTGCCCAATGAGGACGAGGTCGTCGCCCGCATTTTCACGGACGTCAAGCAGGGCATCGAGGAAAGCAACGGGCAGATCGCCGCTTCCCGGATGGACGAACTGGAAGAGCCGGAGTCCGCCTTCCTCCCCATGGAGGAGGACGCGAAAGCCGGCGAAGAAGCCGCTCCTGCGCCGGACGCGACGGAGCAGGCAAAAAAAGCGGAGGATGATTACCTGCGCTTCATGATGGGAGAATAAGATTCCCGTTGTAACGCACCGCGTTCGTTACAACGACTTTGCGGTTCCGTCCGCTTGATGCGTTTACGCATCTTTCCGCATCCGAAAATGAATTTTATTGTATACAACGGACGGTCAAGGCTTGCTCAATCCGGCATGCCGAATTCACGTTTGAAAGGAACTGCTTTTCGATGAAAGACTATAAAGACACCCTGAACCTCCCCACGACCGACTTCCCCATGCGGGGCAACCTGCCCAAGCGGGAGCCGGAGATCAAGGCGCGTTGGGACGAGATCGATCTCTACGCCCGCATGCTGGAGGTCAACGAGGGGCATCCCTCTTTTGTGCTGCACGACGGCCCGCCCTTCTCCAACGGAAACATCCACATGGGGACCGCCATGAACAAGGTCCTCAAGGACATGATCAACAAATCCAAATCCATGGAGGGCTTCCGCACGCCGTATATTCCCGGCTGGGATAACCACGGCATGCCCATCGAGAGCGCCATCATCAAGCAGTCCCGTCTGGACCGCAAGCGGATGTCCGTGCCGGAGTTCCGCTCCGCCTGCCGCGATTTCGCCATGAAGTTCGTGGAGCTGCAAAAGGCTTCCTTCGAGCGTCTCGGCATCGTGGGGGATTGGAAGCACCCCTACCTCACCATGGATCCTTCCTTTGAGGCGCAGGAAGTGCGGGTCTTTGGAAAAATGTACCGAAACGGGTACATTTACAAGGGGCTCAAGCCGGTTTACTGGTGCGCCCATGACGAAACGGCACTGGCGGAAGCGGAGATCGAGTATCAGGACGCGCCCTGTACCTCCATCTACGTCAAGTTCCGCGTTTCCGACGACAAGGGTCTGCTCGCCGGAGAATTTGATTTGGAAAAAACCTTCTTTGTCATCTGGACGACCACGCCCTGGACACTTCCGGGCAACGTGGCCATCGCGGTGCATCCCCGGGAATCGTACTGCGTCGTCCGGGTGGGAGAAGAACACTATATCCTCGCGGAAGCGCTGGTGAAAGACACCATGGCGTCCGCGGGCATCGAAGGCTATGAGATCGTCAAGGAAGGGATCCTCGGGCAGGATCTGGAATACATGACCGCCCGCCATCCGTTCCTGGAGCGGGACAGCCTGCTCTGCTGCGCCGACTACGTCACCATGGACAGCGGTACCGGCTGCGTGCACACCGCGCCCGGCTACGGCGCAGAGGACTATCTCACCGGCATGAAGTATCATCTGGAAATCCTCGTCCCGGTGGACGACCGGGGCGTGCAGGGGGAAGCCGCCGGCAAGTTCGCAGGGCTTCGCTTTGACGAATCCAACGAAGCGATTTTGAAGGACATGCAGGAAAGCGGCGCACTGCTGGCTTCCCGCGAAATCGTCCACCCTTACCCCCACTGCTGGCGCTGCAAGAATCCCATCATTTTCCGCGCCACCCCGCAGTGGTTCTGCTCCGTGGAAGCCTTCCGCGAGGACGCGGCTGCCGCTTGCGAGGACGTCACCTGGATGCCCGCTTGGGGCAAGGAGCGCATGATCTCCATGATCAACGAGCGCGCCGATTGGTGCATCTCCCGGCAGCGCCATTGGGGTCTGCCCATCCCGGTGTTCTACTGCAAGGACTGCGGAAAGCCGATCTGCGACGAAGAAACGATCGAACGCGTGTCTACCCTGTTCGAGGAACACGGTTCCAATATCTGGTTTGAACGCAGCGCGGAAGAGCTGTTGCCGGAGGGCTTTGTCTGCCCCCATTGCGGCGGCAAGACCTTTGAAAAAGAAACCGATACGCTGGACGGCTGGTTTGACTCCGGTTCGACCCATTTCGACGTGCTGTATGCCCGCGAAGGCGTCTCCCACCCTGCCGACCTCTATCTGGAGGGCGGCGACCAGTACCGCGGATGGTTCCAGTCTTCCCTGCTGACCTCCATCGGCGCGGGGATGGGACACGCGCCCTACAAAGCAGTGCTGACCCACGGCTGGACGGTGGACGGCGAAGGCAAGGCGATGCACAAATCCGCCGGTAACTCCGTCGCGCCCGAATCCGTCATCGACGTATACGGCGCGGACATCCTGCGTCTGTGGGTGGCTTCCAGCGATTACCGCGTGGACGTACGCTGCTCGGACGCCATCATGAAGCAGCTGGCGGAAAGCTACCGCAAGATCCGCAACACCTGCCGCATCCTGCTTGCCAATCTGGGCACGCCGGAAAGCGACTTTGATCCCAAACGGGATCTGCTCCCGGTGGCGGAGCTGGAAGAGATCGACCGCTGGGCGCTCTCCCGCATGAACGAGCTGGTGAAGAGTTCCCGCGCGGCATATGATCGCTACGAGTTCCATGTGGTTTGCCACGACGTGCTCAATTTCTGCGCGGTGGATCTTTCCAAACTGTATATCGACATCACCAAGGACCGCCTTTACTGCAACCGCAAGGAAGCAAAGGAGCGCCGCAGCGCCCAGACGGCCATGTACCATATCGTCAAGGCGCTCACCCGGATCCTCGCCCCCATCCTCTCCTACACGGCGGAAGAGCTTTGGAGCTTCCTCGCCCTGACGGAAGGGGACGAGCCCCTCTCCGTGTTCTGCAACCCCATGCCCGAACCCCGGGAGGATTGGGCGTGCCCGGAGGCGGAAGAGAAGTACGAAGGGCTGTTCCATTACCGCGACGACGTCATGAAGGCGCTGGAGCTGGCAAGAGCGGCGAAGGTGATCGGCAAATCGCTGGAAGCGAAGGTCACCGTCTACGGTGCGCCGGAAAATGAAGCGATGAAGTTCTTCTCCGCGCATCAGGAAGTGCTGGAGGAAGTGTTTCTGGTCAGCAAGGTGGAGCTTTCCGCGTCGGATGCGCCGGAAGAGGCGTTCCGGGAAACGGAAAGCGGCGTAGCGGTGCTGGTCAGCGTCGCGGAAGGCAAAAAGTGCGTGCGCTGCTGGGCGTACCGGGAGGACTGTGAACCGGACGAGGATGGGCAGTGCCTCTGCGGACGCTGCCGGAAAGCGGTATGCTGATCGCCGTCCTCTCCATCGTGGTGGGGTCCGTCGCATTGGACCAAATCACCAAAGCCATCGTAGTTGCCAACATGTCACCCGGTGACTCGCTGCCCTTCCTGCCGGGAATTCTGCGGCTGTATTACACGCAAAACCCCGGTGCGGCGTTCGGCTCGTTTTCGGAGCATCGGTGGGTGTTTCTGGTGTTCTCCACCATCGCCATGGGGGTCATCATCTGGCTGCTTGTCAAGCATTACCGCCGGCATCCGTTGCTGGCAGTTTCCCTCGCCGCCGTGCTGGGGGGCGGGATCGGCAATCTTATCGACCGCACCCTCAACGGCAGTGTGGTGGATTTTCTGGATTTTCAGTTTGTCAACTTCGCCGTGTTCAATGTGGCGGACATTTTCGTCACCTGCGGCTCCATCGCGCTGGCTGCTTATATCCTGTTCGTGGAACCCCGGGTGGAAAAACGCCTGAAGGCGGAAAAAGAAGCGCAGGAACCCCCTTGCGCCGACACAAAGGAGCCCTCCGATGACGGAAACCATTCGGATCAAGGTTGAACAGAGCGGTTTGCGGCTGGACGTGCTGCTGGCGGCGGAGGCGGGGATCACCCGTTCCCACGCCCAGAAGCTCGTCGAGAACGGCGGCGTGCTGCTCAACGGCAGACCGGCGCGCAAGCGGGATCTGCCTACGACGGGGGATCTGGTCGCGTATGAGATCCCGGAGCCGGAACTTCTGGACGTGAAACCCCAGAATTTGCCCATCGAGATCGTGTTTGAGGACGAACACCTGCTGGTGGTCAACAAGCCGCAAGGCATGGTGGTCCACCCTGCCCCGGGAAACCCGGACGGCACGCTGGTCAACGCCCTGCTGTACCATTGCGAGGGGCGGCTCTCCTCCATCAACGGCACCGTGCGGCCCGGCATCGTCCATCGCATCGACAAGGACACCGCGGGGCTGCTCATCGTGGCAAAAACGGACGAAGCCCATGCGGGGCTTGCGGAACAGATCGCCGTCCATTCCTTTGTACGGCGGTACGAAGCGGTGTGCTGCGGGCACTTCCGGGAGCCGGAAGGGACCGTGGATCTCCCCATCGGGCGAAGCCCTTCCGACCGCAAGAAGATGGCGGTCACGGAGCATAACTCCAAGCCCGCCGTGACCCATTACCGGGTGCTGGCGGAAAGCGCCAACCGGGACTATTCCCTGCTTTCCCTGACGCTGGAGACCGGGCGGACGCACCAGATCCGCGTGCACATGGCGCACATCGGGCACCCCGTGGCGGGAGACCCGGTGTACGGCAGCGAGCGGCACCGGCTCGGGCTGAACGGACAATGTTTATTTGCAAAATATATCCAATTTACGCATCCCTGCACCGGCGCGGTTTTGGCTTTTGAAGCGGATCGCCCGGCATTTCTGGCGGATACCATCCGAAAGCTGGGGATGCAGTAGAAAGAAGGTCAATTCCATGCAGAAACAGGAAACGCTGCTGCTCGCCGAGCGGGCGGCGGAAATCAGGCTGCGTTCGGTAGACGCCATCTACCACGCAAAATCCGGGCATCCGGGCGGTTCCCTCTCCATTTCGGACCTGCTCGCCTACCTGTACTTCAAGGAGCTGCGCATCGATCCGGCAAATCCGCAGGACCCGGCGCGGGATCGCTTTGTCCTTTCCAAGGGGCACTGCTGTCCTGCCCTGTATGCGGCGCTGGCGATCCGCGGCTTTTTTCCGGTGGAGGATCTGAACACCCTGCGCAAGCTGGGCAGCTATCTCTCCGGGCATCCGGACATGAAAAACGTCCCGGGGGTGGATATGTCCACCGGCTCTCTGGGGCAGGGCATCTCCGCCGCCGCCGGCATGGCGCTGGTAGGCAAGCGGGAAGGTGCTCCCTATCGGGTGTACGCCGTTCTGGGTGACGGCGAATTGCAGGAAGGTCAGGTCTGGGAAGCCGCCATGTTCGCAGGGCACTACGGGCTCGACAACCTGATCGCCTTCGTGGATTTCAACCATTTGCAGATCGACGGCGATGTGCGGGAGGTCATGAACCCCACCCCCATCGACCGCAAGTTTGAAGCCTTCGGCTGGTATGCCCAGTGCATCGACGGACATTCCTTTGATGCGCTGGAAACCGCCATCGAGAACGCCAAACGGGCGGACAAGCCCGCCGTGATCGTCATGACTACGGTGAAGGGCAAAGGGGTTTCCTTCATGGAGAACCAGTCCGGCTGGCACGGGAAGGCTCCGAAGGCGGAGGAATACGAGATCGCCATGAAGGAACTGACCGCTACATACGAAACATGCAAGGAGGCGACCATCCATGGCTGAGAAAATTGCGACCCGTGTTGCCTACGGTAACGCGCTGGCAAATTTAGGGGAAACCAACCACTTCTATGTGATGGATGCGGACCTTTCCGGCTCTACACAAACCGCCATATTCGGCAAGAAATTTCCGGAACGCTTCATCAACTGCGGCATCGCGGAGGCAAACATGATCTCCGCCGCCGCGGGCATCGCCTCCACGGGGGTGCCGGTGTTCTGTTCCAGCTTTGCCATGTTCGCCTGCGGGCGGGCGTATGAACAGATCCGCAATTCCGTGGCATACCCGCGTTTGAATGTGAAAATTTGCGCCTCCCACGGGGGCATCACCGTGGGCGAGGACGGTCCGACGCATCAATACTGCGAGGACCTTGCCATCATGCGCTCCACCCCCAACATGGTGGTGGTCAACCCCGCCGACGCCACGGAAGCTACCGCGGCGGTCGAGGCGATCCTGAAATACGATGGACCCGTCTACTGCCGTCTGGGGCGGTTTGCCGTGCCGGTGGTGTTTGATCCGGCGGATTTCCGCTTTGAACTGGGCAAGGGCAATGTGATCTCCGACGGCAAGGACGTCGTCATCTTTGCCACCGGCATCATGAACGCCGCCGCCATCGAAGCGCGGGAGCTGCTGAAGGGGCACGGCGTGGATGCGGCGGTGGTGGATATCCACACCATCAAGCCCATCGACCGGGAACTGATCGCTTCCTACGCGGCGAAAACCGGCGCCGTTGTGACGGCGGAAGAACATTCCATCATCGGCGGTCTGGGCAGCGCAGTGGCGGAAGTGCTGGCGGAAACGGTGCCCACCAAGATGACCCGCGTGGGGATCGAGGACGTGTTCGGCACCTCCGCGTCGGCGGAAGTGTTGCTGGATCACTACAAACTCAACGCGGCGGGCATCGTCGAAAAGACGCTGCGCCTGCTCGGTAAATAAGATGCTCACCGTCGGACAACTGGGAGAGCTGTTGGAAGAACGGATCCCCGCTTCCCTGCGGGAGCCGTGGGATCACGACGGCGCCATGGTGGTACCCAACCGGAGCGCGCCTGTCACGAAGGTGCTCTGCGCACTGGACTGCACAAGCGGCGCGATCGAATATGCGAAGGAACAGGGCTGCAACGTCATCGTGACGCACCATCCCCTGCTGTTTCATCCGCTCCCCGCATTGGTGGAGGAGGACAGCGTGGGCAAGCGCGTCCTCGCCTGCGTACAGGCGGGTATCGCGGTGTTTTCCTTCCATACCCGTCTCGACTGCATGGAGGGCGGGGTCAACGACTGTTTGGCGTCCCTGCTGGAACTGCAGGACTGCGCCCCCTTTGTCCCGTTCGGGCGGATCGGGGAAGCGCCCGCGCATCTGCGCAGCTTTGAAGCGTTTTCCGCCTTCGCGGAGGAGAAGTTGGGCGTGGTCCCCTTCCCCACCGTAAAAGCCCGGGAGGAGGTGCGCAGAGTCGCCATCATTGCCGGCTGCGGAAAGGACGAGATCCCGGAGGTGCTGGCTTCCGGCGCGGACACCTTTGTGACGGGGGAAGTCCTGCACAACCATCTGATTGACTGCAAGGAGCTGGGGCTGAACCTGCTCTGCGTCACCCACGAGGCTTCCGAACGCCCGGTACTGCCGTTTCTTCGGGAACTGGTGAGCGCCTGCGGCGCGGAAGCAACCATTTACCCTTACTTGTAAAAGGAATGACTCGATATGGCATTTGACGGCTACTTTTGTGTCGCGGTCGCCAATGAACTGCGTGCATGGACGGGCGCCAAGGTGGAAAAGATCCACCAAAGCGCTCCGTCCTGTCTCTATTTCTGCCTGTACCGGGAGGGAAAACGGGCGAATCTGATCCTTTCCGTCGCGGCGGCGAAACCGCTGGCCGCCATCACGGAGGAGGACATCGCCCGCCCCGCAGACCCGACGCCCCTGTGTATGCTCTTCCGCAAACACCTGCAAAACGGGCGGCTGACCGACGTGGAATGTGTGGAGCACGAGCGAATTCTGCGCTTCAGCTTTGAATGTGCGGACGAACTGGGCTTCCTGCGGAAGAAATTCGTCTACGCGGAGATGATGGGCAAATATTCCAACCTGATTTTGGTCAGCGAGGAAGGGCGCATCATCGGCGCCACCTCCACGGCGGATCTCACGTCCTCCGTCCGGCAGGTCATGCCGGGGATGCCTTACGAGCTGCCCACGCCCCAACAAAAGCTGGACGCGCTGCAACTGACGGAGGGGGCGTTCCGCGCTCTGCTTGCGGAAAGCGAGGATATGCCCTTCGAACGGTTTTTGGTCTCCAAATGCTATGCGTTTTCCCCCACGGTGGCGAGGGAGATCGCCTTTCTCGCCTCCGGCAGGACGGACGCATTGGTGCAGGAGCTTCCGTCTGATCGGCTCTGGCACTGCTTTTCGCTGGTCACACAGGCGATCCGGGAAAAGCGCTTCACCCCCTGCGCGGTCTACGACGGGGAGAAGGGCGTGGAGTACGCCTACCTGCCCCTGACGCAATACACCGGCATGGAGGTACGGAAAAAGGACAGCTTCTCCTCCCTGCTGCTCTCCTATTTTGCGGAAAAAGAGGAGACGGTCAACCTGCGTTCCTACGCCGCGGACATTCTCAAAACCGTCCGCACCCACCTCGCAAGGGAACAGCGCAAGCTGACCTCCCAGATGCAGGAGCTTGCCGACTGCGAAAAGCGGGAGGAACTGCGCAAGACAGGCGACCTGATCATGGCGAACCTGTACCAGTTGAAGCCGGGGATGTCCAAAGCCGTGGTGACGGACTATGAGACGGGAAACGACGTGGTTTTAACGCTGGATACCCGCATCTCCCCCGCCCAGAACGCCCAGCGGTACTACAAACGCTACGCGAAAATGAAGCGAGCGGCGGAAGCCTTGCGGGAGCAGATCGCACTGGACGAGAGAAAAATCGACCATCTGGAAAGCGTGCTGGACGCGGTTTCCCGCGCATCCGAGCTTTCAGATTTGGAGGAGATCCGGCGGGAGCTGGCGATGGCAGGATTTTTGCGCCAGCCGCCTGTAAACAACAAAAAAGGCGGGAAAAAGAAGCGGGAGACCCTCTCCAAACCCTTTTCCTACGTCACCACCGACGGCATGGCGGTAAAAGTCGGGCGGAACAACCTGCAAAACGACGCCCTGACGGGAAGCGCGGAGAAGCGGGACGTGTGGTTCCACATCAAGAAGTTCCACGGTTCCCATGTGATCTTGATCACCGAAGGCAGGGAGCCCACCGACCGGGATTACACCGAAGCCGCCATGCTGGCCGCCTACCACAGCGAAAAGCGGGGCAGCACCAACGTGGAGGTGGACTACACCCGGGTCAAGCACCTGCGCAAGCCCTCCGGCAGCGCGCCGGGGTTTGTCACTTATGAAACCTATTACAGCGCCGTGGTGGACGCGCGCGATCCGTTTGAAAACAAGGAAAGGAAGGGTTAACATGGCGAAGTTACAATGGAAGGGCGGCACCATGCTGGCGCCCCTGCCGGCAGTGCTGGTCAGCTGCGCGGACGGAGACCGCACCAATATCATCACCATCGGCTGGACGGGCATTGTCTGCTCCAAACCGCCCCGCACCTATGTTTCCATCCGCCCGGAGCGGTATTCCTACGAAATGGTGCAAAAAAGCGGGGTATTCTGCATCAATCTGCCTCCCTCCTATCTGGTGCGGCAGGTGGATCTCTGCGGCGTGAAATCCGGGCGGGACGTGGACAAGTTCTCCCGCTTTCACCTGACGCCGGAACCATCCCTGACGGTTCCCTGCCCCTCCATCGCGGAATGTCCCATCACGCTGGAATGTAAGGTGTTCGAGGAAAAGCCTCTGGGCAGCCACACCATGTTCCTTGCGGACATCACGGCGGTGACGGTGGACGAGCGCCTCGTGGGAGAGGACGGCAAGATGCGTCTGGAGAAGGCGAACCTGCTGACCTACGGGCACGGCACCTATTACACCGTGGGGAAGCGGATCGGCACCATGGGCTACTCCGTGAAGAAAAAGAAATGACGGCGGTCACGTTGATCCACGTGGGGGATTTTCGGGAATCCTATTTCCGGGAAGCGGAAGCGGAGTTCCGCAAGCGCCTGCGCCGGTTTTGCGAATACAAGACGGTCCTCATTCCCGAAGAGCGCATTGCGGACGAAAACAGCCCCGCGCTGATCGGTCGTGCGCTGGAAAAGGAAGCGGAGAAGATCCGCGCCGCCATCCCGCCCCGCAGCACGGTGGTCGCCCTTTGCGTGGAAGGGAAACAGCTTTCCTCGGAGACATTCGCTTCTCTGCTGGAGGAAAAGGCGCAAAGCGGACCTATATGCTTCCTCATCGGGAGCAGCCACGGGCTGGACGAGCGGCTCAAACGGGAGTGTCAGGTGCGGCTGTCCTTTTCCGCCATGACCTTTCCCCATCGCTTTGCCCGTTTGATGCTGGCGGAACAGCTCTACCGGGGGTTTTCCATTCTTGCGGGAAGCACCTATCATAAGTGAGAACGGCTGCATAAACTGCCTTCTTTTCGGTGAATACTACATACGGCAACCGAAAAAACCGAAAAGGAGAAAACAAGTATGTCTCATTCCAAGAACCAGAAGGGTCAAAACCAGAGCCAGAACCAGAACAGCAACAACCAGAGCCAGAATCAGAACCAGAACAGCAAGAATCAGAGCCAGAACCAGTCCGGCAAGAACGAGAAGAACGAAAAGAGCCGCGATCAGCTCTTTGACTTCTAAAGAATTCCGGCAAAAAAGCCCGTGGATGAAGTCATCCACGGGCTTTTGTTATGCACTTGTCAGGACAGCGGTTCCTCCGGCAAGGGTTCCTCTGACAGGGGTTCCCCTTCCGGGGCGGATTCTTCCACCGGCAGGGTGTCGTCCTCGCTGGGTCCCTCCGCGGGAGCAGCGTCTTCCTTCGGAGGCACTTCCCCGTCGTCGTAATAGGTTTCACCAAAGAAGCGGTAGGTCGCGCGATGCTTCTTCAACTTCCAGAACAGCATATATCCCGCGAAGATCAGCAGCGCGCCGATGGTACAGATCAGACCGTAGGTGATGCCGTTGGTGCGGTAGGTGAAGACGATCTCGTTTTCCCCGGCGGGGACTTCCACCGCCATCATACCGCCGTCCACCACGTGGATCTTCACTTCTTCGCCGTTGACCGTCGCCTTCCAGCTATCCCCCGTGGAAATCCCGAACAGTTCCCCTTCCTCCGCAGGGACGGAGAAGAACACGATGCGGGGTTTTTCCGCGGTGAACTTGGCGGAAAAGCCGTTGGTATCCCAAGTGAAATCGGTGCAGGCGGTTTCCCTGCGTTCTTTTACGGATTTCTTAAAGACGTCGTAGGCGGCAGACTTGCGTTCGGATTCCTTGACCTCCGTCATGAACTGCGAATAGTACTCCGCTTCCTCATCCGGCACCACCAGATAGGTGCAAAGCAGGCAGGAGGCAGAGTAGCCGTTCCTGCTGCCGGAGCTTGCGCCGATCTTGCGGAACTCGGATTCCGTCATGAACTCGTCGAAGGAGAAGCCCATGGACAGGTAATTCTCATTGATATAAATGTCGAAGCCGTTCTGGGTATCGAAGTAGGTCCATCCTTTGCCGGGGGTGTAGACCGGCTCCATGAGATAGGTGAGGACGTCCCCTTCTTCCCCGACAAAAACATAACTGGAGTTGTGATCGTAGGATTGGATGGTCTTGGAGTCCGATTTATCCACCTGCACGGTCTTACGGCCGTTCTTTTTGGTCTCGATAAACGCATACTTGGTGGAGGTCAGCGCCCGCACACCGTACCAGCTGCTCTCTGAACGGGAGCCCACGGAGCGGCGGTAGGAGAGCAGGTCGTAGAAATCCATGATGGAGGGCGGGACCACCGTGTGGAAGCACTCCATGCCGGGATAATGCCAGTAGATGTTGAGGTTATCCAGCGACTGCACGCCGTCTTTGTTGCAATACTCATCTATGCGGTAGAAGTTCTCCTCCGGATCCTCCGGCAGGTTGACTTCCCCGAACAATACCTGATTCTGCATAAACTGGCTGCTGGAGCCGTAGGACTTGCCGTTTGCGATATGCAGGCAGCCGTACACCAGGATGCACAGACAGGTGGTGACAAGCAGAACGTTTTCAAAGTAGCGGGTCCCCCGCAGACGTTTCAACAACTGCCAGAGTACGATGATCCCTACAAATGCGATGGCAGCGTACGCCCAGAAGCGCGCCACATAGGGTGCGCGTCCCAGCTGGTAATCCACGGCCTTGGTATACGGATTGTCATACCACCGCAGACCAACGGGAACGGCAAGGGCAAGGATGGCGAGCAGGCTGATGGTCAGCGCGCCCTTCCAACGGCTGTCGGGGTTATCCAGCGCGATGATCGTGCCCACCACGAACATCATCACCATCATATACATCCAGCGGGCATAGTAAGCGGATCTGCCCAGATAGAAGATAGCGTTCAGACCCGGCACGAAGGAGCAGATCACCAGAAAGACGATCAACCCTTTGAGCCAGTTGCGCCGCTTGGTGGTGAACAGAGCGAACGCGCCGGTCATGCCGAACAGCGGCAGATAGCCGGAGATGGAAGCCCACCGCTCCGTATGTCCGTAGAAGAAGTTGACCCGGGAGGGGATGTCCGGCGGGAAGAAATAGGATTCCAAAATCTGCCCGTAGCGCTGCCAGTACAGTTCCCCGCTCTTCCAATAGAACATCACGTCCTTGAGGGAGGAGAAGGAACCTTCGATACGGCTGTTGTTCAGGATACCGCCGATCCCGGGGAGGAACAGCACCATGGCCATCAGCAGCCCCAGCACCGCTTCGAACACCAGCGAGAAGAACTTACGCAGGGTGACGCGGAAGGACCGATCCGAGAAACGGAACAGGAAATAGATCACACAGAATGCCACTTGCCCGGCAAACATGAAGTAGTTGACCATGGCGTTGAGGCAGACGGAGACGGCAAAGAGCCCCTTGCGGTTGTTCTGCACCAGCTCTTCCATGCCGATGAGCAGCAGCGGGAAGAGAGCGACCACCTCGTGGAACTGATTGAAGAAGGTGTTATAGATCTGGAAGCCGCAGAAGGCGTACAGAATGGCGCCCAGCACCGCGTAGTCCTTGTTCTTCGTCCAGCGCTGCAGATAGGCGAACGCCAACATGGCGGCGGTGATATACTTAAGGATATAGATGGGACCCATCAGGTAGGGCGCCCAGGATGCGGGGAACAGGCACATCAGCCAGAAGAAGGGGCTCCCCAGCATATAGTAGGAGTAGCTGGCGACGAAACTGGAGCCCAGATCGGTGTACCAATCCCACCTGAAGTTGCCGGAACGCACCATATCCACGCAGTGCCGGTAAAAAGCAAGCTGCTGCGCGTTATAATCGCCGTAATACAGGAACACCCCGTGCCCGGCGCGGATCCATTCAAAGATGATAAAAGGAATGGTGATACAGCAGGCGACGATGGCGGAGTATATGAAAGTCTTTTTATAGTAGCGGTACTTCTGCTCCCCTTCGGTCGTCAGTTTACCGGAGCGATCCAGAAGCCTGCCGATGCTCTGATCCATACGCGATATGACCCCTTTCCGTATTCTCATTCAGTATACCATACAAAGCGACGTTTGTCAACCGGAAAAACAGCAACCATTCCCCCTTGCAATTACGGGAAATGTGTGCTACAATAAAACCATCAAACCGTGAAAGGAAACAATGCTTTATGGCTGTTTGGGAACGCATGGAAACACTGGTCTCCCGAGAGGAGACACAGCGCCGGGAGGAAGGCTGCGACACCGCGGGCTTCCGGGAACGGATCGAAGCCTGCAAGGGAGATCGGGAAAAGCTCTCCGCCCTCTATGACGAGCTGGACAAGCTGCAAGTCAGAGCGGACTTCCCCTACAAGGAGCCGGAGGGCCGGAAGGTGGAGGAAATCTTCGCGCTGGCGGACCCGGTCCCGGACGTGGGATTCCGCGGGAGCGAGGAGGAGCTTTACGACCGTATGTACGGCGCGTGGCTGGGGAGATGCATCGGCTGTGCGCTGGGGAAACCGCTGGAGTGCTTCCCCTTTGTCTACGGGCGGGACGGAAAAGCCGGCTGGGAGATCGTCAAGGAATATCTGGAGGGCGCAAACGCCCTGCCGCTGAATGGGTACATCCCCGGCACGTCCGCTTCCCCGGATAAGGTGGCTCCCTACTGCAAGGACAGCTTCCGGGAGAACATCCGCTTCATGGAAACGGACGACGACGTGCGCTACCTGATACTGGCGCTGCTCATGGGGGAACAAAAGGGCAACGATTTCACCCCGGACGACGTGGCGATCCTATGGCAGACCCATCTGCCGGTGCGGATGTGCTTCACGGCGGAGCTGCAAGCCTACCACAACAGCATGGTGGCGGAGATCGACGATCCGGAGGAGCGCTACGCCTACTATGCCACCTACCGCAACCCCTTCCGGGAATGGATCGGCGCACAGATCCGCGTGGATCACTACGCCTACGCCAACGCCGGCTCTCCCCGGCTCGCCGCAGAGGTGGCATGGAAGGACGCGAGGTTCTCCCACACCAAAAACGGCATCTACGGCGCCATGTTCGTGGCCGCTGCCATCGCCGCCGCCTTCAACGGGAACGACCCGGAGACCTGCGTGGAGATGGGGCTTTCGGTGGTGCCGAAAACCTCCCGCCTGTATGAAGCCATCCGGGACGCGGTCGCCATGGCGAAATCCGCCGACAGCGTGGAAGCCCTCTACGACGGGCTGTGGAAGAAGTACGGGCACTATCACTTCGTTCACACCATCAACAACGCCGCCCTCTGCGCCGCCGCGCTGGTCTACGGCAAGGGGGATTTCACCCGCACCATCGTCACCGCCGTCTGCTGCGGCTGGGATACCGACTGCAACGGTGCAACGGTGGGCTCCCTGATGGGGGCGCTGCTGGGGGCGAAGGGGCTTCCCGCCCACTGGGTGGAGCCGCTGCACGACACCCTGTACTCCGCCCTGCCTGACTACCACCCGGTTGCCATCTCCGCCTGCGCGAAACGCTCCGTGGAGCTGTACAAGAAGCTGCACGGATAAAAATTCCAAACAGAAACAGAGGGCACGATCCTTTCGGACCGTGCCCTTGCTTTGTTTTGGTTTATACGTGGTTCTTGTACTTCGGACGTGCTGCGTAGGTGGTGTGCAGCAGTTCATGCGCCTTGTGAGAGTTCGGCTCGCCCAGGAAGTCCGCGTAAATCGCCTTGATCTCCGGGTTCTCGTGGGACTTACGGAGCGCCTTCGCAGCGTCTTCGTTATACAGAGCCTTCGCACGCTCCGCCTTGAGGTCGATATACGCGCGATCCGTGGCGTTCACGATGGGCGTACCGCCGCCGCAGACGCAGCCGCCCGGGCAGCCCATGACTTCGATGAAGGTGTAATCCTTCTCGCCGTTCTTGACCGCATCCAACAGCTTGGCAGCGTTCTTGGTGCCGTTGGCGACCGCCACGGTGATGGTCTTGCCGCCCAGGTCGATGGTGGCTTCCTTCACGCCCGCGGTGCCGCGCACATCCATGAAGTCCACATTCTCCAGCGTCTTGCCGGTGACCTTCTCATACACGGTACGGAGCGCCGCTTCCATGACGCCGCCGGTGGCGCCGAAGATGACGGCTGCACCCGTGGATTCGCCCATGAGGGAATCGAAATCGGAATCCGGCAGACGGCAGAAGTCGATGCCCGCGTTCTTGATCATCTTCGCCAGCTCGCGGACGGTCAGCACCGCGTCCACATCCTGCATGCCGTCGTTGGAAAGCTCGGAGCGCTGCGCTTCGTACTTCTTGGCGGTACAGGGCATGACGGAGACGGTGTAGATGTCCTTCGGGTCGATACCGGCCTTCTGGGCGTAGTAGGTCTTGATCATGGCACCTTCCATCTCGTGGGGAGACTTACAGGTGGAGAGGTTGGGAATGAATTCCGGATAGAACATCTCGCAGTAGTTGATCCAGCCGGGGGAGCAGGAGGTGATCATGGGCAGTGCGCCGCCGTTCTGGAGACGGTTGATCAGCTCGGTGCCTTCCTCCATGATGGTCAGGTCTGCGCCGAAGTCGGTGTCGAACACCTTGGCAAAGCCGAGTCTGCGGAGCGCCGTCGCCAGCTTGCCGGTGACGGACGTGCCCACCGGATAGCCGAATTCCTCGCCGATGGTGGCGCGGACGGCAGGTGCGGGCTGCACCACCACGTGCTTGCCGGAGGCCAGCGCGTCGTAAACCTTCTGGATGCTGTCCTTTTCCTTCAGTGCGCCCACGGGGCAAGCCAGAATACACTGACCGCAGTAGACGCAGGGGCTGTCCGCAAGGCTTTCGCCGTAGATACAGCCGATTTCGGAGGCAAAGCCGCGACCGGAAACGCCGATGGCGCCGATGCCCTGCACTTTGGTACAGGTTGCCACGCAGCGGCGGCAGTTGATGCACTTGGAGTTATCCCGCACCAGAGAGGGGCTGAGATCGTCATACCGCTCGCTGGAAAGCTTGCCGTCGTAGGGATATTCGTCCACGTTGTACTCCCGGCAGAGGGTCTGCAGTTCGCAGTTGCCGCTCCGGACGCAGGAGGTACATTCACGGTTGTGATTGGAAAGGATCAGCTCCAGATTCATCTTGCGGGAAGCCCGCAGCTTGGCGTTGTTGGTGCAAACCACCTGTCCCTCGGCAACCGGGGAAACGCAGGCGGCCTGCAGACCTCTCGCGCCCTGGATCTCTACCAGACAGAGACGGCAGGAGCCGATGGCGTTGACGTCCTTGAGGTAGCAGAGCGTCGGGATGTTGACGCCGGCTTCACGGGCGGCGTCCAGCACGGTATAATCGGCGGGAACGGTAACTTGGACCCCGTCGATGGTCAATGTAACGGTTTTGTTTTCCATGTTCTCTAATCCTCCCCCGCTCACTTCTTGACGATGGCGTTGAACTTACAGGTGCTCATACAAACGCCGCACTTGATGCACTTCTCGGGATCGATAACGAACGGACTCTTGATCTCGCCGGAAATGGCGCCCGCCGGGCACTTCTTGGAGCAGAGGGAGCAGCCCTTGCACTTCTCCGGCTCGATGGTGTATTGCAGCAGCGCTTTGCAGGCGCCTGCCGGGCAGCGCTTCTGATAGATGTGCGCTTCGTATTCGTCGCGGAAATACCGCAGGGTGGAAACGACCGGGTTCGGAGCCGTCTGCCCCAGCGCGCACAGAGCGCTGCACTGCAGATCTTCCGCGATGGCTTCCAGCTTTTCGATATCGCCGTCCTCGCCCTTGCCTTCGGTGATACGGGTGAGGATGTCCAGCATACGACGGGTACCCAGACGGCAGGGCACGCACTTCCCGCAGGATTCGTCCACGGTGAATTCCAAGAAGAACTTGGCGATATCCACCATACAGTTGTCCTCGTCCATGATGATCATACCGCCGGAGCCCATCATGGAGCCGATCTGCTTGAGGGAGTCGTAATCCACGGGGGTGTCCAGGTTGATCGCCGGGATGCAGCCGCCGGAAGGACCGCCGGTCTGCGCCGCCTTGAACTTCTTGCCGCCGGGGATGCCGCCGCCGATATCGTAGATGATCTCGCGGAGGGTGGTGCCCATGGGGACTTCCACAAGCCCGGTGTGCTTGATCTTTCCGCCCAGCGCGAACACCTTCGTGCCCGTGGAGCCGGGAGTGCCCTGGGACGCGAACCACTCCGCGCCGTTCAGGATGATCTGGCAGATATTGGCGTAGGTTTCCACGTTATTGATGACGGTGGGCTTGCCGAACAGACCCTTGACCGCCGGGAACGGCGGACGGGGACGGGGCTCGCCGCGGTTGCCCTCGATGGAGGTCAGCAGCGCGGTCTCTTCGCCGCAGACGAACGCGCCTGCGCCCAGACGGAGCTGGATATCGAAGTCGAAGCCGGTGCCCAGAATGTTCTTGCCCAGCAGACCTGCCTCGCGCGCCTGCGCGATGGCAATGGTCAGACGTTCGACCGCGATCGGATACTCCGCACGGACGTAAATGTAGCCTTCATCCGCACCGATGGCATAGCCGGCGATGGCCATGGCTTCCAGCACGGAGTGCGGGTCGCCTTCCAGAATGGAACGGTCCATGAACGCGCCGGGGTCGCCCTCGTCGGCGTTACAGACGACATACTTCTTGGGAGCGGGCGCCTTCGCGAACATCCACTTCCGACCGGTGGGGAAGCCCGCGCCGCCGCGGCCGCGCAGACCGGAATCCAGAACCGTCTGGATGACCTCGTCCGGGGTCATTTCCGTCAGCGCCTTTGCCAGCGCCTTGTAGCCGTCCACAGCGATGTATTCGTTGATGTCCTCCGCATTGATCCGGCCGCAGTTACGCAGCGCCAGACGGAGCTGTTTGTGATAGAAGGTGGTATCGTACAGGGTGGGAGAATGTCCCTCGGGGAGCTGCAGGTCGCCGATGTCCTCGTAGACCAGACGTGCCACGGGCGTGCCGTTCACAAGGTGGCTTTCCACGATCTCCGCCACGTCCTCCGCCTGCACCTGGCTGTAGAAGGTGCCTTCCGGATACACGATGACGATGGGGCCCAGCGCACAGAGACCGAAGCAGCCGGTCTTGACCACTTTGACCTGCTCTGCAATGCCCTGCTTTTCCGCTTCGGAAACGAACAGTTCACAGAGCTTGTTGCTGCCGGAGGAGGTACAGCCCGTACCGCCGCAGACCATGATATGGTGCATGCCGGTTCCCGGCAGACCGGTGGCGATTCGCATAGCGGCGACAGCCTGACCGTCCTCCCGGATCTTGGCGAGTTGTTCAAGATTCATATATGTGACCTTTCCTTTCTTCTTAAATCAAGCAACGATCAATACTTTTCCAGAATACCCTTGACGTCTTCCGGAACCAGACGGCCGTACACGTCGTTATTGACCACCATGACCGGCGCAAGACCGCAGCAGCCCAGGCAGCGTGTGTCCTGAATGGAGAACTTGCCGTCCGGCGTGGTCTCCCCGGAACCGATGCCCAGCTGGGACTTGACTTCGTCCAGCACGGCAGCGGCGCCCTTGACGTAGCAAGCGGTGCCCTGACAAACGCTGATAACGTAATCCCCCTTCGGCTTGAGCGAGAACTGGGCGTAGAAAGTCGCGATGCCGTACACGTCGGCAACCGGGATCCCCAGCGAATCCGCGATGAGCGTCATGGTTTCCATAGACAGATAGCTGAAGGACTCCTGCGCATGCTGCATAATGGGCATCAACGGTCCGTCGATATCCTTGTGCGTCGCAATGAAGGCTTTCAGCTCTTCCGTCTTGCTTGCGATCTGCTCTTTGGTAAGTGCCATACACTTATCCTCCTGCGATGATATGCTTTGTTTTTTTCTTCAAGTTTCAGTGAAAGATTCCGCCGCCTTTACGCGGTATAACCGCGCAAAAATCGCCCCCGTGTATCTCGCGGGCAATTTCTGCTTCGACAAAATCTTTTTTCATTGGTCACATTTTATCATATTCCATGAAAAATGTCAAGAGGAAAAACGTGTCTTTTCGAGGATTTTCCCACCTTCACCGGAGCAGGGCGGACAGCCAGACCCGCATATCGCTTTCCCCGCGGCTCGCAAAGGAATTGTACGGGATCAGCCGGATGGTTTCCGGGCGCAGAGACGGCGTCGTGCGGGTATACAGACCGCCCGCTTCCGACTCCATGCGGTAGCCCTTTACCGCCAGCGTGTCAAGACCGATCCGGGCGTCCCGTTTACGCTCGTAAGGCTGACAGGCAAAGTCCGTCGGGAGCGCCAGCGTGTGCAGGTCTCCCCCGTTGTCCCTTCCCTCGGCGCAGTAGACGACGGGACCCATCTGTACGCATAGCCGACCGGCGTCCTCCGCCACGCGGGGGGACGCGTAAACGGCGAAGGGCTCCATGTCCAGTGTGAGCAGGATCTCTCCCCCGTTTTCCACGTAGGCGTAGCCGTCCCGCAGCTCATACGGGCGGTTGAGGGTGAAGGTTTTGCACCACGCAGGGATGCGCAGCGCCACCTTCCCCACCCCTTCGGCGGTAAGACGGATCCGTCCGTCCCGGGGATAGTCGGTTTCCATGGTGCAGGAGATCCCCTCCCCGTGCAGACGGCTTCCGGCGTACTGGTTGACGTACAGGGTATCCCCCTCCTGCCCGTAGAGGTACTCCCCCAGACGGGGAAGCAGCCGGTTCAGGTTGGGCGGGCAGCAGGAGCAATCGAAGAGATGCACGCGTTTGGTGATCGCCAGCGGGCGCGGACCGCCCCAGGAGTAGGTGTAGCGGTCGGCAAGGGTGATCTCCAACGGATTTTCATAGAAAAACGCGTTCCCTTCCGGAGAAAGCCCGGAAAGCACCCCGTTATACAGGGCGCGCTCGACGGTGTCCCCGTAGGAAGCAAGATTTTCGTTTTCCTGCATCCGTTTGCAGAAGAACAGCAGGGCGATGGAGGCACAGGTCTCGGCGTAGGCTTCCTCGTTGGGCAGGTCGCAAGGCACCGTGAAAGCTTCCCCGACCCGGGTGGAGCCGATCCCGCCGGTGACATACATCTTTTTCTCCGTCACGTCGGCGTAAAGCTGTTTACAGACGGAAAGCAGCTCCCCGTCGCCGGTAAGATGTGCCAGTTCCGCCATGGCGGTGTAGAGGTACATGGCGCGGACGGCGTGCCCCACCGCCTGCGTCTGCTCCCGCACCGGCAGGTGGCTCTGATTCTGGGCGGGGGTCGCCACGTCCCTCTCCGGCCCGCCGCGTTTTTCGAGGAACCACTTCGCCAGTTCCAGATGCCGCGGATTGCCGGTGTAGCGGTACATCGAAAGCAATGCCAGTTCGATCTCCTCATGCCCGGGGGTGGTGAAGGCGGCGCTTTGCTCCTCCACGAAGATGCGGTAGATGCAATCCGCGTAGCGCTCCATGCAGTGCAGGAAGCGTTCCCGCCCGGTGGCAACGGCATACGCCACCGCCGCTTCGAACAGATGCCCCGCGCAGTACAGTTCGTGCATATTGCGGTCGGTAAACCGTTCCCCCGGTTTACAAACGGTATAATAAATATTGAAGTATCCGTCCGGCTGCTGGTGCCGCTCGATGCGGTCGATCAGCCGTTCGACCCGTTCGGTCAAAAGCGGCTCGTCGTGCTTGCATAAGATCCACGAAGCGCCCTCCATCCACTTCGCCACATCGCTATCATAATATACATGCGGCTGGTGCGGCATGCCTTCTTTCCATGCAAAATCGAAAGCGCCGATGCGCCCGCTTTCCGAAAAGCGGTCATACACCGCGTGGATGGTGACATTGCGGTTCAGCTCCTGCTTTTCGAACAGGTAGCCGCCGGTGAGTTCCACTTGTTTTAAGGAAAATAACTTCATATTTCCACCTCCGGTGATTAGCTTTTTTGGGAAGATCCCGCATCGGTCCCCCTCGTTTCTTCTTCATTACATATTATATATATAGGGATTGTAAAAATTATGCCACGCCTTGCTTTTCTTGTGCCGGGAACAGTATAACACAAAAAAATTTTGCTGTCAAATGAAAAAAATTGCAAAGTCCTATTGACAGTCATGTGATTGTATGTTATAATCTGGCAAAAGACCAAAAAGGGAGGCGAATCCCATGAAAAAAGAAGTCCTGACCGTCGAAAGCTGCAAGAAGGATCTGCTGCATCAACTGAAGCTGGAGCTGATCGGGCGGTGCGTCATCACCATGGGAATGATCCTGTTTTGCGGGCTGCTCTCGCTGCTGCTCGCCGTGCTCGGCAGCACTTCCGGTTGGTCGGTCACAGGATGGGCGTTCGGCGCTGTCTGGGCTCTCCCCGCGGCGTACCTGCTGTTCAACCTTCGCCACCTGCTGGTGTACCGCAAGCGGATCAACGCGAAAGCGTTTTTCGTTGCGGAAGCGAAGCTGAACAACATGACCGAGTTGGAGATCAAGCGCATCGGCGACTGGCTGCGAGGCGTCTGGCACTTTGACCGGATCCGGTATCGGTACGACCGCAACGTGTTTTACTTCTCCTCTTATGGCAGATACGTGGTGCCGGACAGGAACTTCACATGGAGCGACCAGTTCCGCATGCATGACGACGGGCTGAAAAACTACTCCTCCTGCGGGGACGACTTCTATCTGCTGGTGTACACCGAGGGGAGCAGAAAAGGAAAGGTCGCCTACGCCTACCCCGCCAAGCTGTTCGAATGGCAGGGAACGGAAGAAAACGCATAACACAACAAAACACGGCGCGGGTGCTCGAAAGTTGCACCCGCGCCGTATTTTAATACTTTTGAAACCCTTCCGTCAACCAATGTTCTTTGGAAACGATCCGGCTGACGTCCTCCCCCTCGCGCGGGGTCAGGATGCACTCCCCCTCGTGGATCACCGAGGAAAAGAACAAACTCCCGTCCGAACGGTAGAACACCGGGTCCTCCGGATGATGATACCCCCACCCGTCGATCCACTGAAAAAGATGATCCGCGATCTGCGGCAGCAGTGCGCACAGTTCGGGGCACACCCGGTAATAGCAGGTTTCCCGATCCTGTTGGGGCAAATCGTGATAGTAATGCCCTTGTATATATGTGATCGCTTCGGGTCTCGGGATCCGGTACGGCTCCAGCGCAGGACCCCAGAGGACCCGCAATTCCGGTTTTTGAAAACGCAGGGACAGCGTTTCGCAGTACCGGCAGCACGTCTCAATGAATTCCGCAAAGTCCTCGCCGGCAATGTCGTACGTCTCGTGCCCGGTCGGGTCGGTATCGTAGAAATAATACCTTTGTGCTCCTTCCGTCAGCCAATGCCCTTTAGATACTACCCGGCTGACATCCTCTCCTTCGCGCGAGGTCAGGGTACATTTCCCGGCATGGATGACCAAAGAAAAGAACAAACTCCCGTCCGAACGGTAGAACACCGGATCCTCCGGATGATGGTACCCCCACCCGTCGATCCACTGAAAGAGATGATCCGCGATCTGCGGCAGCAGTGCGCACAGTTCGGGACACACCCGGTAATAGCGTATATCCGGATAGACGTCCGGCTCCCCGAAAAACGATCTGTCGCGGCGCGTCTCCCGATAGGTATAGGTGATCGCTTCCGGTTTCGGGATCCGGTACGGCTTCAGCTTTTCGGCAACCTTCACTTCCTGTTCCCAGATCCGGAACGAAACCGTTTCGCAGTACCGGCAGCACGTCTCGATGAACTCCGCAAAGTCCTCGCCGGCAATGTCGTACGCCTCGTGCCCGATCGGATCGGTATCGTAGAAATAGTAGGTCTTTTCCATGGATCCCTCTCCCCTCTCACACAGGATTTCCCGTTTAGTCTTTTTCGGATGCGCGGTGTTTACGCCATTCATCGGATTCGTACCACGCCTTATCCGTATACGAATCCCACTCGATGGTGATCTTTTCGGCGGTGAACGATACATCGGAGACAAAGCCCTCTCCGATACAGGTGATCGTATGCACTGCGGCGCCTTCTTTTTGCTCCACCGACCAGCCAAACACATAGAAGCCTTCCCCGAGATCCTGCGTAAAACGCGCCAAACCGTCCTCGCCGCGATATACCCTTCGCGGTTCGATCGGAACGAAATTCCCCTGCTCGTCCCGGACACATTCGGGGCAAGGGGAATACTCCCGCAGAGCAAACCCCTCCGCGCGGAGGATCGCCAGCTCGATCTCCATATCGTACTCCGACGGGTTCTGCGGAAGATTTTTATGGATATTCAGGCTCCGCAACGGCAACAGAAGCGTGCCGTCGCGCAGTTCCCCGCCTTCCGCACGACTGTCATGAAATTCGAACTCCTCCACCGCATTTACGGATCGATAACGCACAAAACAGCCCCCTTTTTACGGTTATTTCCTCTACGGAAGCGCGTACCCCGCGGCGCGGTAGATCTTGTACCAGTCCGCCGCGGAAAGGGTGATCTCCGTCGCGTCGGCGATCTCCTTAAGGCGCTTGAGGTTCACGCTGCCCACGACGGGCTGCATCTTCTCCGGCAGGCGCAGCAGCCACGCGATGGCGACGCCGGTGTCCGTCACGCCGTAGACGTCCGCGACTTCTTTGATGGTTTGGTTCAGGGACGCGAACTGTTCGTTGCCCAGGAAGCTCCCCGCGATAAAGCCGTGCTGCAGGGGCGACCAAGGCTGAACCGTGATGCCCTTCAGACGGCAATAGTCCCGCAGATAGCCGTCCCGGTTGACCCCGTCCCGGTTATCCAGATTGACGTTGGCGCCGCTGCTGACCATGGTGGCGTTGGGGATGCTGAGCTGCATCTGATTGATGCACAGTTTTTGCTTCACAGAGCGCTGCAGCAGCTCAATTTGGGCGGGGCTATGGTTGGAGACGCCGAAGAATTTCACTTTTCCGCTTTGATGCAGCGCATCGAAGGCTTCTGCCACCTCCTCCGGCTCCATCAGCAGATCCGGGCGGTGCAAGAGCAGGACGTCGATCTGTTCCACCTCCAACCGCTTGAGGGAACCTTCCACGGAGGAAAGGATGTGCTGTTTGGAAAAATCGTACCTGCCGTCATGGATGGCGCATTTGGTTTGCAGGATGATACGGTCCCGTAATGCAGGATTCCGCTTCAGCGCACCGCCGAACACCTCCTCGCAGACCCCGTTTCCGTAGCAATCCGCATGGTCAAAATAGTTGTACCCGTATTCCAGCGCGGTATGCAGGTAAGCGTCCGCCTCCGCCGGGGACAGATTCCCGATCCGCATACAGCCCAACGCTACCTGTGACGCGCCGGAAGGACCGGAAGCAATGTCGATAAACTTCATCAAAATACCCCTTTCTTTTCTTCTTTTTCCTCCCCGATTGTACCATTTCTTTCGGAAAAATGCAAGGGGGCGACGGAATCTTTTGCATCTCTTTCTTTTTTCTGAAAAAATGACGGATGCCGTAAAAAAAATTGCAAAATTTAGAAACAAATTTTCGAAAAGGGGTAGACATTTCTTTCATTAAATGATATAATACCTATGGTGTGAAAGAATGTGACCATACTGCCTATTTACGCAACATATGGTGCACGATTTTTCGCCGTTTTGAACAAAGGTCGGGTTTTGTGGCGCAGCGACACCGGTCAAGGGGAAACCAGCGTCGCTTTGCTTCAAAGTCCGGGATTTGTTCGGGCAATAGCCCCGTGTTCCGCGGGGCGAAAAAAACCTTTATCTCACTGGAAAGGAAGGAAAAAGCTGAATGAGTACTCCAAAATCATTCAAACGTTGGATCGCACTGGCGCTGTGCTTCATCATGGCACTCTCGCTGGTCATTCCTACGATGGCTAAGAACGATCTGTTCAAGGCCGAAGCTGCCGGCCCGGACAGAGTGATTGTGGATGCTGACGAAATCGTCCGCGTCTCCATCGTTCTGGACAAGGCTTCCACCCTCGAGGCAGGCTTTTCCACCATCGACATCGCCGATAACGCAGGCGCGATCAAGTATCGCGACAAGCTGCGTGCGGAGCAGGCCACCGTTCAGGCTGCCATTGAGAGCAAGCTGGGCGGGAAGCTGGATGTCGCCTGGAACCTGACCTTGGCTGCCAACATCATCTCCGCAAATGTCCGTTATCGCGACATTGCTGCTATTGAGGCTGTCCCCGGCGTCAAGAGCGTGTATGTGGAGAGACAGTATGCGCCGGACGTAGTTTCCGTCGGCGGCACGCTGGATCCGAACATGGCAGTTGCAGGTGAGCTGCACGGCGCACATAATGCATGGGATGCCGGTTACACCGGTGAAGGCACTCTGATTGCCATCATCGATACCGGTCTTGACCTTGACCATCAATCCTTCGACAACGGCGCGTTCCTTTACGCTGTTGATGAGGACGGCGAGCGCAACCTCAAGCTCACCGAAGAAGACGTTATCGCTGCTGCCGCTTCCGGCTGGCTGAACGTCACCGGCAGCTACAGCGCTACCGCCGCAGGTCTCTATCACAACGAGAAGGTTCCCTTCGGCTGGAACTACATCGATGACAGCGACGACATCACCCACGATAACGACGGGGAAGGCGAGCACGGCTCCCACGTCGCCGGTATCGCGGCTGCAAACCGTTACGTCGACACCGACGGCGACGGCAAGTACGAGGAAGCCCTCAAGACCGTCATGGTGGCAGGTAACGCGCCCGACGCGCAGTTCCTGATCATGAAAGTCTTCGGCAAGAACGGCGGCGCTTACGATTCCGACTGCGTTGCAGCCATCGAGGACGCCATCATTCTCGGCGCCGACGCTGTGAACCTGTCTCTGGGTATGGCGCTTCCCGGCTTTGCCACTCCTGCTCCCAACAGCCCCTATGTGGGGATCCAGAAGATCCTGACCGGCTGCGACACCGTGGTGGTGTACTCCGCCGGTAACGCCGGTTCCTGGGCAGACAACACCTACAACGGGTACCTGTACAGCGACGGCGTGAGCTATCAGTTCGACGGCGAGTCCGGTTCCTACACCAACTCCTTCACCGTCGCTTCCGTGGACAACGATGGCTTTGCCGGCAGCAGCATCTCTGTCGGTGACATCTCTTCCTCCTTCAACGACGGTGCTTTCCAGGATGATCCCCGCACCGATCTGGCTTCCTTCGCTTCGCTGGATACCTCCAGTGACGGCAGCGGCACCAAGGTTCCCTTCCTCATGGTTGCCAAGGCAAGCAGAGGGCAGGAACCCACCGTGCTTGCAGAGCTTGCCGATGAGCTGAAGGGCAAAGTCGCCATCGTATGGCGCGGCTCCATCAACTTCAGCCTCAAGGCGCAGGCCGCATCTGACAACGGCGCCATCGGTGCCATCATCGCAAACGTGCCCAACCCGGGCGAAGCTCCCGGTCTGATCCCCGTTCTGGACGGCTACACCGGCGACGCTCCTGTTTCCAGCGTGAACGAGCCCATCGCCGACGCGATCTGGGCAGCTTATGCCGGTCAGGTCAAGACGACCGCCAGCGGTGTGCAGTACATCGTGGGCGAGATGACCGTCAGCGCCTCCAGCATGAACCTTTACAACAGCGGCTACTACACCATGAGCTCCTTCAGCTCCTGGGGTGCTCCCGGTAACCTGTCCCTGAAGCCGGAGATCTCCGCTTTCGGCGGCAGCATCTACTCCGTCAACGGTGCGGACCTCAGCGGCACGGCTTACGAGCTCATGAGCGGTACCTCCATGGCGGCTCCTCAGGTTACGGGTATGTCCGCTGTGGTGCAGCAGTACCTGCGCACCAACCCCGATCTCATCATTCCCGCCGACATCACCACCCGCGCGCTTACCATGAGCCTGCTGATGGCGACTGCCGAACCCATGAAGGATGAGTACGGCTACTACTACTCTCTGCTGCAGCAGGGCGCAGGCCTTGCCAATGTGGAGAAGGCAGTTTCCTCCCCTGTTTACATCACCGTGACCGGTCAGGACGACGGCAAGGTCAAAGCCGAAGTCGGCGATGATCCCGACCGTACCGGCGTTTTCACCTTCGAATTCGACATTCACAACCTGGTCCCGGGTTCCTACACCTACGCCCTCTCGGCGGACGTGTTCACCCAGGCTCTGTTCTCCGTGCAGGGCTACGGCGATTTCATGGATTACTACACCGACACGCTGGACGCGCTTGTCTTCTTCAAGGGCGCAGACGTTGTGGTTTCCAATGAGGTCCTCGACCTCCGCTACGACTTCGATCAGGACGGCGACGTGGATGAAGATGACGCACAGCTCCTGCTGGATCACATCATCCTTGGCACCGAGATCGAAGGCTACGAAGAATTCCAGCTGGATGTGGACGGCAACTTCTGCGTGGACACCCATGACGTTCACGAGCTGCTGAACCTGCTCCAGCCCACCGTCGTGGTGCAGGACGTCACCCACGTCACCGCAGAGATCGTTCTGGACAAGGACGCCGCTGAAGCGCTGGACGAAGCGAAGAAGGGCACCGGCTTCTATGTGGAAGCGTTCGTCAACGTCACGCCCAGATCCGACGACGGCACCATGTATCCGAAGCTCACCATCCCCATGCTGGGCTACTACGGAAACTGGACCGATCCTTCCATGTATGAGATCGGCAGCAACACCGATTGGTACAACACGTACAGCAACTCCAAGCCG
This sequence comes from Oscillospiraceae bacterium, assembly GCA_022508745.1. Classification (GTDB taxonomy): domain Bacteria; phylum Bacillota; class Clostridia; order Oscillospirales; family CAG-382; genus Coliplasma. The sequence goes on along the minus strand of JAFLUP010000013.1, from coordinate 15,008 downwards.
GTCGACGGCCGTTACCCCTACACCTTCAGGGGCGCAGGTCAGACCACTTACAACCTCGCTGTGACCAACATCGTCTACAAGGGCGCTTACGCTGCTACGCCTGCGAAGGCCAACCTGATGCCCGACGGCACGCTGGCAGGCATCGGCGAGTCCACGCTGAGCTACCGTTACACCCCCATCCGTAACTACGGCAACGGCGTTGTGCAGGTCACGGATAGCAAGGGCAACCTTCTGTGGCGCTCCGAAGACTTCGGTCAGGGCTACGGCGTGCTCTACTACGAAAACGCCGGCTTCTGGATCGGCGTCAGCGGCGGCAGCCTGATTTACAACCTCTCCTTGGAGACGACTGTCAACTGGGCGGCTGCCATGAAGAACGTCGATCCCGATGTGGATACCGTTTACATCTCCCTGATCCTGGCTCCCGAGTACTATGAGCAGTACGGCTACGATTGGGACGCGCTGACCGACGGCGACAACTCCAACGGCGAGCTGGGCAAGGGCGCGATCCTGACCACCAAGCTGGAGCTTGACCAGGAACCCCCGGTGATCGTCAGCGTCGAGGAAACCACCGCAAAGACCGATGAAACCGGCAAGGGCCGTATCCTCACTGCAGAACTCACCGACAACAAGGGTCTTGCCAAAGCGGTTCTTTATGATGAGAACTATGTAGTCAACCGCACGTCCAACCCCGTGCAGACCCTGACCATTTCCGGCACGTCTGCCACGGTTACCTTTGACGGCGGCGACCTGCGGTTTGGCGGCAACGTATTGACCGACAAACCTCTGCCCGACAGCATCTACCGTCTGGAAGTCACCGACGCCTCCGGCAACATGACTTCCCTGCGCTTCCCCGTCGGTGACGTGTCGTTCACCGAATATGTGGGCAGCATCGAGCTCTCCTACGACGAGATTTCCATGATCATCGGCAGCAGCGACCAGTTGGAAGCCGTTGTCGGTCCCTACAACCTTGTTGACGGCGCCGACGGTGTGACCTGGTCCTCCAGCGACGAGAGCATCGTGACCGTGGACGAAAACGGCGTGATCAACGCTGTGGGCAAGGGCGATGCAACCATTACCGCTACCACCGTTGGCACCAACGAAGCGGGCGAGCATCTGACTGCTACCTGCGAAGTCAATGTCTACGGTATCCCGGTCACGGCTACCGGCGTTCTGGGCGACGAAAACGGCTATGCCAAGTTCTTCGAATACAACTTCGATGAAGGCATGCTGTCCTACAAGCCCGACGAGAAGTCCGAGACCATCTATCCTGTGGCTGTGACTCCCATCGACGGCAACAGCTACTTCACGTTGGATGAAGACTACACCATCTATCAGGTGGGCTACGACGGCAAAGTGATCGCGAGCGCAAGCGGTACCGATTACACCGGCTTCTATATCAACGATATCGCCTATGCTTCGGCTGACGAGGCTCTCTTCTGGACCGCGAAGGGTCAGTCCTACCTGCTGATGGAAGAAGATCCCTTCGATCCGCAGCTCTCCGGCTGGAACCTGAGCTCCTACTGGGCTGCCAGAACCTACGGTTATCCCACGCTGCTGGCTGTTCAGAACGAGGCATGGGAAGATAGCGGATATTCCGGCGATTACATGTTGTGGATCCTGTATACGGGCGCTACCCAGAGCTACGCGCTGCGCTGCGACATGGTTTCCGGAGGCGCAGGCTTCCTGATGACCATGTATCCCCTCGGCATCAACCTCGCTTACGTCGGATACAACGGCGAAAGCTACTCCAACATGGTGGTTGGCGATGACGGCGCCCTCTACATCTCCCTCATGACCGGTGACACCAACGAAGTCATCCGCGTCCTGCTGGAGGATGGCGATGCGGGCTCCTTCTACCGCACCATGGACTACCTGGGCGACTTCGGCGACGGCGTATGGCCCGGTCTGTTCCTTGAAGTCCACACCAACGAGACCATCGACAATGCGGCCGACAAGGAAAAGGTTTCCATGGAAACCGTTACCGTGAAGGTCGACGCTTCCTCCGCCGAGACGATCTCCACCGAGAGAGCTCTCGCGATCATGGGCAGCCTCAACAGCATCGAGATCCCCGAGACGGACGATGACGCGGCAGAGACCAACGGCGTCGTTGTGGATACTGAAGCAGGCACCGTGACCGTTCCCGTTTATGCTTCCGCAAGCACCAACGGCGAGTTCATTCTCAACTACGATCCCGAAATCATGCACTTCGAATCCGCAGAGGAAGGCGACCTGCTCGTCAGCTATGTAGTTGACGAAGAAGCGGGCACCATCCATGTGGGCTACGCCGACGAGGATGAAGCGGATACGGTCGTCCTGACGGTGGTATTCTCCATCGACAAGGAAGCCGGCAAGCATCTGGCATCCATCGCACTGGATGTCCTGCAGGATGGCACCGACAAGACCGAAAGCACCACGGAAACCGAAGTGGAATTCCACTCCTGGACCGCAGAGTTCGTTTGGTCCACAGACGGCAAGTCCGCAACGGCTACCCTCACCTGCGAGTACAACACCGAGCATACCGAAACCGTGGAAGCGACCGTTACCGGCGAAGTGAAGGAAGGCAACGGGCCGACCTGCACGGAAGACGGCACGACGACTTACACTGCAACGGTTGAGTACGACGGCCAGACCTTCACCGACACGAAGGACGTCGTTGACGTCCGCGCAACCGGTCACACCGAGTACCGCGTGGATGTTACGCTCCCGACCTGCACGAAGGACGGCAAGGCTGAAGTGTACTGCAAGGTCTGCAACGAACTCCTGTACACGGAAGTGATTCCCGCTACCGGCGAGCACGTTTGCAGCGAAGCGACCGTCACCGAAGCCACCTGCGAAGAGGACGGCTCCGTGATCCTGGTCTGCGACGACTGCGGCGAGACCTTCCAGACCGTCGTGATCCCCGCTACCGGCCATGCTTGGAAGGTAGAATTCACCTGGTCCGAAGACGGTAAGACCGCAAAGGCCACCTTCACCTGCGAGCATGACGAGACCCACACCGAAACGGTGGATGCGACCGTCACAAGCGAAGTGAAGACGCCCGCAACGGAAACCGAGGACGGCACCACCACCTACACCGCGACGGTGGAATTCAACGGTGAGACCTACACCGATACCAAGGACGTCAAGGATATTCCCGCAACCGGCGCGGACGATCCCGGCACGTCTGACGATCCCAGCACTCCGGACGATCCGCATTCTCCGGAAACCGGCGACAACAGCAACTTCGCCCTCTGGGCGGCGTTGATCCTGCTCTCCGTGTTCGGTCTGTATGCGATCATCATGGTTCCCCGCAAGGCGCTGGATAACGGCAAATAATCACGGAATTGCCTGATTCATAGCAATCTTTGCAAAAAATGGCGGATGGGCTAACCCCCATCCGCCATTGTTATTTCCCTGTCATGAAAAGAACCGACCGTGCAGCCGTGTAAGGCACCGTGTGGGGCGCCATGTAGGGCGCCATGTAGAGGGGCGCAAGCAAGAAGGATAGGACGCAGAGAGGCTTACACGGCGCACCACAGCGCGCGTCCTTCCACGCCGCGCAAGGCGGCCTGTGAACGCGCGTCTGCGCATCTCCCCCTTCCCCTTGTCACTTCCCTCTTCCGCGGCACGGAGGCGCTCAAAGCCTTGCACGCCCCTCCCGCAGGAGGATCTCCCGCAGGGAGGATTTCCCGCAGGGAGGATTCCACAGGGAGGATTTCCCACAGGGAGAAAAAAGGGACCCCGTCGGGGTGTCCGCTGCTGATATGCGTGTCTTACGGCACTATGCCCGCTGTGAGTGTGAGCGGCTTGCGACGCTATGCCCGCTTGCGGAGCGAGGCGTCACGCGCCTCGCTCCGCAAAAAGAAAAGCGCCTTCGCGGAGATGCTCTCTGCGTCAGGCGCTCTCATCGGTTTCTTACGGGTACGGGACGCGATGGGAGTTACGGCTCTACATTCTCTCCCTCGTCGGTACCGGGTCTTTCTGACGGCGTCCAGGAGGTTTCCCAGGCGTCCTGATAAGCGGGAATCTCCGTATCGGGATCCGATCCGTCCCCGTCCGTAAAGCCTACCGCTTGTACGGTCTGGGCGATGATTTCCACGCTTAAGGTATAACCCTCCGGCGGTTCAGCGTCCGGAAGCTGCGTACAGGATTTGATCAGAGCCGTGGTCTTTCCCTTGCTGGGGACGGGATATTTGTAATAATAATATCCGTCTTTCGCGTTGTAGTCCCAATCGTCCTCACCAAGCACCAGCTCATAGTCGGTGTCTTTCACCGGTTTTTGGAAATGAACGATGTCGTTGGCATCCTTCCAAGTGATAACGATCGAAACGCGCACAAAAACCGGATACTTCAATTCGCCAACGGAAACGCACACGTCCTTCTTTACGTTGTCCTTGAAATCTTCTTCGATCACGGGATCACTGGTATCGGCAGGAGAAAAGGTATTTGTCACCATGTTGGTTTTCTTGATATAGCGGGCAAAAACGGGCACTGCGACCGCGGTGACAAGCACCAAAGCGACCACCAGAAGCACCTGCCACGAACGCCGTATCGTTTTTCGCTTCAATATACCAACTCCTTTCCGAATCATTCGGATATGCCGTTAATCCACCTGCGCAAGCCACGCCTCGAAGGAAAGGTCAAAGGTTTCCCCGGCGTAATACTGGCTGACGTAGAGCAAATTATTGTCCAAAATATAGATCACTTTGTCCCCGGTGCAGTCGTAATTCTGCCCCGCGTCGAAATATCCGTCGTAAACATAGACGTCTTTCTGTCCCGGAACCGGCTGCCAGCAGTCCCGCAGCTTCACATCAATGGTATCCGGGAAATCCTCGGATTTGGTCACGCGGACGTACAGCCGATAGTCCACCTCGGCGTCCACAAGCTCCAACCGGACGAACGGATCCTTGGGAAGATCATACCCGGGGGGAACCGTGTCGTATGTGTTGCCTTTCGAAGTGAATTCGTCTTTCACGAACTCATACACGGCGGTGGGATCCGTTTCCGACACGTTTTTCACCTTATGCTCCAGCAATTCAAACGTCTTGACCCCCGTAGCGGCAACGCGCGCAGAGTCGAGCTCGTCATTGGTGGAAAGATACTTCGCGAACAGCCCGCAGGCCATCCACGTGGTAAACAAGGTAAGCACGAGAAGAACGCTGACCGCCCAATACAGAACACCACCGGCGGGACGCTTTGTGTACCTCGCGTTGTTTGCGGTTTTCACGGTCAACCTCTCCTTTCTTGGGTCGCTGGCGACCCTTTATTCGCCTTTCAGCTTTCTGATTTCCTCTTTGATTTTTTCCTGTTCGTCCGTCGCTTTTTTGCGCTGCATCAGATAAGGCAGCTCGAACAGCAGGATCGCCGCGATGAGGATGAGCAGGAATCCCAACGTGGATTGCAGAAAATTCACCACGATCCCCACGAACGGGATGCTCGCCACCGCTTTTCCCTTGATGGCTTTCATGTTGATGGGATCGTCCGGCGCGTCGTTGTTATCCCCCATGGTGACGACCGTTTCGCCGTCTATGGAGACGATCCTGTGGATCACAAGGGAGGACGTGCCTTCCTGATACACCACGATGTCCCCTACCTCGTATGTCTCCACGGAATGGAGGAGCACCAGATCATCCACCGAGAGCGCCGGCTCCATGCTGCCGGAAAGCACCACGGAAACGCCCCAACCGAAGGGCATGGGCATCAGGTTCCCACCGATCGCCCGCGCGTTCCAGCTATACAGCCGGAAGCCCACAAGCAGGCTGATCAACAGGATCAGCGCCACCCGTCCCACCAGTTTTAACCGCTTTTTGGCTTTACTCATTTTTGTTCCGCATGATCCTTTTTGCGTTTGGAAAGGATGAGTACGATCCCCATGGCGCAGATCCCCACAAAGGAAGCGCCGAACAGGACGCAAAGGATCACGATGGGCGCGTCGTCGCCGGTCTGGGGCGGCTTATCCAGCCCGCCCTGGTGATCGGGATCCTCATCATACTCCGCGGTGGTGCGGATGACAATATGCAGCACCAGCTCCTCATCCACCGCAAGGTTGCCCAGCATGGTGTCGTATTGATCGTTGGCGGCGATTTCACCGTTTTCGTCTTCCCGCTCGAAGGGCCATTCCCATTCCAGATTGTAGACGGCGTATTTCCCGGCGCCCAGCACACCTTTTTCATCCACGGTGTTCAGCTCCATGACGTCCGGCATTTCCTCGGCAGAACCGACCAGATACTTGTTGGTGTAATCCCACACGCGGGCGTTGACGGGGATCCACAGATCCGTTCCCGTCACGTAGGCTTCCATGGTCAGGGTGTAATCCAGCGCCACGTCGCCGGTATTGGCGAGGGTGAATTGGTACAGATTGGACGTGCCGGGGGCGATGAGGTGATCCTCATTCCCTTCCATCCCGACGACCGTGATCTTCCCGGTTTCGTCGTAGGAGAACTTGAAGATCTCCACGTCGTGTTCCATGTGGAACTCCGGGTGCGCCTGCATGGTCTGCCCGCCGGAGGAGGGTTCGTCGGAAGATTCGGAGGAAGCATCGCCGGGAGCGGGGTTGACGATGGGAGCCTCGACAGAGGATTCCGCGGAGGAATCCGCTCGTGAGGGATCCGCTTCGGCGGAAGAATCGGTTCCTGCCGGCGGCTCCGCCCCGATCACAGTCTGTTGGTCGATGGGCATGACGTTGACAAATTTTGCCTGCGTGTAGCCGATCACCCTACTGCACATCACCGTGAGGCATGCCAGATTACACAAAATAAGGATCACAACAAGCATGCCGATCCCTGCCGTTCCGTGTTTGCGAACGTTTTTCATTTCCGGCTCCTCCTTTCGGTGATGATGGTTGTGCTTCGGAATTTCAGACAGTCCGAACATACTCTTGGGCGTTCGGGCTTTCTGAAACGCCGAAGCCGCGCAGCCGCAGCCACATACGGCCGCGCGGTTCGGTTAAGTAGACTTAAGTCAGATTAGCGTAATCTGTAAATTAGTCAACCTGCGTGACGGTGAGGGTGAGCTTGAGGGAGACAACCAAGTTGTAATCGCCAGCCGTCCAATCTTCCTCGTCAGCCGCAAGGCCAATAAACGCCTCGGACTTATCGGTCAAGGTCTCGCCGTCATTCTTGTAGACTTCGTAAGTGAAATCACCGAAATCACGGGCTGCAAGATCGCCCAGCAGGGTGTCTGCCTTGTCGACCGTTTTAGCGTTAAATTTAACGTCATCCAGCTTCTGCGCACCATCAAATGCCCACTTCCAGGTCAGAGTAAAGCTACCAAACACTTCAGCGAGATCGGTGTTTGCGTCAACATAGATGCCCTCGTCATCTTCGCCGGCAAACACTTCTTCCAGGATGCTGACGATGGTCGCCATAGAACCAGAAATAGAAGTCTGCTTTTCCTTTGCTGCTAAAGAATCAAAGCCAGCAGAATTTTTGATAGCCTGCCACTGATGTTCAACAAAATCACCGGTCACGGTGAAAACGACGGGATGATAGTCATCATCCAAATCAAAGGTAGCGTTCTTCTTGCTGGTAGTCATGTCAGGCAGACCAGCGCTCGCGGCAAGGAAAACATCACGCATGCTGTCTTCGTCGAAATTGATGTTAATCCGGACATCAACTTCGGGAGTACCGGTGATGGAGAAGGTAATGCCTTCAGTATTCTCCGTGCCAGGTGCGACCAGCTGGCTAATTTCGCCTTCTTTTCCCACATTAGAGGATTCGACGGTCAGATCCGTAAAGGGCGCTTTATCCGCGTTCTTATCACCGGGAGTATTGCCATCCTCAACATTCACGTAGCTATTGGCAAACAGACTACCCTCTGCATCAATGACCACGCCGAACTTCGCGACGCGTGCATGATCACTGGTTTCACCGGTGGTCACGTACTTCGCGAACGTGCCGCTGATCACACAGGTAGAGAGAAGAACCGCGATCAGAAGAACGCTGGCAATTCTCATCATTTTGTTCTTTTTCATGAGTTTTCTCCTTTCAAATTTCGCCTTTCGGCTTTGAATTCTTCCCCCACAAGGGTAAAGCCCCTCAGGGAAAATTTATATTCATCCCCGCCGTGGCTTTCCGGGGGAAGAATACCGTGGATTATTGAGGATTCTCCTCGGTGGGAACCGATGCAGAAGACGGTTCGGTAGGCGCTTCCGCGGGAGGTTCCGCTACCGGTTCGGCAGCTTCCGATTCGGCAGCTGCCGGTTCAGCGGCAGGCTCCTTCGAAGCCTCCGCCGCTTTTGCGGCTTTCAGTGCTTCCAATTCTGCAAGGAGCGCCTCGGTGTCCTGCTGGTTTTTCTTTTCATGCCGTCTGCGCCGGAAAATGTCCCAGCCGATCAGCAGCACCAGCGGGAGGAACACGCAGATCACCAGACCCGCCGTGGACTGCATGAAGATGGCAACGCGCCCCGCAAAGGGGATGCGGAAGTTCGTATAAATGCCCACCAGTGCGCTTGCTGCAACCTGCTGGGGATCCACCGCGCCGCCGTTGGCGTCGCCCCAGGTGGTGAAGTAGATGGTGCCGTCCACCTCGCGAATCTCCTTGACCCTATGGGTCAGGATGCTGTTCTCTTTGGAAGCCGGGTCGAAGAAGGCGATGACGTCCCCTTCCTTTACCTCGCTCCCTTCAATGGATTTCACGAAGATCAGATCCCCGGGTTGGATGCCCGGTTTCATGGATTCGGTCAGTACGATGAGGGGAGCGACCCCGCCCAGCGTAGGCACTTCATCGGGATTGACGTAGCTCTTTATAATCAACGTGACGTTGATGATCAGCAAAGGGACAAGGATCACGCAGAGGGCGATCCCCAGCGCCGTCAGTACCTTATGGCGCGTCGTAGAGGGTTGCTTTTGGGGCTGCGACATTGCCATGCGTCCTCCTTTAGAAAGATATGCGGTCACGCCGGTATCGGTCGCCGCTTGTCAGCGCAGCTTGATCAGCTTCCCGAATACGACATATCTCGCGTTGTTGAACTCATACGAGCAAGTGGAAAGAGTGACGATGCAGTCCTCCGCCGTGACGGTAACGTCGGAACGGAAGGTGGAATTCTCCTTCAGGCTCTGCAAGAAGGCTTCGAAGGCTTCCTCGCTTTGGAACTGCACGTTATAGACCTCTGCATCCGCTTTGGTCACAAGCCCGGAGAACAGCTCGATCTTATACTGGTGTTCCGGCGTAAGGTAATACAGGACAGGATGCGCGTCGTAGTAGCTTTGCTCCTTGTACTCGCCCAACGTGCCGAACATGGTTCCGTTCTTCATGTTGTGGGCATAGATGATGTGGTTGCGGTTCGTCCCCACTGCCGAGCAGCGATAATCCACAAACGGCGTGCCGGAGTAGAGGTACTTCCCGTTCAGATCCCGGTGCAGGTAATCCTCGTTATCGGCGGACCACATCACGGGGTAGTTGATGGGAGTGTCTGCACAGTAGAGCCAACCAGCCACATCGCTGTTGAGCTCCAAAAGCGCCCCGAAATCCACGCTGATGGGCGGCCATTCGGGCTCGGGCTCCGGCTCGACCGGGTCCACAGAACCGGCAGATGCTTCGCCGCCGGAGGGATCGCCGGAAGGCTCGCCGCTCTGGGGCGGCCGCGATTGCGCCGATTCTTCCCGGGAGGAGGGATCCACATAGGTGACATAACGGTCCTGCAAATCGTCATACAGAACGTCCGCCTGATGATACCGATGCAGCACAACGCCGATCCCTATGGCGGAACCGATGAATACCAGCAAGGATAAAATGAAGAAGATCAGAAGGATTTTTCTTTTCAAAACCGGTCCCCTATCTTCCAAAAAGGAGTTGCGGCGTCCGATGCCGCGGTCGCTTAAAAAGCGCTGGACAATTTTGCCCATAGTTGTCGACTATAGGTGTGGATATTGTATCATATCCGATTCCGTTTTGCAAGTGTTTTTGAAAAGTTTTTTGTTTTTCGGCTTCATTTTTTATGGAAATTCTCACCACGCGGATGGTTTATGAAGAGAATGTTTCCGACACACGCAATTTGCTTCAAAAAAAATTCATTTTTGTTACTTTGCTGCACAAATGGCGTCCGTTCCGTTCCGCCGGAGGAACAAGAAAAAAAGCACCCGTCGGATGCTTTTTCTGCGAAAGGCGTTATGCTTTTTTAATCGTATACGGTTTTGTCGTTCACATCGTAAAGGTTGTCCACTTTGCCGTAGCTATTATACCGAACCTCGTATGTATCCACGCCCATGATCAAAAACGTCGAGCCGTTCTTAAATTCAATTTCGTACGACCGAGAATACGTCTCCGGTTCGCTCATGACACTGGAATAAAAATACGTATATTTGCACTGTGCGTTCTCATCGAACGAAATCTCTTTCCACCTATAGCTATAGAGGCTCAAACTCTCATAACGAAACGTTTTGCCGGCAAGCTGATCCTTTACCTTTTCTTCGCGGAGATGATTCCGCAAAAAGATACCGCCGACCACGGCGCCCGCGACCAACACAGCGGCGATCGCAATAATCAGAATCAGTTTGAGGTGCGATTTTTTCTTCTGTGTGCCCTGCTCCGGGGTGACAGCGCATCCGCAGCCCGGGCAGACGATCGCTTCGTCCGGCAGCTCCTTCCCGCAATGCGTGCAGTGTTTCATTGTATGCCTCCTTTCCTTAAATCAAAAGCGCAAACCCGATGACGCCCACCAAAGCGACAACCGCCAGCACGATCGAGAGCTTGAACGCGAAATATTTGGCTTTCAATTCCTTTAGCAACTGTTTCTCGGCTGCCTGATACGCCTTTTTATCGGTGATACTCGCATTGTTGCTCTTGAACAGCTTCTTCACCTTTGTGTTCGCCAATAACGCAATAATTTCCGCAATCAAGCACAGCGCCGAACCGACCGCAACGTGAAGAAACACGCCACAGACGACTCCCGCCGCCAAAAGGAGAAAACCGATGATGTTTGTGATACCGGCTCCCCTTGCCGCCTTTTCGTAGCCTGCCATGGCGTCCTCCGTTTTCCCCCTTTGCGCCGCATGGCCCCCTTCTACCGCGCAGCCGCAGCCCGGGCAGATGACCGCTTCGTCCAGCAGTTCCTTCCCGCATTTTGCACAATGTTTCATTTTCTGTACTCCCTTCAAAATGATTTGCCGTTATTCGGCAATCCTATTATATCTGAATTACAGATATTTGTCAATATCTTTATTACAGATATTGTATCATATTTTTGAGGTGATCTTCATGCAATTCAAAAATCTACGCGCCATCCGGGAGGATCGGGACATCAAGCAAAAGGAAATCGCAAAGATCCTGAACGTCTCTCAAAACACGTACTCGCAATACGAAACCGGCGTGATCGCCCTCACCGCGGAGGTGTTGATCAAGCTCTCTGCGTTTTACGGGGTCAGCATCGACTACCTTCTGGATCAGACCGACAACCCCAAAATATCCAAATAAGCTGGCAACGGCGTTGTCACGGGCATTGAAAAAGGTCATCCCTACGGATGACCTTCTTGTTTTTTGCCTCCTATATCTCCCGAATGGCAAGTTGCAGCGCCCGGACCGCACGCTCGGGCTCCAAAGACGGCGAGCCCTGTTCCGGCATGACGGGAAGGTGGAGAAAGCCGACCTTCACGGGCGTTCCCGCAAAAAAAGACAGCAGTCGGTAATAGGTATCGTTGCAGACATACGTTCCGGCGGAATAGGACACTTCGCAGGGGATCCCCGCCCCCTTGACCGCCTCCGCCATCCGGCGGATGGGCATGGTGGAAAAGATCGCTTCCCTGCCGTTTCCCCCGCTTTCGATAGGCTCGTCCTTCGGGCAGTTGCCCTCGTTATCCGGGATAGAGGCGTACTGCAAATTGATGGCGAGCATCTCCGGCGTGACGGCGGAGCGACCCGCCGCCTGACCGACGCAAAGCACCGCGTCCACGGGGGTGTGTTTGGTAAACTCCATGACCGCCTGCGCCCCTTTCCCGAACACCACGGGGATGGTAAGTTTGTGGATCTCCCAGTCTCCGACCCGGTCCGGCAGCGCGGAAACCGCCGCCAGAGACGCGTTGACCGTCTCCCCGCCGAAGGGTTCGAAAGCGGTGATCAGCAATTTTTTATCCATTGGCGATATCCCTCATTTCCCGCATGAAATCGAAATTCGTACGCTTCCCCGTTGCATCAGATCTCCCGACAGGAGCGCTTTACGACCTCGCAATCCCGCGCGTCGATCGCCGCGAGAATCTGTTGGTAGTCCTTCGCACAGCAGCCGAAGAAAATTTCGTCTTTGTCGGAGGCAAGAAAATGATACACCGCTCCGGACACAGCCGAAATGACCGCCGACGGATCATTCGAGCGAATCTCTCCCCAGCAACCCAAATACGTTTGATTCCCGGGCAAACCGGAGAGCTTTGTCGTGATGCGGTCCGCGTGTTCGCTGAATTCGGTTTCGTCCGTGAAAACAATCGCGTTGAGTTTCTTCATGGCTTGCCCCTCCTGTTTTGGATGATCCACCAAACAGTATAGCACAGATGTTGCCGATTTGCAAGCGGCTCGCGCAAGATCAATGCGCGTTCCCGTCGGGCGATGCGTTGTACAGCAGATCCGCCAAGGACAGCAACAGGACGATTTCGCCGCTAAGCGCCGGACGGTAGACGGTAACGGCGCTGCCGTTCAGGTTGACGGTCCTTGCCGTGATGAGCTGCAAGGTCGCAAGCCGCTCAAAAAGACGCTCGAATTTGGATTCCTCCACCCCAAACGCGGAGCAAAACGAGGATTTATCATAGGATTTATCGTAGGGGAACAAGTCGGAAAGTTTGTTTATGATTCGAAGGACCTCCCTGTCCGCCAGCGCTTCGAAAATCCCGGCAAGGCTCCTCTCGCTTGCTTCGCACAGGTCCACCGCGTTGGCGCCGACCGCGGCGAAGATAGGCGGTCTTTCGGGTCTGTCGGAAAAAACGCCCGTGAGGGCTCTCGTGCGGATGGTCGAATAGGTCGGGCGGTCGCTGATTTCCTTTTCCTCCCCCAGAGAGGCGGCATATCTGCCGTAGAGCATGGCTTTGCAGACGCAAAAGACCGTTTCGGAGGTTTCCTCCCGACTGGCACGCTGCATACGGTCGCGCACGCGCTTCAGCAGCTCCGCTTCGGAAAGTACATCGCGGCAAAGGAGCGTATCGACGGATACGCCGAAGAGCTCCGAAAGGCCGATCAACATTTCGACCGTCGGCTCCCCTTCCCCGCTTTCCACCCGCGAGATGTTCTGCGGCGTGGTAAACAGCCTTTCCGCGACCTCCGTCTGCGTATAACCCAGCGATTTTCGTATTTTTTGGATGGTTGCGCCAGTTTTCCCGCTCATCGACAGCCTCCTTTTTCAGTCATCAGAAGATATGCCGCCAGCAACACGGTTTCGAACAGTTTTGTCGTTTGCCCGGGGTAAAAGTGATACATCTCCGTCTCCTGACCGTCGATGACTACGGTCTCTTTGCCGAGGAGCCCTTCGCTTGTCGTTTCTTCCATGGCGCGCAGGAGATCGAGAAAGCGGCTGACCGTTTCTTCGTCGGTGTTTGTCGTTTTCTGCAATCCTTCGAGGGTGAAGCTCTTGTTTTCAGCGTTGCGCCAAAGGTGCCCGACGATCCGGTCCGCGCCGTCAAGCGCAAGGAACGCGAAGAGCTTCCGCATGGACGGGTAGTCTTTCTGCATGATTTCTTTGAATTTCCCTTTACCGCAGTGCCACATCGTTGCGATGGAAAAATCCTCCCGAAGGAAGTTCACAGCCGCGTCGTCGATGGCATACGGCTGGAACTGCGGGCGGGGATCGCCGTTTTCGATCAGGCGTTCCAGCTCGCCGGAGATCTCGCGCAAGGCTTGCTCCGAGTAACAGCCCATTTCAAGATTTTTGCGTTCCTGCATCCCGAGCAGGAGATACGAGAGTAAGTGTTGCATATCGGATATTCCGTCAGCGTGATCAAATCCGTACCGCCGGACTTCTTTTTTCAGATCTACCTTTTCGCTGTACGTCCGCCCGAACAACTCGTCGATATGGATATGGAACGCGTCCGCGAGGGTCGGAAGATGTTCGCATGGGGGCAGCGATTCGCCGTTTTCCCATTTCGAGATGACTTTTGCGGAGATTCCGAGACGTTCGCCGAGCTCGACCTGCGTCAGACCGCTTGCCGTTCGCAATTCTTTCAGTTTGGTTTTCATCTCCATGTGCTTTTCCCTTTCGTGAATAAAAATAGATCGTGGCCACGGTCTTATCTTACAATGCGACGCGTTCGGAGTCAAGAAATTTATCCTGTAGGACTCCCCGTTTTGTGGAGCGATACGCAAAACGAAAGGATCGGTTGTTTTTTTCCAAAAATGCCCCCGGAAAAGAGAGAACCATGAACCGCCGGTAGCAAGCGTATTTCATGGTTTTCCCGTTTATTCGTTGCCTGTCGTCTATTTCGCACCCAAAACCGATTGGAGCGATTTGCGCATACGGATCCGATCGCCTTCCACGGTCTCTTACTTTCTCTTGCGCTATCATTTCCGACAGCGGCAGAGGGAACAAAAATAGCTTTTGTGTTTGCCGGTTCTTTTTTTATACATTCCCAAAATACGCTGGTTGTATTTTCATTTAAGCCGCTTGAACTCAAAAAAAGGGTTTTCATTGACTCTATCCTCCCATTCACCGCCCACATAAGTTCCGATTTATAAGTCGGTTATATTTTATCACGTTCTCTCGCTATATTCTATCGCTATTTTGTGAATGAAAGCAAAAACCCCCGGCAACCGTTCCGGCTGTGGGGGGAGCGAATGAAATGCGTTGCATTTTAATGATATTCCGGCTTCTCCGGAGTGATATTGCGAGCACGGCTCGCAGTGATATCGAAAACAAGTTTGCAGTGATATTCGATCCGTTTCCAATGAACTTCCTACGGATATTCATTAGAAACGAATCGAGTTGCAAAAAAGGCATCCTTTCGGATGCCTTTTTGCTGGCTCCCCCTGCAGGGCTCGGACCTGCGACATCATGATTAACAGTCATGCGCTCTACCAACTGAGCTAAGGAGGAATATGTGTCAGCATCGACCGATCGTCCC
>JAFLUP010000120.1 GCA_022508745.1 Oscillospiraceae bacterium | reverse complement strand
ATGCACATCGGGCATATCAAGGCGTATGCGGGTCTGGAAGTGGTCTCCCGCAAGCGTCGGATGCAGGGCTATAACGTCCTGTTTCCCATCGGTTTTGACGCCTTCGGTCTGCCCACGGAAGCCTCTGCCATCAAGGACGGCGTGCATCCCCGGGTGTTGACCGACCGCAACATCGAAAAATTCACCGGGCAGCTCAAGCGCGTGGGATTCTCCTTCGATTGGTCCCGCACGGTGGATACCACAGAGGAGGGCTACTACCGCTGGACCCAGTGGATCTTCCGCAAGATGTTTGACGCAGGCCTTGCCTTCCGGGACAAAACCCTCGTCAACTTCTGCCCCCACTGCCAGGTGGTGCTTTCCAACGAAGATTCCCAGGGGGGCAAGTGCGACATCTGCCACAACGACGTAGTGCAGAAGTCCAAGGACGTGTGGTATCTGCGCATCACGGCATACGCCGACAAGCTGCTGGACGGGCTGAAGGACGTGGACTACCTGCCGAACATCCGCAACCAGCAGGAGAACTGGATCGGGCGCTCCACCGGCGCGTTCGTGGATTTCGCGCTGCAAGGTACGGAGGACAAGCTGCGCATCTATACCACCCGCTGCGATACCCTCTTCGGCGTGACCTTCATGGTCATCGCCCCGGAGCATCCGGTGCTGGATACCTACGCAGATCGGGTGAAGAACATGGACGAGGTGCTCGCCTACCGGGCGGAATGTGCCAAGAAAACCGAGTTCGAGCGCACCCAGCTGGTCAAGGAGAAAACCGGCGTCCGCATCGACGGTCTGACAGCGATTAACCCCATCACGGGGAAGGAGATCCCCATCTTCATCTCCGATTACGTCATGATGGGCTACGGCACCGGCGCCATCATGGCGGTGCCTGCCCACGATACCCGCGACTATGCCTTCGCCAAGAAGTTCGGCGTGGAGATCCTGCCGGTCATCGAGGGCGGCGATATGTCCGTAGACGCGTACACAGGCGAAGGAAAGATGATCAATTCCGGCTTCCTCAACGGGCTGACGGATAAGCAGTCCGCCATCGCAAGGATGCTGGAAGAGCTGGAAAAGCTGGGCGTAGGCGAAGCGGGCGTGCAGTACAAAATGAAGGACTGGGCGTTCAACCGGCAGCGTTACTGGGGAGAACCCATCCCGATCATCCACTGTCCCACCTGCGGCATGGTGGGGGTTCCCTATGAGGAGCTGCCCCTGAAGCTGCCGGCGGTGGAAAACTTCAAGCCGGGTGAAGGCGGCGAGTCGCCGCTGGCGAAGATCGACTCCTTCGTGCATTGCAAATGCCCCAAGTGCGGCGGCGACGCCCGCCGGGAGACGGACACCATGCCCCAGTGGGCGGGTTCCTCCTGGTACTTCCTGCGCTACA
>JAFLUP010000012.1 GCA_022508745.1 Oscillospiraceae bacterium | reverse complement strand
GGTAAAAGTAAGTTTTATAACTTGACAACAAGTTGAACACAACTCGAATACAAGATGAACACAACCGGGATGTATCATAAAGATACGTTCCACCCATAAACAACATTGATTGAAAGGAGGAAATGAAACGTATGAAAGGAAAGACAAAGATCTTTGCGCTGGCGCTGGCGTTGATCATCGGCTCCGTGGCGATCCTGACCGGCAGTATGTATGCACTGGCGGAACTGCCCGCGGAGGAGAGCGATTACGACAGAAGCGATTTCGTCGATGAATCCCTGTTCGTCTCCGACGAAGCGCCCGCAGAAGAACCCGCAGTGGAAGAACCTGCGGAGGTGGTCGACGAAACTGCTTCCGAGGCAGCTTCCTGGGAGATGTTCGATTTCTATTCCGCTCCCAGACCTTACGATCCGGTCTGCGGTTATGCGGTGGTCCTCGATGAACCCATCACATGGTATATGACGGAGCTGCTGGATTGCTTCGTTCGTGATCTGGGCTATGAATACGACTATATCGTGGATTGGGCGTTCAGCGAAGCCTACTGGCGCGGCAACAATCTGGTCATTGACGTGGATCTTGGGGAAAAACTCGAATCCTACAAGAACACTTACGACGTGGAGGTTCTGCTGGTTCCTGCGGTAAAGCCCGCGGCTGAAAAATCTGCGGAGGAAGAGGCTACAGTCGAAGAGCCTGTGGTGGAAGAACCCGTAGTCGAAGCTCCCGCGGCGGAAACGCCGGCGAACGAAGAACGTCCGCTCGCATCCAACCTCGAAGAGGCGCTTGCGATGACTAAGATCGAGGTGACAGAGGAAGGAACTTGGATTGAGGGGCGTTTGGTCGAGGGAACCGTCTATGAGGTGCTGAATTTCTACCTGCTTCCCAGACCTTACGATCCGGTTTGCGGATATGCGGTCGTTCTTGACGAACCCATCGTATGGACGCTTTCGGAACTGCTGGATTGCTTTGTTCGCGATCTGGGCTACGATTACGACTATATCGTAGACTGGGCGTTCAGCGAAGCGGAATGGCGCGGCAACATCCTGGTGGTTGACGTAGATCTGTCCAAATAAGAAACCAGAATCCGCGCTGTTTATGAGAGACGCATGAGGGCAAAAGGGATCTGCGGAGGTACAGAGGGTCATTTGGGGAATGATAGAGGGTTGGAACGGGTCCGGCGTTATTGCGAGAGGAGCGTTTGGACCGTCCCTCCGCTTTTTCCCTCCCATGGGTTTTTCATAGGCAGCGGAACACCGCCTCGTAAGTCCGTCGGGCTTGCGGGCGGTGTTTTTTTGCGGGATAGGTGTTGCTTTTTCTTCGGAACTGTGCTATGATAAAATAGAGAATACGGAACGGGAGGCACGGGAATGAAGATCATAAAAAAGATCACAAAAAAACAAGTATACATCGGGGTCGGCGTTCTGTGCGCGCTGTGCGTGCTGGTCACGCTGAGCATCCTTCTGTTGGTGCCGAAGCGGGAAGAACCGGCGGAAAGTCAGCCGGAAGTTTCCCCGACGGTGAGCGAACCCTCCGAGGAGGAGAGTTTGGCGGAGGAATCCTCCGAACCGGAACCGGAGCCTGAACCGGAACCGGAACCCGAGCCGGAACCGGAGCCCGAACCGGAACCCGAACCGGAACCGGAGCCTGAGCCCGAACCGGAGCCCGAACCGAAACCGACCGGATCGGGAAGCAAAGAACCCTACGACTACGAGACCCTGCGGGCGAAGTACGAGGACGTTTATGCGTGGCTATGGATCCCGGGGACTAACATCTGCCCGGGGAAAACGAATCACGCCCCCTATATCAATTATCCCGTCGCCCAGAGCCAGACGGACGACGCCTTCTATCTGACCCACAATCTGAACGGCAGGTCGGATCAGAACGGAACGCTCTACACGGAGCATCGCTACAACGGGCTGGATCTTACCGACCCCGTGACCATCATCTACGGGCACAATATGCGCTCCGGGAAGATGTTCGGGTATTTGCAGGAGGAGTATTCCAACACCAAGTGGTTCAACGAGCATCAGGACATTTATATGTATCTGCCGGACCGCACCCTGCGCTACCGGGTGTTTGCCGCGGTGCCTTACGGACAGCAGCACATTATGTTTGCCTTCAACGGCTTCAAGCAGCCGTCGAAAGTGGCGGAGTTCCTGGAAGGCATCTATGCCATCAACGATTCCAGAGCCAACTTCAACCCGGATTGTATCGCCACGGAAAATGACCGTATTCTGGTGCTTTCCACCTGCCTCCCCAAAAGCGCGGACGGGAGATATCTGGTGCTGGCGAAATTGGAGCGGGAGACCTTGAACCCGCCGGAGGAGCCGGACGAACCCGAAGAATCGACGGATACGGAGGGTTCGACGGACGCGGAGGAACAGGAAGATTCCGCGCAGCCGTAGAAAGGACAAGGGGAATGAAACCATACGATTACTTGGTCGTCGGCGCGGGGCTGTACGGCGCGGTGTTCGCAAGGCAGGCGTCCGACGCGGGAAAACGGGTTCTTGTGGTGGAAAAGCGGGGGCACATCGCCGGGAACACCTTCACGGAGACGGTGGAAGGCATCCACGTCCACCGGTACGGGGCGCACATCTTCCATACGAACGATAAGGCGATTTGGGATTATGTAAACCGATTTGCAACCTTCAACCGCTACACCAATTCGCCGGTGGCGAATTACAAAGGGGAGCTGTATGCCCTTCCTTTCAATATGCACACCTTTTACGGGATGTGGGGGGTCAAAACGCCGGAGGAAGCGGTTTCGAAGATCGCAGAGCAGCGGCGGGAGATCTCCGGCGAACCGCAGAATCTGGAGGAGCAGGCGATCTCCCTCGTCGGGCGGGACGTGTTTGAAAAGCTGGTCAAGGGCTACACCGAAAAGCAATGGGGGCGGGACTGCAAGGATCTGCCGCCCTTCATCATCAAGCGCCTGCCGGTGCGTTTTACCTTCGATAACAACTATTTCGACGCGAAGTATCAAGGCATCCCGGAAGGGGGATACACGGCGTTGACGGAGAACCTGCTTGCCGGCGTAGAGGTGCGGCTGAACGTAGACTATCTGCGGGACAAGCAGGCGTTGGACGCGCTGGCGGAACGGGTGGTCTACACCGGTCCCATCGACGCGTACTTTGGTTACCGGCTGGGAGCGTTGGAGTACCGTTCCGTGCGGTTCGAAACGGAACTGCTGGACAGCCCGAACTTCCAGGGAAACGCCGTGGTGAATTATACCGATCGGGAGACCCCGTGGACCCGCATCATCGAGCATAAGTGGTTCACCTTCGGGAAGGATGAAAGCGGCAATGACCTGCCGAAAACGGTGATCAGCCGGGAGTACAGCAGTCCGTGGAAGCCGGGGGACGAGCCGTACTACCCCGTCAACGACGAGAGAAACAACACGCTGTATGCGGCGTACAGGCGGCTTGCGGAAAGCGAGCGCAACGTCCTGTTCGGCGGACGGCTGGGGGAATATCGGTATTACGATATGGACAAGGTGATCGCCTCCGCACTGGAAGCGTGCGGGCGGGAAAACAAGAAGTAAACGGAAAACCCTCCTGTTGCAACGCAAGGTTGCAGCAAGAGGGTTTTTGGTAATCTAGGCGCTTATTGAAGCTCGACGCCGAACATTTCGGAAAGGATTCTCTTGCCGGCGGCGGTCTTGAAAAGGTTCCTGCCGGTGGCTTCGATCTGCTCCCTCGGGGTGTGCCCGCCGTAGAGATTGACGAGGAAGTCCGCCTCCACGAGGATCTGATAGTCCATCCCGTCGATATCCGTGTAGGTGTGGTGGTGCCCCACGAGGTATGCTACCCGCCGGGTGACTTCCGGCGGGAAGTCCAGCGAGGCGAGCAGCTCCGTCGCCACGGGAGGGCCCTCCTGCTCTTGCAGCTTGCCGTTGCAGGAGCCGTACTTTCGGTTCGCCGGCGGGATGCCCACGTCGTGGACGTAGGCGGCGGCTTCCAGCGTGAACTGCTCCCGGTCCGTCAGTCCTTCCAGCCTGCCGATGTGTGCCGCGAAGCCGTGCACTTTGACAAAATGCTGGATCTGATCCGGGTCGTTTTGGAAAAACGCGACGGTTTGCAGGAAAAGTTGGTCAAGTTTGGTGCGTTCCATGGGAGATCCTTCCGATCATGTGTAGGCTTTTCCCGTAGTATATCCCATTTTCCGCAAAAAAGCAAGAGGAAGCGGTCAGGCAGTTCAAATTGTGAATTTTTTGTGAATCAGGTTGCTTTTCTCGGGAAAAAGATGTATAATTGTTTGCAGAATCCCCCGCATGAATTTGGCGAAATCACCAAAAACTGTCGGGTATGTTATGGAGGGATGATTTATGAAGAAAACACATCGTCATCTTGGGAAGTTCGCTTTGCTTTTGCTTGCGCTGATGCTGGTGCTGCCGCTGTTTGCCGCCTGCGGAAGTGACGAGCCGGGCGACTCTTCCGTTTCTTCTTCCGCTTCCGGGGACGACTCGTCTTCCGGGCCGGAGGAGCCGAAAGCGCTGGTCCCCTCGCTGGGCAAGGCGGATTACAGCGGTCACACCCTGCGGGTCCTCGCAGTAGAGGAGGAAAGCGTTCTGTTCGAGAGGGAACAGTTCGGCGCCACGGAGTACACGTCGGAGCCTGTCAATGACGCCATCGTTTCCCGTAATGCGCTGCTGGAACAGGAGTACGGCTTCTCTCTTGAAACGGAATTGATCGATCCCTTTACGCCTTTCCGGGATCGGATCATCATGGATATGACCGCCGGCACCGTCAGCTATGACGTGGCGACCGCCGGCTTGCAGACTGTCGCGATGTTGGCGGCGGAAGGGGTGTTCCGGGACCTGTACTCCATCGAGGACTCCCATTTGGATCTGACCGCTCCCTGGTGGGACACGGCTTCCAACGACGATATGACCCTGATGGGTAAGTTGTTCTTTGCCACCGGCGACATCCTCTTGCTGGACGATGAATTCACCCGGTGCATCTATTACAACAAGTCCCTCATTGAGAATAACCATCTGGAGAACCCTGCCGAATTGGTTTATGACAATGCGTGGACGCTGGATAAGATGTACGAAATGGCGCAGGCGGTAGCCTCCGATCAGGACGGCGAAGGCATGAGCGTGACCGGCAGCGATATCTGGGGCATTGTTGGCGCCGCGTTTGATACGTACAATCTCATCATGGGCTGCGACGCACCTCAGGCGGAAAAGAACGAGGAGGGGCTCCCCCAGCTTGCGATGATGAACCAGCGCAACGTCGCTGCTTTTGACAAAGTCATTGAAATCATGCATGACAAATCCTGCGTGGCGTGGTGCGAGCAGTACTACGCTTGGGACCATCCGGACGCAGGCAACGTGGCTGGCAACTTCTACAAGGGGCAATCTTTGTTCCTGATGAGCACCATCCATGTGGTCAACAGCGATGACCTGCGCAATGCGGAGATTCGTTACGGCATCCTGCCCATGCCCAAACTGGATTCCCTGCAGGATAGCTACGCCACCACCTGCGATCCGTACCGGTTCCAGGTGCTCAGCATCATGAAGACCTGCGAGGATACGGAGTTCGTCACCTTCGCTCTGGAGGCGATGGCGTATTTGAGCCGCGAAATGGTGACGCCGGAGTATTACGAGCGTACCTTGAAGAACAAGCGCTTCCTGGATGACGACGATTCCCCGGAAATGCTGGATATCATCTTCTCCAACCGGATGGTGGATATCTCCGTGGCATTTAACTGGGACGACTGTATCCAGTACTATAACAATCTGGTCTTTACGGCAACGCCGCAGCTTGCCAGCTACGTGGAATCCCGCGAGAGCAGCTTCAACGCGGAAATGGAGGATACGGTCGAGTATCTGATGGGTCTTTCGTAAAGGGAGAAACGGAAGGAATGAAACAGGGCAACCCGAAAGGGTTGCCCTGTGTTGTGCTTACGGTTCGACGGGGAGGAATTGCGGAATGTTCGGATTCAGGACGGATCCATCTGTGTATAGATAGAGCAGATATTTCAGCAGGATGGTGCGTTCGCGGTATTTTTGAATGCGCGCGTTGGGAAACTTCACAAATAGCTCGGTTGCCCAACCGTCGTGGCCGATGATTTCTTTATCTGCACGGATGCATGCGTCTGTGGCGGCTTCCCATGCCGTCTGCGCGTCCGTCATCTGCTGTTTCAGACCGTCGTCCTCGATGGCCTCCAGCAATTGTTGCAGGGAGTGCTCCATTTCCGCCACCCAGAGGTCGTAGATGATGTACAGCCCTTCCTTCATATCTGTGGTGGTTTCGCGGCCTTCCATGATTTTGGGAACTTGTTCATCGATGGGATTGTCCCGCATGGCGAAAAGGAAGGGATCGCCGTCGGAAAGCTGCCAATACGGGTCGAAGATCCGTCGATCGACGGGATCGATGTCGGTTTCGCCGCTGCTCGACGGGGCATCCGCCGAAGTTTCCTGCGGAGAGGATGTGTCAGAGACGCTCTCCTGCGGCGTGTCCGATTGCGAAACGCTCTGCGTGTCGCTCTGTGTTTCGCTCTGCGTTTCCTGTTCCGTTTGCGGCGTGTCCGTTTTCGCCGCGCAAGCGGACAGCATACCGGCGAGCAGCAGCGTCAAGAGCAGTTTTTTCATGGTGACTCTCCCTTTCCCGTGTGTTCTCATGGATAGTGTATCATATCCGAAACGGGTTTGCAAGGAGATTTACAAGTTTTTTACATCGTTAAGGCAATTCCAGCCACATGGAGAGGGTGCTCTTTTCGGGGGCTGCGGGGACGATCAGTCCGCCGCTTGCCACAAGGTCGTTGACCGCCATCATGCGGAGGTGGCACATATCCATGGAGGTTGCGTAGGGGATCTCCCCGTGCAGCCGTTTCGGAAGGTTCCGTTCCATGGATTCCCGCACGCCGTCAAATGTTGCCAGCACGCGGTCCAGCAGGTCGCCGTAAAGCGGATGCGCTTGCAGGATGCCGTCGATCCGGGTCATAGCGGCTTTGGGGATCACGAGAACGTCCGGGACGACCCTGCCGGTTTCGTCCGCGTGGGCGAACCGCCCGTCGATGGCGTTCCAGACGGTTTTTTCCAGCTCCGTCAGCGTTTCGACGGTTTTGCGGCTTTCCAGCAGGTCTATCAACAGAAGCAACTCGTTCTTTTCCATTAAGCCCACGCGACACCAAAGCTCGAAATCGCTGTACCCGTACATCCAGAATTCCCCGCGGGGCGTCCAGCAGCCGCTGTGGTTGCAGCCCAACGGTTCGCCCAGCTCCATCCATTCCCGCCCGATGAAGCCCCATGTTTCTCCGTTGGCGCGTGCCTTCGGGTTAAAGAAAACCCGCATCCAGCCTAACGCTGTCCTCGCGTCGTCACAGGTCAGGTCCACCAGATGGGTCGCGACCCACCATTTCAGGTCTGCGTCGCTCATTTTGCCACGGACGATGCCTGTCCCGCGGATGGAAGCAAGGCTGTCCGACGCGATCTGGTGGATCAGTGCGCTGCGCTCCTTGGAATCTCTGCGCTGGGCGTCATAGACCTCCTGCTGGCACTGCCGGCTTTCGATGACGAAATTGGTGACGTATTTGTCCCCTTCTTTGTCCAGCAGCGTCGCATTGTGCAGCAGTTCGATCTCCTCTTCCATGTAGGGTAGAGCGATGCCCAGCGCCATGCTCAATTCTTCCGCTGTGGAGGGGTTGTCGCTGGCTTCCAGCAGGATGTTTTTGGGCGTTTTGCGCTGTACGGCGCTGAAGGGAAGCCCGCTGGGCTGCGATCCGCTGGAAGTGAAGGTCACTTCTTCCGGTTTATAGCTTTTGGGTCCAAAGGTTCTTGCCATGTTCATTCCTTCTTTCAGTATGTTTCTGGCACGAAACAGGCGGCTCTTGACTGCTTCTACCGATAGATGCAGGCGTTCAGCGATCTCCCGGATGCTGCGGTCTTCGATGTAGAAAGCGATCAGTAACTCGCGGTAGTCGGTGGAAAGGAACGCAAGCTCCCGTCGGAGTAGCGCAAAGTCCTCCTGCTGTAAAACATCACGTTCCGGTTCGGAGCTGTCGGCTTTTACATCGGGCAGCTCCGAAATGTCCTCGCTGCAAACGGCGGCCGTCCGTTTGCGCTTGGCTTCCGCCCAATCGCTGTATCGGCTGCGGGCGATTTTCCAGACCCATGCGGAGGGGTGCTCGGGGAGGTTTCCTCTGCGCAGTTGGCGCAGGACGCTGACGGAGATCTCCGACGCCAGATCCTCTGCCTCCTGTGGGTCGCCTGTCTTTTTCAGACAGAAGTAAAATACTTTGCCGAGGTATTCCTTTGCATATTCCTCGGCAAATTTGTCCGCCGCGGTCATGGGGTTCCCTTCCTTTCCGTGCCTTTCACTCAAATAGTGGGCGAAAAAATCAAATAGTTGCAAAAAATTTTTCTTTTTCTTGAACCGAACGCCATTTTTCTTGTTTAGAATGGTGTCATGACAAATATGCGATCTGCGAAAGGAGGTGCCGTTGTCCATTGAAGCAAAATTTTGAAGACGTTGTGAGGGAAAACACCGGCTGGCTGCTCGCCTTCGTCCGGCAATCGGTAGGGAAGCGCGAGATCGCGGAGGATCTGGTGCAGGAGACCTTCCTCAAGGCGTACCGCCGTTACGACGACTACGAGGAAAGCGGAAAGCTGCGGGGCTGGCTGAAGACCATCGCGCGCAACACGCTGAAGAACTATTACGCGGCGCCGGAGCCCCTGAACGTGTCCCTTTCGCTGAACGCCGAAAGCACGGAGGACGGGGAGGGCAGCTTCTTTGACCTTCTGCCGGACAGCGGCCCAACGCCGGAGGAAGCGCTGCTTCACAAGGAGCTGGTGGAACGGGTGATGCAGGTCCTCGCTTCCATGCCGCCGCCACAGCGGATGGTGCTGACCTACCGGTACATCGACGGGCTGACCGTGGAGCAAACGGCGCTCCGCATGGGCATCCCGCAGGGGAGTGTCAAAAGCAGCACCTATTACGCCCTGCAAACAATGCGCAAGGAATTGGGCGTTCCCGCGCCGAAACCGCAGAAAATGCCCACAAGAATGAAAGGAATGGTTACTATGATGAAATGTGCAGATGTTTCCCGTTATTTATTCCAGTACGCACTGGAGAAGCTGCCCGCGGACGTGAAAGCCGACGTGGCGAAGCATATCGAGGCTTGCCCCGCCTGCCGGGAGGTCGTGACCGCGCTGCGGAACCTGATCCCGCATCTTCCTGCCGGCAGAGTGGGGGAGATCACTCATTACAGCATTTCCTTCCCCGCAAGCAACCTCTGCTATTCCAGTTGCGGGAAGCATCTGGAGAACGCCGGGCTGTTAAATGCGTCCCTGCAGCGGAACGGCGGGTGCGTCCCGGAAGGGGAGAACTGGTGGGGAGGCGGCGCAACGAAGCAGTTTGCCGTTTTGGGGATGTTCGACGCGGAAGGCGAGGAAATGGAGTATGTGATCACGGACGCGCCGAACCCAGAAAACTACCGCTATCAGGTTCGTAAGCTCCGTAAGGTGTATGACCCCATCCACTGGGAGCGCACGGTTTTTGAGGATCATACCGATGTTTACCGCCCCAGACAATCCTACGAGGCGCCGAACCTGTATGTCGGGCGTGTGTCGAACGCGCTGGGCAACGATGCGAACAGCGGGATCTATATCGCCCTGCCGAAGGAAGCCACCAACATTCGGCTCCGGCGGGGAAGCGGTGTGATCGACTGCGGGACGTATCAATTCGTCTACGTGCAGCGCTATGTGCTGGAAAGCGAAGCCTTGTGGCTGGAATATACCTATAATCAGTAAGCATATCACGCAAAAAGGGATCGGAAAGCACTTCCGATCCCTTGCTTTTATGCTTCTAAAATCCGCAGGGCGTTTTGATAGGCGATCAGCTCCCGCTCGTCGTCCCGCAGAGGCAGGCGTTCAAAGGCTTTGACCTCCTCCGCAGGTTCCCACAGGGGGAAGTCCGTGCCGAACAGCACCCGCTCCGCGCCGTAGCGGCGGATATAATCAGTCATTTTCTCCGGCGAAAGGAATTGAAAGCAACTGCACAGGTCTACATAGCAGGAGGTGTCCTGCAAATACGCGATGGCCTCGTCGAACACCGACCAGCCGCCCAGATGCGCGGCGATCACCTGCAAACGGGGGAACAGATCCATCACCCGCCGCATACGCCGGGGGTGGGAGTTGTCGTGCCGAGGGTCCCCGGTGTGTAAAATCACCGGCAGGACGCCCTGCATCCGGTCATACACGGGGAACAGACGGGGGTCGTCGATGGGGAAGTTCTGGATGTCCGGGTGCATCTTCACGCCTTTCAGCCCTGCCCCGATGATCCAGTCAATCTCCTCCAGCGGGTTCTCCGTAGCGGCGTGCAGCGTGCCGAAACCGTAAAATTCCGGGTGCGCCTGCACCTCCGCAAGGGTGAATTCGTTGATATGATGCGCCTGCTCCGGCTTGACCGCCACGGGCAGCAGCACGAACCGGTCGATGCCCGCTTCCTTTCCTTTTTGCAGCAGAACCTCCGTCGTGCCCACCAGTTGGGTGTGCAGATCGTAGAAGGAGCAGGTCGCCTGTGTCGCCTTCTCCGCGATCCTTTCCGGGTAGACGTGGGTGTGAAAATCAATGAGTGTCATGGGTAAATTGCTTCTTCCTTTTTGAGATACGGACCGATTATAGCACATTCGGAGGGATTTGTCAAATGGGGGGAAGGGTACGTCCGGTGAAAAAAACAAAGCCCGCGGGCAAATGAAATCGCGCAGAGCGGATGGAATGGATTTGGCTGCACCACGAAAAAAGCATCCTTACGGATGCTTTTTTTGTGTGAAAGACTGCCTACAACATTTCATTATTTTGGCAGTTGAATATTTTTCCAATTAGAGACCTTGCTTTGCCCAAGATCCAAATAGTCATATTTGATTTGTGTGGCTACGACTGTACCGTCACTTTTTAGTCCAATCGTAAAAGAAGAGCCTGCGGAAATTTCGACGATATCACTCCAGTTAGAAACATCGCATTGCCCATAATCGCGACCACCGTTTTTGAATTTTGCGATAACTGTGCCATCGCTTTTTAAGCCAACAATGTGGTAGGTACCCGCTGAAACGGCAACAATATCTTTCCAGTCGGTTATGTCACAGTCGCTTTTATCAATTGTTGTGACAACAGTGCCGTCGTTTTTTAGACCTACTGTATAGTTGTCGCCAGCCGAAACGGCAACAATATTGCTCCACTTTGAAACATCACATTGACCATTAAGATTTTTTCCTGTTGCAATTACTGTGCCATCTTTTTTTATTCCTACTGTGTGATAGTCTCCTGCTGAAATAAAAGCAATATCCTTCCAGTCGGAAACATCGCATTGATTGTCAGTATTATATCCCACAGCAACAACGGATCCGTCATTTTTTAGACCTACTGTATGACTCTCGCCGGCTGAAACCGCAATGATATCTTTCCAATCGGAAACATTACATTGACCATGATCATCTTCACTCCGAAATACCGCCGACACAACAGTCCCATCATTTTTTAGACCTACTGTATGGGATCCCCCCTGCGCAATTGCAACGATAGTATTCCATGCTGATATATTATCAGACATATTTGTTGAAATATTATTTCCCGCTACAAGAACAGTACCGTCATTTTTTAATCCCGCGCAAGTAAGACCTCCTATTTCGATCGTATGACAGGCGGATTTTATTTCGTCTGCCGAAAAATCACTTTGATTTACACTTTGCTTTCCACAGCTTGATATCATCACGGTGAGAAACAGGATGAGAATCATAGAAATTCTTGTTTTTTTGTTTTTCATAATCTTAACCTCCGAGTCTATTTGAGTATCTGCAATGCGATATAACAATTATACTCAATCATTGAGTATTTGTCAATACTCAAACGAGAAGTATTATACGATTAATTCATAGAATGAATAAGGAGTGATATTATGAATTATCGAGAGCGAATTAGAAATGTTCGGGAAGATCGTGATTTAACCCAATCACAAGTTGGACAAATTATAAATAAGTCGCAGCAAGGCTATAATCACATAGAAACAGGGCGTGCTGAACTGAAAATCGATGACCTCCTATTGCTCTGTAAGTATTATGACCTATCTGCCGATTATTTGATTGGTTTAATAGACAAGCCCGTGTCTTATAAACAGCAACGGGCACTTCGCTCTCAGCGAAACACATAAATCCGTTGCCCTGAAACATAAAAAGAAACCTCTCTTGTCTTGATAGACAAAAGAGGTTTTTTACATGCGAAAGAGCAGCTAAACGGAGCGGAACAGGGGTAAGAACGACCAAAAGTAGCGCACGCTACTGCCGCTTGCCCGATAAACTTTGACTCGGAACCGTATATAGAGAATATGGTGCGTGTTTAGTATTCCCATTATAATCTTCGAATCGCAGTCCATATTGGTTTGACGTAGCACTTTCAATCATCTTTTTGGTAAGTTCTGGAACATCATCTCTTGACAATGCGTGTTCGATATCCAGCCATAATACCTCACTGTTCTCATCGCCGTCCGATTGCTCTTTCCCAGAAACATATTCTGCACAAAACACAATATACCAGTCATGCATATTAAATCTAATGCCGATTATATTTTGAGGCTCGACCTCTATGTTCGTTTCTTCCATGTATTCGCGTTTTAACGCCTGTTGCGGTGTTTCACCATAATTAACATAACCGCCCGGTATAATTAACATACCCTTTCCGTTTCCATATGTATGGCGGGCAAGTAGCACCTTATTGTCTTTTATCACAACGCCAGCAACACTTTGTCCCCAATTTGCGTTCTTGTTACTCATATCAATAATCCTCCTTGATTGTTAAGGATAAAATTCCAATCTGCAAGTTGATTGTATTCTATCATATTATCTTGCTATATTCTACCTCCATTTTATGAACGAAAGCAAAGAAAAACCCTCTCTTGTCTTGGTAGACAAGAGAGGGTTCTTTCGTGGTGCCGGTGGTGGGACTTGAACCCACACGGGGGATAAGCCCAACGGATTTTGAGTCCGTCACGTCTGCCAATTCCATCACACCGGCGCGGTATCTGCATTATAGCACATTCCCGCGGGAAATGCAAGACCAATCGAATAAAAAAATCGATTTTTTGGGATCAATCCGCGTTGCTGTCCGACTTACTGATGATGATAAACTCCGCATAAAGGAGCTGGGTTTCGGGGGAGGGGACTTCTTTGTCCCCCGCGTCGAGGCTTTCCTCCGGGGCGGAAGCGTCCTCTTCGGTATTTTCGGCGCTTTCTGACGGGGTGGTGACCTCCGCGGGAAGGCTGTCGCCGTCCTCGGGGGCAGAGACTTCCGGTTCGGAGGAGTTCTCCGCCTCGTCCAGCGAGGCCTCGATCTCCCGGGCGCGGGCGTAGAGGTAGTCGATGTATTCATTTTCGCTGATATAGCGGATGGCGATGCGGTATTCCCCGCCGGGCAGGCGTTCCAGTTGCTCTCCGCTCAACTCGTAGTGCAGTTCCCCGCCGGGGGCAAGGTGGGCGTACATACCGCCGTACTTCGCGGAAAGGGCGATGGCATCCTCCTGCACGAAGCGGATCTCGCTGATGTCTTTCCACTCCTTGCCGTCGCGGTATTGCAGCATGGCGCAGGAACGCGCCTGCTCGTCGATGAGAATATCCATCCCCAGCACGTTTCGCACGGTGATGGTGACGCTTTCCGTAAATTTGTCGCCGGAGGTCTCCACCGAGAGGGCGACCTCCTGACCCTGCTTCAGCAGCAGCTGCACGACGCCGATGCACAGCCCGATCACCATGGCGAGGCAGAGCAGCAGCACGACCGCGAGGAACGGTCGCGAGCGGTAGAATGGCTTTCCGTTTGCGGGCATACGGCGGCTCCTTTCCGTGAAAATGACTTCATTATCGCTATTATACACGATTTTTGTCCGTTTGTAAAGAGCGTTTTCTTGATTCCTTGCATAGAATGGTTAATGACAGGGAAGTTGCTGTCCACTGTCGGCGGCGCCCTGTCGAATCAGGCAAGGAGGATATTTTGAGTGATGGAAAGAAACAATCAGCAAAGCGGATGCTCGTCCCCGCTGGGCGGTCTGTGCGGCAAATCGGAACAGCTTTGCGTCAGCGTGAATAAAATTTTCGATTCTGCGAGAGACAAGGACTGTCTGGAGGATCTGCGGGTGCATCTTTGCGACCGGGCACAGGAGATCGTGGACCGTGCCACCGCGGTTCGCTGCACCAACGTGGAGGTCATCTACGCGAACATTTCTCTGGATGACGTTCCCTTTAACCGCGGCTTCTTCCAGGTGACGATCCGCTACTTCTTCTGCGTGACGCTGGAGTGCTGCGTCTGCAACGGCAGAAGCGAGACCGTCAAGGGGCTTTGCGCCTTCGATAAGAAGATCGTGCTGTACGGCGGCGAGAAGAACGTCTCCGTCTTCCAGTCCGACCCGGACAACGACGGCTTCTGCGTGGATCCCTGCAAGCTGAAGTGCCACGAGACCTCGACCCTTCCCACCGTGACGCTGGAGGTCGCGGCTCCCATCTGTTTGGACGTCAAGCTCAAGGAACGCTGCCACAACTTCGGGCATTGCTGCATGAACGCGGACAGTATTCCGGAGCGTGTGCGTGAGCGCTTTGAAGGGGAGTTCATCGACGGCATCGGCAACAACAACGTGTATGTCAGCATCGGTCTGTTCTCCGTCATCCGCATGGAGCGCACGGTGCAGTTGGTTCTGCCCGGCAGCCATCTGGTTCTGCCGGAAAAGGACAGCACCCCCGCCAACGACGGCTGCGATCCCTGCAGCGTGTTCGGCAGAATGAACTTCCCGGTTGCGGAGTTCTTCCCCTTCGCGCAGGAACAGGGCGGGCGCAGAGACGGCTGCTGCAAATAGGCTGTTGAAACGATCATAGAGAGAAAAGCACCGGGGGAACCTCCTATGGAAGGTTCCCCCGGTATGTTCTTTTTTTGTTATCCTTTTTTCTGCTTCTTGCGCAGAAGGACGGTGCAGATCACAGCAGCCGCGACTACAACGACGCCGGCGACGATGCCGATGATCGCTCCGACGGGGAAGGAGGTTTCCTCGCCCGGTTCAATGGAAGCGGTCGGTTCGGAAGTCGACGCATCGGTGGATGTTTCGGCGGGTTCTCCGGCGGATTCTCCGCTCGATTCCTCCGCCGGGTCCTCCGAAGGCTCTTCCGTGGATTCATTCGGATCCTCCGAGGGGTCGTCCGGCTCGGAGGGGGGCGCAGGCTGCGCCTCTTTGACCATCTTCGCTATGGCGAGGGTGTTCCAGGTCAGCGCGTCGCCGGGGTTTCCGTACACGGAAAGCAGCACGCGGGTGACGGTGATCGTCCCGGTGATGCCCAGCTTCTCCGCCAGATTGATATACAGGTGTTGATCGCTGGTGAAATCGTTGACGGTGCCGTTCCCCAGTTGGGAAAGCTGCACCGAGCGCTCCGTGCCGTCGTCGACGGTGTAGTAGAGGAACCCGTTGGCGCATCCCCGTGCGCAGGTGAAATCCATGTGCAGGTAGGGGGAATCGGAAAGGTCCGCTTGCTTGTTCACGTCGATGTAGATCGAGGGCCAGGCGAGGTCGCCTTCCTGCCCGCGGGCGATGGTCAGGCTGCCGTCTTCGTTGACGGTATAGTCGATGTTGCCTTGATTGACGGTAATCCGGCTCTCCGCCTCCGGCAGCAGGCTGACCGTATCTTCATACACCGGGTCCTGCGGGAGGGTGGCAGGGTCGGGACAGGTGACGCTCATCTCCCGGAAGGTGACTTTTTTCCCTGCCGTGCCCACTACATAGAGCTTCAGACCGGAAAGCAGCACGGTTCCGTCCTCGCGGATCATACTGCCGGGGATGATGTCGGAGAGCTTGAGGGTGCAATACACCGTTTGCCCCGGAGAAAGGTCCCCTACATCCTCGGTTTTCAGGGAGGGATCCGCCGCTTTGATCAGGGGCAGGAGGTTGACATAATTCTGGTCGTATGCCACCGTCGGGGTGCAGCCGTTGAGGTAAAGCACCATGTTCATGGAGGCTTCCGAGACAAAATCGATGGTCAGATAGCTGTTTTTCACCGGGACAGCGATCGTTTTATCCAGAGAAGGGGAGTAGTGCGCCTCCGGCCAGAGCCCGGTGGTGTTGGCGAAGGAGATGCTGCCGTCCGCTTCCTCGGTGATGACCACGGTGCCTTCCTTGAGGATGATCCAATCTTCCGCCTTGAAGGAGATGAAGTCCTTCGTCCAGTAGCCTTCCTCCACGTCCGGCGCCACCGGGCGCTCCACGCGGGGGGCGTCCGGGTCGGAGCGGAAGTTGGCGGTCAGGTATTCTTCAATGGCGTCTGCGTAGACCCGGTTGCCGAGGTCCGCCAGATGTACGCCATCCGCGATGAGGAACTCCGACAGCGCGTAGTTATCGCAGAGCTTGTGAATGTCGATCAGACCGATTTTGTTCTCCTTGGCGAGGTCGCGCACCACCTCGATGTATGCGTCCAGCGCCGGATTCAGCCCGCCCACGTTCTCATAGTTGGAGACCGGGGGATACGCGTTGTCCCGCACATAGGGGGCGGTGATGAGGATGGGCACGGCGTCCAGCGCCTTGACCCCGTCGATCATGGTCTGCAGGTTGGCGCGGAATTGCTCCAAAGAGACTCTGGGTTTGGTGTTGCCCTGTCCCTCCCGGATGAAATCGTTGGTGCCCAGCCCGATCAGCACGAAATCCGGGTTTTTGTTTACCACGTCCCGTTGGAAGCGGGCGAGGGCGTCCGCAGAGGTATCCCCGCCGACGCCGGAGTTGACCCCGATCATGTTCAGTTCCTCCGCCACCGTCTGGCACCAGCTGCCCATGGCGGTCAGGCTGTCCCCCAGCGCCACCAGCGTCGCGCCGTCCAGCAGCCTCGCGTCTTCCGCCGGCGCCGCCGAAGCGGGAAGCGCAGCAAGGGGAACGATCCCCCCCGCCAGCGCGAGGACAAGAAAGAGGGCAAAAAGTCGTTTTTTCATAACGGTAT
Organism: Oscillospiraceae bacterium; assembly: GCA_022508745.1. Taxonomy (GTDB): domain Bacteria; phylum Bacillota; class Clostridia; order Oscillospirales; family CAG-382; genus Coliplasma. Next base: position 27,400 of record JAFLUP010000012.1, on the reverse strand, counting down.
CCTTTCTTTCTATTTGTGCCATGAAGCGTTTGACGCGTCATGGCACAAACGGGGTTTGAAAAAGGCTTCAAACCGAGGCTTTCTTATGGATTGAAGATCATTTCGCCGCGCACGGCGGAGGCTTCCGCCCGCAGGAGCGCCCATTCCTCCTCCGACAACGGTTCGGAAAGACATTCCTCGATGTGCTCCAGCATGAAACGGAAGCGTTCGAAATTGCCCGGGGAGACCAGTGTCGCGGCACCCTTATACAGCCCGTATTTCATGGCGGCGACGCCCAGCTTTTCGCTTTCGTAAACCGGTTTGTACCAGCCCTTGGGATGGAGCCGCGGGTCCTCCTCCCGCCATTTGCGGTGGGCAAGGGTTTTCATCGCCAGCAGTCCGGTCCCGTGGGAAGCGGCGTAGGCGGAGATGCGATCTCCCCAGCCGGTGTTGACCCCCAGCGCCCAGTTCATGGGGAACAGAACGGTGTCGAAGTCGAACAGCTCCAGCGCTTGCATGGCGGCGTCCTCGCTGTGGGTGGAAAAGCCGATCTTGCGGATAATCCCTTCCTCCTTCGCTCGCCGCATCAGCTCCATGACGCCGCCCGGACCGAAGGCGACGTCGATGTCCTCCCGGGTGGAGAGGGCATGCATCTGATAGACGTCGAAATGGTCGGTGCGCAGCTTGCGCAGGGAGGCGTGAAGCTCCTGCTCCGCCCGTTTCGCATCCCGAAACTCGGTTTTGCAGGCGAGGTAAACCTCTTTGCGGTACGGCTCCAGCGCGGGACCGAGCCGATCCTCCGCGTTTCCGTAGGAGGGAGCTACGTCGAAGTAGTTGATCCCGCTATCCACGGCGGAGGCCACGAAACGGTCCGCGTCGGCCTGCGTTTCGCTCATGGTGACAATGCCTCCGAAGGCGACGGGGCTGACCAAATAGCCGGTGTTCCCCAGTTTGCGTCTCTCTGTCAGTTTCATGGTCATTTGTTGTTCAGGTATTCGCTCAACGCCTTGATGGTGGGCAGGCAGAATTCATCCAGCTTGAGGTAGTTGGTGACTTTCGATCCCACGTAGTCGTTGGAGGAGAACCACACCGCCAGCTTGATGCGCCGGCAGAAATCGTAGTCCTCTTCCTGATTGTGGCGGAAGCAATCTACCATGCCCTCCACCCAGGAGGTCTGCTTGGCGAGGTTGCGCCCCTTCACCAGATCCACGTAAGCGTCCTTGCCCCAATCGTAGACCGTTTCTCCGCCGGCGCCGCAGGCGAATTCGCCCAGCATCCACGGATATTCGGAGAAGTAGGGGAGCATCTTGTTGGCGGTTTCCGTGTACAGATTGCGGAAGGAACGGGGGGAGCTGTCGTTGTTCATCTCGTAGTGGGTCAGACCCAGTATCTGCACATAGTCGGCGCCGGGCATATAGCACATGGCTTCGCCCCAGTTGCTGTAAGGGCAGGAGGTGGAGATGGGGTTGAACACCCAGATCAGGTTGTTTACGCCTTCCTCCTCGAACAGTTCATAGACGTGCCGCCAGGTCATCTGGAAGATGTCCGGGTCGATGAGGGTCATCATGCCGCAGTAGTCCGTCCAGTCGGTGTTCATTTCGTTGTTGAGACGGAAGATGATGGGCTTGCCGTAGTCCTTGATGAATCCTGCCAGCCTGCGGAAGAATTCATCCTTTTTGCCACGCAGAATATCGAACATGGGGGTGTAAACGCCGCCGGTGGTGTTGTTGGTCACGGTGAACTGATAGGTGAGGTTAAAGACCGGCTTGCCGTCGAAACCGTTGCCGCCGGCGAACTTCGCCGCCCGCTCGAAGGTTTCCGTCGGGTCGGAGGGGGTGTCGTACCAGCCCATGTGCAGGTAGGTCATGTACACGTCCGGGGTGGCGTTGAGCGCCTCCGGACCCCAGAGCCATTCCGTGTAGGCGTCCTCGTTCCGCTCGTGGAACGCGCCGAAGCCCACGTCCGTGCGGTTCAGCAGGTATTCGTAGTAGGCTTTGGTTTCCTCGCTCCAGTTGGGGTTTTCCTTCAGCTCATAGGAGGTGAACCCGTTGGAAGGCTCGCCGACGCGGTCGATCTCCCGGAAGCTGGCAACGATGGAGTCGATCTCGCCCAGCATCTTGGTGCGGGACTTCAGGACGAACAGGTAGAAGTAGTCGTAGTTGCCCGTGGGATGCACGATGGCGATCTGGTAGAAGGGGAAGTCCATCTTGCTTGCCAGATTGATCTGCATGCAGTAGGTCATGACGGAGTAATCGCCGACCACCGTTTCCTCTTCCTCCTGCTTGCGAGTGCGCATGATGCCGTTGTTGGAAAGGAAGTTCGTGTCCGCAATCTGCTCCACCAGCCATTCCCGCATATACAGGTCATAGCCGTCCTTGGTGGTGTGGCCGTTTTGCTTGCCGTAGGGGTTCTGATCCTCGTAGGTGAGGGTCAGAACGTAGTCCTCCGTGCGGTACTGGGAGCGGAATTTCCCCAGGGAGTAATCCGCCGTGGCGACGCCCGGCAGGGTGACGGCGTATCCTTCCGCCGGTACCACCGCACGGGTGTTTTCCAAGCTGCCGAACAGGTAGCGGACGTCCGCATCCGCCGCCGGCGCGGGATTTTCCATGGTTTTGTTGCCGTTCTGATAGACGGTCATGTAGTAGATGTCTTTCGGACCGGTAAGACCGGCGTCTCCGTCCGCGTAAGCGCTGTTCCAAAGGGACTCGGCGCGAGGATCGGGCTCGGTGGGAGTCGGGTCGGGCTCCACGGAGGGATCGTCGGAGGGATTGCCGGAGGGATCGTCGGCAGGAGTGTCCTTCGAGGGATCGCCCTGTTCGTTGGAGGCGCAGCCGACGGACAGAAGCAGCGGCAGCGTCAGGAGCAGGCAGAGAAGGGATCTCAACAGTTTTTTCATGGTTTCACCTTTCCTTGCAGTTCTTTTTTCACCATACAGTATACAGGAAACTGCCGAAAAAAGCAAGGGTTCTATGAAATTTAACAAAAGGAAAGAAGCGCCCCGGAAAAGAGCGCTTCTGCTTGCGATGGGGAGGTGTGCGTTATTCCTGTTTCATGCGCACCATGGCGATGGCGCCGGCGGCGGCAAGGACGGCAAGGACCACATACAGGATCACGCCCGCGTCGCCTGCCGTGACAGGGCCGGAGGAGGTGTTCTCGGAAGAGACGCTGCTTTCCTCGGAGGAGGGTTCCTCGGAAGAAGCTTCGGAGGTGGTTTCTTCGGAGGAAGGTTCCTCGGAAGACGGTTCCTCGGAGGAAGTCTCGCCCGTGCCGGAGGCGCCCACCAGCGGGGTGCCGACGGTCATGGCGTTTTCGTCGCTCACGATGGCGAGGGTGTTAAAGGTGATCACATCCCCCGCTTTCGCTGCGGTGATTGCCAGATTCTTGAATTCGTGCTGGTTGTCCTCATAACGCTTCGCGCCGGAAACGTAGGAGGCGAAATCCCAGACGATGGAGGTGTCCGTGGAGGATTTGGTGTACTCGGCGGCTTTCTTCGCCCCCGTGAAATACAGGTTCGCGATGCCGTTCTTTTCCGTGCCCTCGTAATCCTTACGGGTATAGTTGAGGCGGAAGTCCACGTCGGCGGATTCCGTCACAAAGTCTGCGGCGAAGAACGCGGGGTTCGACAGGTCGATCTTGGCGTCCGAATAGGTTGCCAGCATGATGGGCGCTTCTTCGGTGGCTTCCTGCTTGAGGGTGACGGTGACGGAGCCGTCGTCGTTGTTCTTGACCGTGTAGTAGCTTCCGTCGGTGTCAGTCAGTGCGGCAAGGAAGTTGTATACAACGGCGGTTTCCTCGCCGTCGGTTCCTGCGGCGGAATCGCCGCTCTCCTCTGCCTGTACCGCAAACGCGCAGAGCGCGGCGAAGGCAAGCAACGCTACCGCCAGAAGTGCGGAAAATGATTTTTTCATGGGTGATTTTCCCCTTTCGGTGTGGTTATATCGGTTTTTACTTTGCATGCAGAATTCCATCATCAGTATTCCACGTTTTCGGGAAATTTTGCACCGAATAGGAAAAAATCAAAAAAAGGAATAAAAAAGCGGGCACCCTTTTGGGGTGCCCAACTTTTACGCGTTATGTGCGTTGCAATCGGTTAAGAATTAGCCTCTTGCGCGGATCACAACGAAGCCGCCTGCCAGAGCAACGACTGCCAGCACTGCCAGCACGATCATGCCGTTGTCGCCGGTGTCGGGAGCATCAGAGGAAGAGGAAGGAGCGGGCTCCTCGGTGGTAGCATCCTCGGTGGTGTTGGCATCTTCGGTGGTGTTGTCCTCGGTGGTGTTGTCGTCGGTGGTCTCATCGACTTCCTTTGCGGTGTAGAAGGACACTTTAGCAACGCCGGAGAGGGGGTTGGCGAGGGGCTCGAGGGTAGCAAGGGTATCGAGCTCAAAGCCTTCGAAAACAGCGATATCGCCAACGTTGATGGAATCTTTGGCATCTTCGATATCGGTAGCGTTGATGCAAACGAGGTAGCCGTTTGCGGGGACAGCAACTTCGCTCTTCACGCCGTCGGGTCTGCCAAGTTCTTCGTACTCTGCCGTGATCACATAGTTACCGTTTTCATCTGCTTCTACGGCATAAACGAAGAAGTAGTTGTAGTCCTTGCCAGCGGCGCCAAGCATGTAAGCGGTGATGGCTTCGATAGTGGTGTTCTCGCCGATTGCGGCCAGAATGGTGTGGGAACCGCCGGCATACACTGCGCCGGTGTTGAGGTCGTAGGTGCCGATCAGTTCATCGGGCTCGACAGCTTCTGCTGCAGAAACAACGAAAACGCTGACTGCGGTAGCAAGCGCCAGAACCACTGCGATGATGAGAGCGATTGATTTTTTCATACTTGTGGATTCCTTTCTGCTTTCATTTTTCAAAACTTAATACTGATATTTCCCCCCGAGGCAAAGGCGCCCCACGATTCAATATCGCTTCTATTATATCTGAAAAGCCATAGCTTGTCAAGGGGGCAGCTCCACTTTTTGGAAATTCCCGAAAAGTTTGTATTTTTTTTCGATAAATCCAGGGGTTTTCCGGTAAATTCTGGGGGTTTCTATGAGAATTTGGCGGAAAGATTCAGAGAATCGCTTACTTTTTCAGGCAGTCCAGTTCGTCCTCCGGCACGAAGTAGCTGCGGATATAAGGAGCGTTCCCTGCCTGCAGCCAGGCGTAGCCCGTCTCCCGCTTGGCGCAGTAGTGGGCAGCGTTCTGCAGGATGCGGCGGACGTTGGGGTTGTGGTAGGTGGGCACCGTCTCATGACCGGGCTGGAAGTAGAACACCTTGCCCGCGCCCCGCTTCCAGACGCAGCCGGAGCGGAAGACGTAGCCGGTCTCGTACCAGGAGAGGAACACCAGCTCGTCCGGATCCGGGATCTGGAAGGGCTCGGCGTAGACTTCTTCCTTTTCAATATGGAAATGGGAGGGGACGCCGGCTGCGATGGGATGGGTGGGATTGATGTTCCAGACCACCTCATGCAGGTTGTCGCCCCAGAGCAGGTTGCCCGTCGTCCCGACCACCGCCCGGAACACCTTGGAATAGTGCCCGGAGTGCAGGATCACCAGCCCCATGCCGTCATGTACCCGCTGACGGACGCGCTCCACCAGCTCGTCCTGCACATCTCCGTGGGCCATGTGTCCCCACCAGAAAAGGACGTCGGTGTTGTTGAGAACCTCCTCCGGCAAACCCTGATCCGGGTCGTCCAGTGCGGCGAGGGTGACTTCGATATCCTCGCACTCGGAGAGGGCTTCGCCGATCTCGGCGTGCAGCCCGTTGGGGTAAAGAGCGCGGACTTCCTCGTTGCTCTTTTCGTGCCGATACTCGTTCCAGACGGTAACGCGGATTTTGCTCATGTTTTCATGCTCCCTTTCGTTTCGTTTTTCGCAGTATAACACGCCCATCCCCGCTTGTCAAGCGCCTTTGCGGAAAAAGTTTCCATGGGGGGGAGAAGCCACAGGGGCGTGAACTATGCCCCCCGTGAACATTTCCAGCGAGCGCTTGACAAGCGAGGGGCGGGCGTGCTATAATTCTATGGAAAGAGAACGGAAGGGATGATGAAACATGGCGGGCGCGCCTACGCCGCACATTGCGGCGACGCCGGAGCAGTTCGCAAAGACGGTATTGATGCCCGGCGACCCGCTTCGCAGCGCATTTATCGCGGAGACATTTCTGGAACGGGCGGTTCTGGTCAACAACGTGCGGGGGGTACAGGGGTACACCGGCACCTACAAAGGGGAACCTGTCTCGGTCATGGCCAGCGGCATGGGCATGCCCTCCATGGGGATTTATTCCTATGAATTGTTTCGCCACTTCGGCGTGGAGAATCTGCTGCGGGTGGGCTCGGCGGGCGCGCTGACGGAGCAGGTGCGGCTGCGGGATCTGGTGCTTGCCATGGGGGCTTGCACGGACTCCGCGTGGGCGAACCAGTACCATCTGCCGGGGACGTTTGCGCCGATTGCGGACTACGGATTGCTCTCCGCTTGCGTAAAAACGGCGGTGGAATTGGGCATCCCCCACCGGGTGGGGAATGTGGTCAGCACGGACGTGTTCTACGCGGACGCGGAGGCGCGTATGCCGGAGGAAACGCAGGCAGCCGCTTGGGGCAAGCTGGGGGTGCTGGCGGTGGAGATGGAAACCGCCGCCCTCTATATGAACGCCGCGCGGCTGGGAAAACGGGCGCTGGGGATGTTCACCGTGTCCGACCATCTGCTCACCGGGGAAGGGCTGACCGTGGAGGAACGGCAGACCAGCTTTACGGATATGATTCGTTTGGCGCTGGAAACCGCGGTGCTGTTGTAATTTTTTCGAAAAACCACTTTACTTTTCCGGAAAACGTGCTATACTATGATTGTCTCCTGACGTAAAAGGGCGTTTGGTCCCTGATACGGAAGGTGCGGTAGAAAGAGTTTTGCGTATTTTTTTGCTGCTGCGCCCAAACTGGAGCGCAGCAGTTTTTTACTCTTTGCAGTCTTTGTATCATTTACAGGAGGGATTTTATGCAGACGAGAGTAGCCGTCATGAGCATCATCGTGGAGGAACGGGACACGGTGGGGAAGCTCAACGAGTTGCTGCACGAATACGGGGAATACATCCTCGGCAGAATGGGATTGCCCTACCGGGAGAAAGGCATCCATATCATCAGCATCGCCATGGACGCGCCGCAGGATAGGATCTCCGCATTGGCGGGGAAGATCGGCGCTTTGCCGGGCGTGAGCGTGAAAACGGCGCTTTCCGGTGTGATCGGCGATGCGTGAAGGAATGACGCTGGCGGAAAAGCTGGTAAAAGATCACCGGTTGACGCTTGAGGAATACAAACGGCTGTTGGACGACCGGGACGAGGAAACGGCACGCTTTCTCGCGGAAAAAGCGGTGGAAGTGCGCAAAAACCTTTACGGCAACCGGGTGTTCACCCGAGGGCTGATCGAGATCAGCAACATCTGCCGGAACGATTGCCTCTACTGCGGCATCCGCCGGAGCAACCGCAACTGTGAGCGCTATCGGCTGAATCCGGAGGAGATCCTTTCCTGCGCGGAAGAAGGGTACGGGCTGGGGTTCCGCACCTTCGTCCTGCAAGGGGGAGAGGACCCGTACTTCACGGACGAGGTGCTGTGCGGGCTGCTGCGGGAACTGAAAAACCGCTTCCCGGATTGCGCCGTCACTCTCTCCATGGGGGAGCGGAGCCGGGAGAGCTATCAAGCCCTCCGCGACGCGGGGGCGGACCGCTACCTGCTGCGACACGAGACGGCGGATGAAACCCACTACGGGAAGCTGCACCCGAAGGAGATGTCCTTCGAAAACCGCATGCGCTGTCTGCGGGATCTGCGGGAGATCGGCTATCAGGTGGGCTGCGGGTTTATGGTGGGGTCCCCCTACCAGACGAACGCGGAGCTTGCGAAGGATTTGCAGTTCATCGAGACATGCAAGCCGGATATGTGCGGCATCGGGCCCTTCATTCCCCACAAGGACACCCCCTTCCGGGATCGGGCGGCGGGCACGTTGGAGCTGACCTGCTTCCTGCTTTCCGTCATCCGGCTGATCCATCCGCCGGTGCTGCTGCCCGCCACCACGGCGCTGGGCACCATCCATCCGCTGGGGCGGGAGAAGGGGATCCAAGCAGGGGCGAACGTGGTTATGCCCAACCTTTCGCCGGTTTCGGTGCGGAAGAAGTACGAGTTATACGATAACAAGATCTGCACGGGGGAGGAATCCGCCCAGTGCAGGGGATGTTTACAGCAACGCATGGAGTCCATCGGCTATGAGTTGGTCGTTGACAGAGGCGACGTGAGAAAGGACGTTTGAGTTATGGCAATTTACAATCCCGCCTCGCTGAAGGCGGAGGAATTCATCAATGACGAGGAGATCCGCGCGACGCTCGCTTACGCGGAGGAAAACAAGAACAATGTGGCGCTGATCGACGAGATTCTGGAAAAAGCGCGCCCGAAAAAGACGGAGACCGGCTGCGTCTGCGCGGGGCTTTCCCACCGGGAGGCGTCCGTGCTGCTGGCCTGCGAGATCCCGGAGAAAATCGAGGAAATGTACCGTATCGCAGAGGAGATCAAGCTGGCGTTCTACGGCAACCGCATCGTCATTTTCGCGCCGCTGTATCTTTCCAATTACTGCGTCAACGGGTGCGTGTACTGCCCGTATCACTTGAAAAACAAGCACATTCCCCGCAAGAAACTGACGCAGGAGGAAGTGCGCGCGGAGGTCATCGCCCTGCAGGACATGGGGCACAAGCGGCTGGCCATCGAGGCGGGGGAGGATCCCGTCCACAACCCCATTGAATATATTCTGGAGTGCATCCATACCATTTACGGTGTGCATCACAAAAACGGGGACATCCGGCGGGTGAACGTGAACATCGCCGCCACCACGGTGGAAAACTACCGCAAGCTGAAGGAAGCGGGCATCGGGACGTATATCCTGTTCCAGGAGACCTACCACAAGGAGAGCTATCTGGCGCTGCACCCCACGGGACCCAAGCACGATTACGACTACCACACCGAGGCGATGGACCGCGCCATGGAAGGCGGCATCGACGACGTGGGGTTGGGGGTGCTGTTCGGGCTGGAAATGTATAAGTACGAGTTCGCAGGGCTGCTCATGCACGCGGAGCATCTGGAGGCCGTCCACGGGGTGGGCCCCCACACCATCAGCGTGCCGCGGGTCAAGCGGGCGGACGACATCGACCCCACCCAGTTCGACAACGGCATCGACGACGAGACCTTTGCGAAACTGACCGCCTGCATCCGGCTGGCGGTGCCCTACACCGGCATGATCATCTCCACCCGGGAGACCCAAGCGGTGCGGGAAAAGCTGCTGCGGCTGGGCGTTTCCCAGGTGAGCGGCGGCTCGCGCACGTCGGTGGGCGGGTACACGGAGGAGGAACGTCCCCACGATACCGAGCAGTTCGACGTATCCGACCAGCGCACGCTGGACGAGGTGGTAAAGTGGCTGATGGAGAGCGGGCACATCCCCTCCTTCTGCACCGCCTGCTACCGGGAAGGGCGCACCGGCGACCGCTTCATGAGTCTGTGCAAGAGCGGGCAGATCCTCAACTGCTGCCATCCCAACGCGTTGATGACGCTGGCGGAGTATCTGGAGGATTACGCGTCCCCGGAGACGAAAGAGATCGGCTACCGCATGATTGATCGGGAGCTGGAAAAGATCCCGAAGGAGAAGGCGCGGGAGATCGCGAAGAAAAATATTGAGGAAATTCGCGGTGCGAATCGGAGAGATTTTCGGTTTTAGGAGCAGAAAAACATGAGTTTGAACGATACGGTTTCGGCGGAGCGGGTGCATATCGGCTTTTTCGGCATGCGCAACGCGGGGAAGTCCAGTCTGGTCAACGCGGTGACGGGGCAGGCGCTCTCGGTGGTGTCCGACGTGAAGGGGACGACGACCGATCCGGTCAAAAAAGCGATGGAGCTGCTGCCGCTGGGGCCGGTGCTGATCACGGATACCCCCGGTCTGGACGACGAAGGAGAGCTGGGGGAGAAACGCGTCCAAAAGGCGAAACAGATTTTGGCGCAGACGGACATCGCCGTGCTGGTCATAGACGGGAGAGCGGGGCCTTCCCCGGAGGACGAGGCGTTGCTTTCGCTGTTCAAGGAGCGGAAACTGCCTTATGTCCTCGCGTTCAACAAGGCGGATCTGCTGGCTGAACGACGGGAATTGACGCCGGATGCGCTTTATGTCAGCGCCGCCACGGGAGAAGGGATCCATGCCCTCAAGGAGCGGTTGGGGAGCTTCGCGAAAGGGCTCCAGAACCCCAAACGGCTGGTGGCGGACCTGCTTTCCGGCGGGGACATGGCGGTTTTGGTGGTCCCCGTGGATGAGGCGGCTCCCAAGGGGAGGCTCATCCTTCCCCAGCAGCAGGTCATGCGGGATCTGCTGGACGCGCACTGTTCCTTTGCCGTTTGCCAGGACACCGAGCTGCGGGAGACCCTCGCCTCCCTTGCAAAACCTCCGAAGCTGGTCATCACCGACTCCCAAGCCTTTGGGAGGGTTTCGAGGGATGTGCCGGAGGAGATCCTTTTGACCTCCTTTTCCATCCTGTTTGCCCGTTATAAGGGGGATTTGCCCCTGCTGGTACGGGGGGCGGCACAGCTTTCCCATCTGCGGGAGGGGGATCGGGTGCTGATCTCCGAGGGATGCACCCATCACCGGCAGTGCGGCGACATCGGAACGGTGAAGCTGCCCGGCTGGATCGAGGCGTACACGGGGGTCAAACCGGTTTATACCTTCACCTCCGGCGGGGAGTTCCCGGAGGACCTGTCGTCCTTTGCGCTGGTGATCCACTGCGGCGCTTGCATGCTGAACGGCAAGGAGATGGAAGCCCGTCTCCGTCGGGCGGCGGACGCGGGGGTTCCCGTGGTCAATTACGGCATTGCCATCGCACAGATGCACGGCATTTTGGAACGCAGCTTGCGTCCGTTCCCGGAGCTGTTGGAACTGTTGCAAACATGAAAAACAAGCCCGCAGAGGTCTCTGCGGGCTTGTTTTTACCTTCTTTTTCCCGCCGTGAGCTTTTTCAGGCGGCGTTTTTGATTGGGGCGGTGGGCGGCGACGGTCAACCCTCCCAGTGCGGCGGCGACCGGCAGGAGGAACAGGGGAGCCGTCCGATGCAGGAGGCTGTTCCCTCCCGCGGAGGGGACGAACAGGGAGACCAACAGCAGGAAGAGCAGCAGCGCTCCGCCGGCGGCGAAGCTGCCGAGGAAGGGGTTCGCGTCCCGCTTTTCCGCCGTCTTTGCACCGAACAGCGCTCCGCCGTACCCGCCGACGGCGGTGGCGAGGAGGGAAGCCGGGAAGACCATGGAGCGCGGATCGCTGCTTTTCAAGGCGGCGAAGGCCGTGAGGAACGCAAGCAGGAAGAGCAGCAGCGCGCCCAACAGAAGCCCTCCGATCCCTGCCCGGAGCAGGGCATTTCCGGCGGTTTTGCCGCCGGTGCGGGGCGGGCGAGCAAGTTTTTTCGCCATAAGGGGAGACCGGTCCTTTCGTTTTGTTCTATCTCTGTACAGAGTATTCCTATGCGGAGACGGACGGGTTTATGCTTGACAGGACGCGGCAAAAGGGATATAATGAAAGCGAAAAGAGAGGAAAAGGAGGATATGATCATGTCCATCGTAACATTCGGAGAAATCATGCTGCGGCTCCAGCCGCCCACCTATCAACGGTTCGTGCAGACGGGGAGCTATGAAGCGACCTTCGGCGGCGGGGAGGCGAACGTGGCGGTTTCCCTCTGCAACTTCGGGAAGGAAGCCGTCTTCGTGACCGGGCTGCCGGAAAACGACATCGGCACAGCCTGTATCGGGCAGCTGCGCCGCTGGGGGGTGGACACCCGGTTCATCCTGCGCAAATCCGGGCGCATGGGCATTTATTTCTGCGAAAAAGGGGCGTCCCAGCGCCCGTCGAAGGTGATTTATGACCGCGCCGGCTCGGTTGCAGCGGGACTGCGCCCCGGCGACGTGGATTGGGAAGCCGTGTTTTCGAACGCGGAGTGGTTCCACTTCACCGGCATCACGCCGGCGCTGGGGGATTCCGTCGCGGCGCTGACGCTGGAGGCCTGCAAAGCCGCAAAGGCGGCGGGGGTTCCGGTCTCCTGCGACCTGAACTACCGCAAGAAGCTCTGGACCCGGGAAAAGGCGGGGGAGGTCATGGCGGGACTGATGCCCTATGTGGACCTGCTCATCGCCAACGAGGAGGACGCCTCCGACGTGTTCGGTATCCGGGCGGAAAAGAGCGACGTGACCCGCGGGGAGATCGATCTGGAGGGCTACCGCGGGGTGGCGGAGCAGCTGATGGCGCGTTTCGGGGTGAAAAAGGTGGCGATCACTCTGCGGGAATCGGTTTCCGCCTCCCGTAACCGCTGGTCGGGGCTTTTGTACAACGGCAAGGAACTGTTGGTTTCCAAAAAGTACGATATGCAGATCGTGGATCGCGTGGGCGGCGGGGACAGCTTCGGCGCGGGGTTGATCTACGGACAGACCAGCGGCATGGACGACGCTTCGTCGCTGGAATTCGCGGTGGCGGCCTCCTGCCTGAAGCACAGCGTGGAGGGGGACTTCAACGCGGTGACGGTGCCGGAGGTCCTTGCGCTCTGCGGTGGCGACGGCTCCGGGCGCGTACAGAGATGAGCCTGAAGGAGCAAGTCCTGCAAGCGCTGCTGGAGGGGGACACCTGCAGCGGCGAGGCGCTGGCGAAAAAGCTGGGGGTGACCCGCAGCGCGGTGTGGAAGGCCGTCAAACAGCTGCGCGCCGAGGGGTTCGCGGTGGAAGCGGGTCCCAATCGGGGCTATGTGCTTGCCGGATGCGACAAACTTTCCGCGGCAGCCATCTCCCACATGGGGGACGGCGGGTATACCGTGGAGCTGCACGATTGTCTCGGCTCCACCAACGACCGCGCCAAAGAGCTGGCGGCGGGGGGCGCAAGGAAGGTTTGCGTCATCGCCGACCGGCAGGAGGGCGGCAAGGGGCGCATGGGGCGTTCCTTCTTCTCTCCGTCCGGCGCGGGGTTGTATCTTACCCTCATTCTGCACCCCGCCATCCGCGGGGAGGACGGCGCGCTTCTGACCACCTACGCGGCGGTGGCGGTGGCGGAAGCCATTGAGGAACTGACCGGCGGATCTGCCGCCATCAAGTGGGTCAACGACGTGTATCTGGGCGGGAAGAAGATCTGCGGCATCCTGACGGAAGCGTCGGTGGATTTCGAGACCGGCTCCTTCGCTTACGCGGTGGTGGGCATCGGGATCAATGTGCGCAAAACGGTGTTGCCGGAGGAGCTCCGTTCCATTGTCACCGATCTGGAGACGGAGACCGGCGTGATCGTGGACCGCAACCGGCTGGCGTCGGCACTGCTCCGGCGGTTTGCGGATATCGACGCCATCCTGCGGGACGGGACGTATCTCAAGTCGTACAGCGAACGCTGTTTCGTGCTGGGGCAGGAGGTGTTGGTGACCCGGGGAACGGAGCAGTTTTCCGCTCGCGCTGTGGACATCAATGACCGGGGAGAATTGCTCGTAGATGACGGCAGCGGAACCCTTCGCGCGCTTAACAGCGGAGAAGTCTCGGTGAAGGTGAAATGAGAAAATGAACCCCGGAAGGCGGTGACGGCACCGTTTTCCGGGGGATTTTTTATTCTTTTTTCGCGTTTTTCATAACGGAGAGGATCGCGTCCAGTGTGCGTTTCTTCGCGTAGTATGCCATCGCGTTGTGAAAGGAGCGGCTCCGGGCGAGATAGGCTTCGAGGGTTGCCGCAGCTTCGGCGGGGACGGTCTCCGCCGTGGTGGGATGCCGGAAGTCGTGGAAAAGGCCGACACGCAGTCCGTATAGTTCCCCGTTCCGGCTTCCCCAACCGCCGCGGATGGAAAAATAGCAGCGTCCGTCCTCAGTGCGGAACAGCAATTCATCATCACGGATTGTTCCGCAGCAGATCATTCTGGATCGTGTAAGCCCGGAAGGAAGTCTGTCGTCCCGCTCGGCAAGGAAAAGGCCATGGAAGGCGTCTCCCGGCAGGATGTCCCCGCTGTTTTCGCAGATGGCATAGATACGGTTGGTTTCGGCGATGGGGTTTGAAAGCATTTTTCGTCCTCCGATTGGTGTGAAGTTTCCCTCATGAGTACGAAAAAACGCCCATCGTTACGATGAGCGTGCGTTGTACTTTCACACCCATCGATCAAGCGTTAGCACCTTGCCTCCCGGCAGGTTGCTGTGCGGTCAACGGGCTTGTCCCTCGCGCACTCATGATAGGTGTGATTATGATACCACAAACTTGCGCAAATTGCAATAGGTAGATGCGATATTATGATCGCATCGCGCGATTTTTTTCTTCTGCCGGTTGTTCCTGCGGGGCGCGGTGGTGTTTATAGATCGCTGTGACGGCGATGACCGCGCAGGCGAGGGCGTAGGAGATCTTTCCGGCGTACAGAAGCGGAGGAACGGTCAGGAGGGCAAAAAGACCGAACACAAGGATGCTGCGGCGGCGATGGGGTTTGACGCGGATCAGCGTGGAAAATAGGATATACAGCAACGCGAGGATGGGGGCGGCAAGGCAGCCGGGCATCAGCGCAATGGTCACGCCGAAGGAGGTGGAGATGCACTTCCCGCCGCGGAACCGGTTCAGCGGCGCGATGGCGTGCCCCAGCACGGGGGAAACGATCACCAGAGCGAACAGCAGGTCCTCCGTATTGAGCAGCATACGCCCCAGAAACACCGGCAGGAAGCCCTTGAGCATATCCAGCAGCAGGCAGAGCATCCCCACCGCCACTCCGCAGGTGGTGAAGGCGTTGGCGGCGCCGGGGTTGCGGTCGTCGCTTTCGGCGGTGACGTCCTTCCCGGTGATGAGCAGGGGCAACAGCCGGCTGAACATGACGCTCCCGTTGAAAAACCCGCCGAAAATCAGGACGCACCACAGGAAGATATGGTTATGGAAGAGCTGCATCATGGCTCCGTATTCTCCTTTCCGTCGGTCTTGCCGAGGGTTTCCGCGATGCGGCGCAGGATGGTCTCCGCCCCGTAGGGGGAGAGCACCTCCCGCTGCTTTCTGCGCATTTCCTCCGCTTGGGCGGGGTCATGCGCCAGTTGTGCGGCGAAGGCGATGGCTTTCCGCTCCTGTTTTCCCCAGAGGGAGAGCCCGTGGCGGGAAAAGAACGCGGCGTTCTTCGTCTCGCACCCGGGGATGGCGCCGAAATGCACCAGCGGCACGTTTGCCACCGCCGCTTCCGTGCTGGAAAGTCCGCCGGGTTTGGAGATGACCACGTCCGCCGCCCGCATATACAAGGGCACCTGCTCCGTGAAGGGGATCGCCTGAAAGGGGGCATTTGATCCGAAGCGGGCTTGCAACTGCTCCCGGAGCGTTTCGTTGCGGCCGGTCAGCACGCAGACAAACCCATCCTCCCCGCCGATGCGCAGCAGCTCGTCACACAGCACGCAGACGTGTCCGCAGCCCACACCGCCGGTCAGGATCAGGTAGACCTTTCTGTCCCGGGGCAGTCCCAGTTGTTCCCGGGCTTGCGCGCGGTCGATCTGGGCACGGAGCTGCGCGGAAACGGGGATGCCGCTCACCTCCACGGTGGACGCGGGAACCCCCTTGCGGATGAGCTCCTGCCGCACCTCCTCGTGGGGGACGAAGCAGAGGTCCAGATCTACCTCCCGCAGGAAGGGGATGCAGGTGTAGTCCGTCAGCACGCCGAAGCTGGGGAACGTGACCTTCTGCCGGCGGCGGATGGCCGTAAGCGCTTCCATACCGAACAGGTGGGTGGAAATGACGGCGTCAAAGCCGTTTTCGAGAATGTAGGTATATAGATTTTCGGAATAGTGGGCGTTAGCGAAGTACACCGGGGAGCGCAGATGCGTTCCGCTGTAAAGGGCGCCTGCCCGGTAGAGCAGACCGAAGGCGCGGGGGGACCGACGGATCAGGGAGTTGTAGGCCCCCGCCGCCATCCGCTGTGCCCGTTCGCTCTGGAAGGAGACAGGGTCCGCCATGGTATAGGTGACGCCCTGCCGGTCCAGCTCCTCCGCAATGGCGCGGCGTGCGCTGTTGTGTCCTTCGCCGCTGGGGCAGCTTAATAGAAGAAAGTTCATAATTCCTCCGGATAGGCTTCCAGCTTCACGCGGAAGGAGATGGCGCGGGGGGTGTCGATGCCGTGGAAGCGGATGCGATAGCAGGATTGCCCCTCGTCCACTTCCAGTATTTCGCCTACGCCGAAAACGGCGTGTTTGACCCGCTGTCCCACGGGGAAACGGGTTTTTGCGTGGTTTTCCGCCGCTTTCATCTGCCGGTCGCTGTTCGCGATGACCTCCCGCGCTTCCGTCAGCAGGCTTTCCGGCGGCGGGGCGGTGTGGGTCAGCAGGCTTTGGTCGATCTCCAGCAGGAAGCGGGAGGGGTAGCGGGGGGAGCCGTCCAGATTCCTGCCCTCCGCTTCGGAAAGGCAAAGGGTTTTCTTTGCACGGGTGACGGCGACGAAGGCGAGACGGCGCTCCTCCTCCATGCCCTCCAGCGTATTGACCTTGCGGGTGGGGAAGCTGCCCTCGTTCATGGCGCACAGGAATACATGGGGGAATTCCAGCCCCTTCGCCGCATGGACGGTCATCAGACGGACCTTGTCGCCGCCGTTTCGGCTTTCGTCCGCCGCGTCGCTGTTGGTGAACAGGGCGACCCGGGCGAGGTAATGCTCCAGTGTACATTCTTCCCCGCAGGTGGTTTCGTATTCATAGATGGATTGCTTCAGCTCCGCGAGATTGTCCAGCCGTTCCTGGCTGCCCTCTGTACGGAGCATCCGTTCGTAGCCGCTTTCATCCAGCAGGGCGGAGAGCAGCTCGGAGACGGGGCGGGAAGTGTGATCCGCCGAAAATGCGTCCACCAGACGCAGGAAGCGGTTCGCCTGCGTGCCCTTGAACAGCTCGTTTTCGGCGTTTTGCCGAAGGGCTTCATAGAGGGAGCAATCCTGTTTCGCGGCATAGTCCTCCAGAAAGCCCATGCGCCGCTCCCCGAGGTTGCGACGGGGGACGTTGGCGATGCGGCGGAAGGAAAGGTCGTCTTGATACGCCACCATGCGCAGGTAGGAGAGGGCGTCCTTGATCTCTGCCCGGTCGAAGAACTGCACGCCGCTGTAAATGGCGTAGGGCAGCTTCCGGCGCAGAAAGACATCCTCGATGGAGCGGGTCAGGTAGTGAGCGCGGTAGAGGACCGCGATCTCCCGAAAGGGGACGCCGCTTTCGTGCAGCGTTTCGATTTGGGAAGCGATCCAGAGGGCTTCCGCTTCCGCGTTTGCCCCATGGTGACAAAGGACGCTTTCCCCCTCCGGCTGGGTGGGGAGCAGCTCCTTGGGGATGCGGTGTTTGTTTTTTGCGATCAGGGAGTTTGCCACCGCAAGGATCTGGGGCGTGGAGCGGTAGTTTAACATCATCGGGATGGTTTTCACGTTGGGGAAGGTCTGGTCGAAGTGCAGGAGATAGTTCACGTTCGCGCCCCGCCAGGTGTAGATGGTCTGGTCCGGATCCCCCACGATGAACAGGTTCCCGTGGTAGCCGCAGAGCACCTCCATGAGCCGGTATTGAGGGGCGTCGATGTCCTGAAACTCGTCGATCATGATATATTCCAGCCGCTCCTGCCATTTTCGGCGGATGTCGGCGTGACGTTCAAAGATATGAAGGGTGAAAAAGAGCAGGTCGTTGTAATCCAGCCCGAAGCACTTCTTCTGCTGGTACAGGTAGCCGTAAAAGAGGATGTCCTGCACGTCTACCGCTTGTTCGTACTTGCGTCGCAGGTCGTCGAGGGAAAGGTCGATCAGATCCAGATAGTAGTTGGGCTCTGTCACGCCCTTGCGGATCTCGAACAGATCCCGGGCGTTCCCGAAGGTCATGTCCCGCAGGGTCAGCCCCCGCTCGTCGTAGATGATTTTCAGCATGGAGTCGATATCGGAGTTGTCCAGCACCAGAAAGCTCTTGGGGTATTGTACGGCGAAGCTGTCCTCCTGCAGAACGGAGACGCAGAAGCCGTGGAAGGTATTGATATAGCCGGTGTCGTTGTCGCCGGTGAGCCGGTGGATGCGACGGCGCATCTCGTTGGCGGATTTATTGGTGAAAGTGACGCATAGGATCCTGCTGGGCAGGATGCCCAGCTCGTTTACCAGATACGCGAACCGGTGCGCCAGCGCCCGGGTCTTGCCGGAGCCCGCCCCCGCAAGCACGCGGATATACCCTTCGGTAGACGTGACCGCCTCCCGCTGGGCGTCGTTCAATCCTTCCAAAAGAGGGGTCATGCTTGAATCCTCCTGAAACCGACAATTTTTGTGAAAAAGGGGCTGCGGAACGCAGCCCCTTTCATGAACGTTCGGAACGTTTCCGGCTTACTTCTTCTTCTTGATGATGATGACGACCACGACCGCGCCGATGACTACAACAGCGGCGACGATGCCGATGATGAGCCACAGGTTCCCGTCGGAGGATTCGTCAGCGGAATCGGAGGAATTGACTACATCGCTCTTGGGTTCGGAGGAATCGGCGGGTTTGCTTTCGCCGTCGGTCTTGTCGGAAGAGGGGTCTTCCGTGCCGGAAGACTCGCTGGGAGTGGGGTCAGCGGAAGGTTCCTCGGAGGGCTCCTCGGAAGTGGGCTCGTCGGAAGGCTCCTCGGAGGGTTCTTCGGAAGGCTCTTCGGAGGGTTCCTCGGAGGGTTCCTCGGAAGGCTCGTCGGTCCCTTCGCCGGAGGATGCAAGAGCGAGGGTGTTCCAGATGATGGTCTCGCCCATGCCGCCGTAGACGGACAGGTCGATGCTGTGGATGTAGATGGTTTCGTCGGTGCCGAGGAACTTGGAAAGGTCTGCGATGACGTCGGCAGTATCGCGATAGTCATCAATGGCGCCTACGTCATTGGCACCGATGGCGGAAAGCTGCGCGCTGGTCACTTCGCCGTCGCCGATGGAGTAATTGATGTGACCGTTCACGCCTCTGTCGCCCACACCGGAGGTTTCAAAGCTCATGTGCAGGTAGGGCGTTTCGGACAGGTCCACTTCCAGATTCACTTCGTAAACGATAGAGGGCCATGCGATGTCGTTTGCGCCGTCGCGGGTGAGGTACAGTTTGCCGTCTTTCAGTTCATAGAGCGGCACGCCGCCGTTGACCTTGATCTCATCCTCGCTTGCGGGGAGCAGGTCGATTTTGTCCGTATAGGACGCGGCGCTTGCGGAGAGCGCAGTGAAAGCGCAGGTCAGCGCAAAGACTGCGACCAAAAGAATTGCGAGTCTCTTTTTCATGACAACAGTTCTCCTTTTTGTTTCTTTTTTCATATTTTATCATGTTTTATCTGTTTTGTCAATGCTTTAAGCATAAAAAAAGGGACTGCGAAGTGCAGTCCCTTGTATTTGTGCGTTTGTGGTTTAGTTTCTTGCCTTGACGGTGACAGCAACGCCTGCCAGAGCGACAACGCTCAACACCACGAACAGGATCATACCGGTGTCGCCGGTGGGAGCCTTATCGCCCGAACCGGGGTTGTCGGAGGTCGTGTCGCTGGTGTCGGAGGTGCCGGGCTGGGGATTGCTGGGCGCAGTGAAGTTATGGGTGGAGGGGTAGAACGCAAGCGTCTGGTTCTCCGTATTCAGAGCGACATAGTCGCCTTCCTTCAGACCGCGCGCGATCCACTTCACGCCTGCGAAGATGGTGTCTTCTTCATTCTCCGCATTGATGTTGCCCTGGGTCGTGATGACGACCATGATCTCGCCCTCTTTCAGGGTAGCCGTTTCGTCGTAGCCGTTCGGCCAGGGGTTGACCGTGTTTCTGTTGATCTTGTATGCGCCGACGGTTTCGTCCCAAGCGGCGATGATGATCTGCGAATTCTGGAAGAAAGCGCCTTCGGAGTTGTCGCGGAGGTCATATTCGCCGGGCTCGGTGTAAACGCCGATGCCGTAACGGGGCGTCGTGCCCTCGGTGTATGCGAAGGGAGCGGAAGGATTCAGCGGGACGCTGTTTTCCGCAGCGGGGCCTGCGCCGATCTCGGACAGGAAGATCCACTCGTTATCGAAGGTGACGACCGCTTTGATGTAACGGACGTTGATCGCGAGGCGGGTGGAGAAGTCCACTGCGAGGGTGTTCATCTTCAGATCGGTGCCTTCAGCGATGGTGACGGCGTTGCCGGCGTTGAGGTCGTAGTAGTCCTTGCCGTCTGCGGAAACGGTGATCGTCAGAGCGGAGGGCAGGGAGATGAAGGAACCGGTGGTATCGTTATCATCGCGGAAGAAATCCATGTAGATGGAGCTTGCCGCTTTGACTTCGCCCAGATCGACGGTGATCTCCACGGTGGCGTTGCCATCTTTAAAGCCGGGGTTCTGGAAGCTGATCAGGCCTGCGTTGCCGAATGCGGTCGCATCCAGGGCACGCTCGCCGTCGATGAGCTTCTCGAGGGTCTCTTCGTTGAACTTGACGTCGCCCTTGGTCACGGTAACAGTGACGGGAGCGGCGGGCTCTACGGGATCGGGGGTTTCAGGCGCATCCGCACCTTCCTTCGCCAGAGCGAGGGCGTTCCAGACGATGGTCTCGCCCACGCCGCCGTAGACGGACAGCTCAATCCCGACGAGGGTGAGCTTGCCGGTGGTGTCAAAATTAACCTCGGGGGCGGCTTCGCCGCGACCTACATAATACGCGATATAGTCTTCGATGGCCTTCGCGAGGTCGATCTTGATGTACAGTTCGTCCGTATCGCGGAAATCGTCAACGCTATTGCCGGCCAGCATGGAAAGCTGGAATTGGAATACGTTGTCGTTGGCGTCTGCGATATCGAGGTGACCGTTCACGCCTCTGTCGCCTTCCCCGGAGGTTTCGAAGCTCATGTGCAGATAGGGCGTCTCGGCAAGATCCAGTTCCACGGCCATATCGTACTTGATGGAGGGCCATGCGACGGTGCTGTCGGCAGTACGGGTCAGGGACAGACGTCCGTCAGCCAGAGAATAGCCGGCTTTGGTGTCGCTGCTGATCTTGGTTTCGCTGTTAGGCAGCAGGTTGACTTTGTCCGTATAAACGGTGTCGCCTTCTGCGCTAACGGAAAGAGCGGCTACGGTGCAGGTGATCGCCATGATAGCAACCAGAAGCAGTGCGAGTGTTCTTTTCATGATACAATACTCCTTTTACATTTTTTTATTCTGCGTTTAGTATAACACGCTTGATATGCTTTGTCAATGTTTTCTGCAAAAAAGATTCCATCATTTTTGCGGATCTGTCTTTACCGATGGCGTTTATGGGCGTTTTGCGGGTGCTTTGCAGGAGAATAGCCCAGCGCTCGCAGGACGTGGGACACCGTTTCATGGACGGTGCGAATGTTGCGGACCCGCAGGTCGCACAGGGCAAGGTAAAGGGGAAAACGCTCCGTATACAGCCGTTTTACCGCCTCCTCCGAGGAGGAAAGCGGGCGTCCCTTGCGGGAAAGCAGCTCCACCGGGCGCTCCAGAAAGACCACGCGGCCGTTTTGCTTCAGCAGCGGATGGTTCTCCTTGCGCGTGACCACGCCGCCGCCGGTGGCGATGACGCAGCCGCTCCGGGCGGTGACGTCCGCAAGCACTTGGGTTTCCAACCGGCGGAAGGCTTCCTCGCCGTCCTGCTCGAAGATCTGCGGGATGGATTTCCCGGCGCGCAGCTCAATCTCCGCATCGGTATCGACGAAGGGCTTTTGCAGTTTTTTTGCGATGCGGCTGCCCACGACGGATTTTCCGCTGCCGGGCATGCCGATCAGCAGGATATTTTCGCATTGCCGGCGGATTTCCCGGGTGACGGCGGGGATGCGGGAATCGGGGATCCGTTTGCCCTGAAACAGCTCGGAGGCTTGCTTCGCCTGCGCCGTCAGCATGGTCAGCCCGCCCGCGCAGGGGATGCCGAGGGCTTCCGCTTGCAGCAGCAGGGCGGTTTTCAGCGGGTTGAAGATCAGATCCGCCACCCCTCGCAGGGAGGGCAGCAGGGTCAGATCCACCGGGGACTGCCCGTTGTTCGGGTACATCCCCACCGGGGACGTGTTGACCAGAATCCCCGCGTCGGAGAGGGACGCGATCTTTTCCGGGGTGTTCTCTTTGTGGGTGACCACCGTCACCTGTCTTGCCCCCAGATCCCGCAGGGCGACGCAGACGGTGGCGGAAGCGCCTCCCGCGCCGATGACCACACAGTGCTCCCCCGCGACGTTGATCTTTGCCTTCGCCAGTTGTTGGCAGAAGCCGAAATAATCCGTGTTGTAGCCGTGCAGTCTGCCCTCTGCGTCCACCGTGACGGTGTTGACGCTGCCGATGCGCTCGGCGAGGGGGGAGAGGGTCTCGCAGTAGGGGATGACCTCTTTTTTGTAGGGGATGGTGACGTTGAGCCCTGCGAAGGATCCGCTGCGCAGGAACGCGCCCAGCTCTTCCCGGGGGACTTCAAACAGGCGGTATTCGTAGGGACCGAACCGGGAATGGATGCGGGGGGAAAAGCTGTGCCCCAGTTTTTCGCCCAAAAGACCGTAAGGTTTCAACTGAATCACCATCCTTTCTTTTGCGTTTGCGCCACAGGGCGCAAACGATGCGTGAATCGTCAAACGAACTGTTTTTATGAACGGTCATATCACGCTATACAATCTCCAAATAGCTGCCCAGATACTTTAATTCCTCCGCTTCCGCCTCCAGCGCGGGGATGAGCCGCGTGAGGGTGGGGGAGGCGGCGGCGATGTCCAGATCGAAGTAGAACTGCACCTCAAAATCCCGCTCCGGGATGGGACGGCTTTCCAGCTTGACCAGATTCACGCCCAGCTCGTTGCAGCGTTCCAGCACGGAAAACAGCGCGCCGGGGCGGTGCTTCAAGACCATCAGCAGGGTGGTGCGGTTGGCGCCGGGGTAGATCTCCGGCTTTTTGGAGATGCAGATGAAGCGGGTCCGGTTGGCGCCCGCGTCCTGCACGCTTTCCGCGAGGGTGGAAAGCCCGTACAGCTCCGCGCAATGGCGGGAGGAGAGGGCCGCCACGCTGGGATCCTCCGACTCCGCTACCATCTTCGCCGCCAAAGCGGTGTTGGCGCAGGGGCGGACTTCTACGTTTGGCAGGCTCGCGAGGAAACGGGCGCACTGATCCAGCGCCTGTTCATGGGAATAGATTACCCGCAGGTCCTCCATCTTCGTGCCCGGCTTCGCCAGCAAGCTGTGTCCCACCAGCAGGCGGGTACTGCGGACGATATAACAGTCGGACTTCACCAGCAGGTCGTAATTCGCCTTGACGGAGCCGGCGGTGCTGTTCTCGATGGGCAGCACGCCGTAGCGGCACTCCCCTCTGTCCACCGCAGCGAACACGTCCTCGAACGCGGGGTAGAAGCGGATGTCCGGCTCCGGGAACAGCTTCTCGCAGGCGAGGGAGGAGTAAGCGCCCTCCACTCCCTGGCAGGCGACGGTCGCCCGGGAGGGGAACAGCTCCGGCGTTTCCGCGCGCGCCCGCAGGATGCGCTCCGAGATCTGGGACGGGGCGTCCAGCAGCTCGTGCTGGTAGGCGCGGCTGTACCCCATCAAAGAGCGGTACAAACAGCGGGTGTACGACGAAAAACGCTCGTCCGCCAGCGCGCTGACCTGATTCAGCTTGTCCCGCTCGCGGCTGCGATCGTAGATGGGCTTGCCGTGGGCTTGCTTCCACTGCGCTACGCCGCCGCACAGCTCCATGCGCTTGCAGAACAGCGCCACCAGCTCCGCATCCAGCGCGTCCAGCGCGACCCGGTAGTCATTGATGTCCATACACTTGGTTCCTTTCCGGTAATCATGGGGACCTGTCCCCGTATATCACAGCAAGATATCAAGCATCGCGACAGCAGCGGCGGCCTCGACGACGGGGACGGCGCGCTGGACGATGCAAGGGTCATGCCGCCCGACGATCTGCAGGGACACGTTGCGTTTCTCCGGGAGAGAGACGCTGTCCTGTTCCCGCCCGATGGAGGCGGTGGGCTTGACAGCCACGCGGAAGAGGATGGGCATACCGGTGGCAAGCCCGCCGAGGATGCCCCCTGCGTGGTTGGAGGAGGTGACGATCCGATCCCCATCGACGCGGTAGGGGTCGTTGTTTTCCGAGCCGCGCATCTGGGTGCCGGCAAAACCGCTGCCGAACTCCACGCCCTTGACGGCGGGAATGGCGAACATGGCGAGGGAGAGCAGCCCTTCCAGACTGCCGAAGGAGGTGCCGCCGGCGCCGGCAGGCACGCCGGTGATGGCGCACTCGATGCTGCCGCCGATGGAATCCGCAGACGCGCGCGCGGCGCGGATGATCTCCTGCATATTCGCACCCTGTTCGTCGTTCAGCACGGGGAAGGGTTTCTCTTTGGGAATGTGCAGCTGGGGAGCGAGCGGGTCGAAGCGGTCGTCCTCGCAGGGCCCCACGGAGGAGATGTGAGCGCCGATCTCCACGCCTTTTTGGCGCAGGACCTCCAGACAGAGGAAACCGGCGGCGCAGAGGGGCGCGGTCAACCTGCCGGAGAACTCCCCGCCGCCCCGGTGATCCCTGGCTTCCCCGAAGCGGGCGAAGGCGGGGTAATCCGCGTGGGAAGGACGGGGAATGAAGCGCAGCCGGTCGTAATCGCCGGAGCGGGTGTCCTCGTTGTGAATGACCATGCAGATGGGAGCGCCGGTCGTCAGCATGACTGCGTTCTCATTTGCAGTGTCCCCGGTTCCGTCGCTCCTGTTTGCCACGCCGGAGACGAACTCCACCCGGTCGGCTTCCCGCCGTTTGGTGGAAAACTCGTCTCGACCGGGGGCGCGGCGCTCCATGAAGGCGGCCAGCTTCTCTTGGTCGATGGCGATCCCGGAGGGAAAGCCGTCCAGCACCGCTCCCATGGAGGGGGAGTGGGACTGCCCGAACAGTTGTAAGCGTATCTTATTTCCGAATGTAAACATGGTTAGTCGCTCCTTTCGTTTGCGATTCCGCCCAGCGCTTGCAGGTCGCGGTAGAAGCCGGGGTAGGATTTTTCCGCCGCTTCCGCGCCGAGGACGGTGACGGTTCCCTCGCAGGCGCACGCCGCCACAGCCGCGCTCATGGCGATGCGGTGGTCGTTGCAGGAATCAACCGTACCTCCGTGCAGCTTGCCTCCGCGGATGCGCAGTCCGTCGGGGGTTTCTTCGCAAAAAATGCCCAGCGCCCGGAGCATCTCACGGACGCTGCGGATGCGGTCGCTTTCCTTCAGCCGCAGGCGGGAAGCGCCGGTGATGACCGTTTCTCCCTCCGCCGCTGCCGCCGCCACGGAAAGGATGGGTACCAGATCCGGAATGTCCGTTGCGTCGATGGAAATGCCGTGCAGGGGGGAGCGGGAGACGGCAACGCCTTCTCCGTCGGAAGAAATGTTTGCCCCCATCTCCCGGAGGAGCGGGACGATGGCGCGATCCCCTTGGCGGGAACCGCTTTGCAGACCGGTTAACCGGATATTGCCGTTCAGCGCGCCCGCCACCAGCCAGAAGGCGGCGTTGGACCAATCGCCTTCCACGTGCAGGGTCCCCGGAGAGCGGAAGGGCTGCGGGAGGACTTCCATGCGCTTCCCTTCCCATAGGGGGGTGACGCCGAAGGTTTCCAGCACGCCCATGGTCAGCTCCACGTAGGGAGCGGACTCCAAATTGCCCTCGATGTCGATGCGGCTGGGGGATTCCAGCAGCGGCAGTGCCAGCAGCAGCCCGGTGAAATACTGGGAGCTGACGCCTCCGTCCAGACGGTAGTCCCCCGGGCGGAGCCGTCCGTCCACGGTGAGCGGGAAGGCGCCAGAGGGGGAGAGGTTCGCGCCCTGTTCCTGCATCCGCTCGTAAAGCGGGGAGAGGGGGCGCTGCGGCAGCCGTCCGTGGGCGTGGAACGCCGTTTTTCTGCCCAGCGCGGCGGCGACGGGCAGCAGGAAGCGCAGGGTGGACCCGCTTTCGCCGCAATCCAGCACCGCCCGTTCCGTTCCGGGCAGGGAGGTGTCAAGAGGGGTGACGTGATACCAACCGTTTTCCGTTACGATCCCAGCGCCCAGCGAGCGCAGGCAGGAAGCGGTGGCCTCGATATCCCGGTTGGTTTCCGGGCAGTACAGCGTAGTGGGGAGATCCGCAAGGGACGCGCAGATCAGCGCCCGGTGCATATAGGATTTGGAGGGGATGGCGCGCAGCTCGCCCTGTAGGGGCGCGGGGGACACGGTGATGTTCATGATTACGCTCCCGGGAACGCTTCGCGCAGGAGAGCGGGAAGCTCGTCGATGGGCGTCTCCCGCAGGATGCAGCGCCCGAACCCTTCCGGCAGGACGAGACGGATGGTCTTTCCGGCGCGTTTCTTGTCGGAAAGCATATGTCCTTCCAGTTCCGCGGCGGGGTAGGGGGATTCCACCGGCAGTCCGTAGCGGGCAAGCAGCCCGGCGATCTGTTCCGGCAACTGCGGGTCGCAAAGCCCCAAATGGGCGGACAGCCGCGCGGCGGCGACGGTGCCGATGGCCACGCCCTTCCCGTGGGTGACGGAAAGCGCGGACGCCTGCTCGATGGCGTGCCCGAAGGTGTGCCCCAGATTCAGCAGCATACGCTCGCCGGTATCGAATTCGTCAGCTTCCACGAGGTTCCGCTTGACGGAAACACATTCCGTGATGATCGTTTCCCAATCGGCGGAAGCAGGGGTTTGCAGCAGCGAATAGAGGGGTTCTCCCGCCAATACCGCGTATTTTATGACCTCCGCGCAGCCGTCGGAGAAGGTCTCCGGCGGGAGGGTGGAGAGCAGCGTCGGATCGCAGAACACGGCGGCGGGTTGATGGAACGCCCCCGCGAGGTTTTTCCCCACGGAAAGGTCGATGGCGGTCTTTCCGCCCACCGAAGAATCCACCGCCGCAAGCAGCGTGGTGGGGATCTGGACGTAACGGACGCCCCGCAGGTAGACCGCGGCGGCAAAGCCCGCCAGATCGCCGATGACGCCGCCGCCCAGTGCAAAAACCGCATCCGTGCGGGTCAGCCGGCGGGAAGCGAGGAATTCCAGCACCTCGCCAAACCGGGTGAGGCACTTGGTCTCCTCCCCGGCGGGCAGCACCAGCCGATGGACGGTGAAGCCGGCACGCTCCAACGCGCCGACCGCCCGGTCGCCGTAGAGGGAATTCACCGTTTCCTCCGTGATCAGCGCCGCCGTCCTGCCGGGCAGGAGCGGGGCGGAAAGCTCCCCGACGCGGTCCAGCAATCCGTTTTCGATGCACACGTCGTAGGGTTTTGACGCTTTGACTTGTATCACGTTCATGAGGAATCCCTTTCTGTTGCCGCTTTACAGTTCGCGCCCTCCTCCAGCAGAGCGGAGAGGGCTTGTTCGTCTTTGTTTGCCAGCGCGTCCCGGTAGGAGGTCAGGTGGGAAATGAGAATTTCCAGCTCTTGCGCGAGGAAATCCGCATTTTCCAGAAACAGCTCCGTCCACATGGGGACGTTCAGCTTTGCCACCCGCGCCATGTCCCGGAAGCTGCCGGCGGAAAACCCGCGATGGTTCGGCG
>JAFLUP010000119.1 GCA_022508745.1 Oscillospiraceae bacterium | reverse complement strand
AGCGAGTATCAGGCGGGCAAGGGCGTTCCCTGCCTTGTGGCGGTGGAGCAGGACGCCACCGGCGACGCGCTGGAGATCGGACTTGCCTACGCGCTGGGCATCGGCGGTGCGCGCGCGGGCGTTCTGGAAACCACCTTCCGCACGGAGACCGAGACCGACCTGTTCGGCGAGCAGGCGGTGCTTTGCGGCGGCGTCTGCGCTCTGATGCAGGCGGGTTATGAGACGCTGGTGGAGGCGGGCTACGACCCCCGCAACGCCTATTTCGAGTGCATCCATGAGATGAAGCTCATCGTGGACCTGATCTACCAGAGCGGCTTTGCCGGCATGCGCTATTCCATCTCCAACACCGCGGAATACGGCGATTACATCACCGGTCCGAAGATCATCACCGAGGAAACCAAGAAGACCATGCGCAAGATCCTCAAGGACATCCAGGACGGCACCTTCGCCAAGGACTTCCTGCTGGATATGTCCGGCGCGGGCGCACAGGTGCACTTCCAGGCGATGCGCAAGCTGGCGAGCGAGCATCCCTCCGAGATCGTCGGCGAAGAGATCCGCAAGCTGTACAGCTGGAACGGCGAAGAAAAGCTCATCAACAACTAACTGTCTCGTTGAAACCTTTCCCGTTTTCTTCGGAACCGGGAAAGGTTTCCGTCCTATACGTAAAGAGAAAGGATCAAACCCATGAAAAGTGACGCCATCAAACTGGGAGCGCAGAACGCTCCCCACCGGGCGCTGTATCACGCGCTGGGCATGACGGAGGAGGAGATCTCCCGCCCCATGGTGGGCATCGTCAGCTCCTACAACGAGATCGTGCCGGGACACATGAACATCGACAAGATCGTGGAGGCGGTGCGTATGGGCGTCGCCATGGCAGGGGGGACGCCGGTGGTGTTCCCGGCCATCGCGGTCTGCGATGGTATCGCCATGGGGCATACCGGCATGAAGTATTCGCTGGTCACCCGGGACTTGATCGCGGATTCCACGGAGGCCATGGCGCTTGCCCACGGGTTCGACGCGCTGGTCATGGTGCCCAACTGCGATAAGAACGTGCCGGGGCTTCTGATGGCGGCGGCGCGGCTGAATATCCCCTGCATCTTCGTCAGCGGCGGTCCCATGCTGGCGGGACACGTGGACGGGGCGAAAACCAGCTTTTCCTCCATCTCCGAGGCGGTGGGACAGTACAACGCCGGGAAGATCACGCTGGAAAAGCTGCAGGAATACGAATGTAAGACCTGCCCCACCTGCGGTTCCTGCTCCGGTATGTATACCGCCAACTCCATGAACTGCCTGACGGAAGCGCTGGGCATGAGTCTGCGGGGCAACGGCACCGTTCCCGCCGTCTATTCCGCCCGTCTGGAGCTTGCCAAGCACACGGGGATGCAGATCATGGAGCTGCTGCGCAGGAACATTCGCCCCCGGGACGTGATGACGCAGGAGGCGTTCGAAAACGCGCTGATGGTGGATATGGCGCTGGGCTGCTCCACCAACAGTATGC
>JAFLUP010000118.1 GCA_022508745.1 Oscillospiraceae bacterium | reverse complement strand
CGCAGTCAAATGTGAGTTTCACAGAGTATTCTGCGACGTTGCAGGCAGACGTCATATGCCGGGGATATGTTGGTTTCCCGATAAGCGCACGGGCAATACCGTGAAGCAAGGTGGCACCGCGGATAGTGTTTCCATTATTCGTCCTTGACAGAGTGTATCATTCTGTCAAGGACGTTTTTATTTGTTCGGGAGGGAAAAAACCATGAACATGTTGCCCACTCTGCAAGAGGTCAAAAAGATCGCGGCGACCGGCGAGTACCGGGTCCTGCCGGTGAGCTGTGAGATCCTTTCGGATTTCACGACCCCCATCGAAACCATGCGGATCCTGAAAAACGTATCCACCCATTGCTATCTGCTGGAATCCGCGCAGGCGAACGAGACCTGGGGGCGCTTCACCTTTTTGGGGTTCGACCCGAAGCTGGAGATCACCTGCATGAACGGCGAGCTGCAAGCCGGGAATTTCAAGGTGAAAACGGAGGATCCCTCCGCCTATCTGCGGCAGCTGCTTGCCGATTACAAGAGCCCCCGCTTTGACAATCTCCCCTCCTTTACCGGAGGGCTTGTGGGCTACTTTTCCTACGATTACCTCGGGTACAGCGAACCGTCGGTGAAGTGCGACGTGGAGGACACCGAAGCCTTCAAGGATGTGGATCTGATGCTGTTCGACAAGGTCATCGCCTTCGACCATCTCCGGCAGAAGATCGTACTCATGGTCAATATGCCCCTTGACGACGTGGAGGTCGGCTACAACAAGGCGGTCATGGAGCTGCATCAGCTTGTGGATCTCCTGCGGAACGGGGAAAAGAAGCGGGAACCGGGGGGCAAACTGCTCGGCGAAGTCACCCCGCTGTTCGACCGGGAACAGTTCTGCGGCATGGTGGAGAAAGCGAAGCACCATATCCGCGAGGGGGATATTTTCCAGATCGTGCTTTCCAACCGCTTGAGCGCTCCCTTTGAGGGAAGCCTTTTCAACACCTACCGGGTGCTTCGCACCATCAATCCTTCGCCCTATATGTTCTATTTTTCCGGGACGGACGTGGAAGTCGCAGGGGCCTCACCCGAAACCCTCGTGAAGCTGGAAAACGGCGTGCTGCACACCTTCCCGCTCGCCGGAACAAGACCGAGAGGGCAAACCGAAGAGGAGGACGCCGCGCTGGAAGCGGAACTGCTGGCGGACGAAAAGGAGCTGGCAGAACACAATATGCTGGTGGATCTGGGGCGGAACGATCTGGGAAAAATCAGCAAATTCGGCAGCGTGCAGGTGGAGAAGCTCCATTCCATCGAGCGATTCTCCCACGTCATGCACATCGGCTCCACGGTGCGGGGGGAGATCCGCGACGACCGCGACGCGCTGGACGCCATCGAAGCGGTGCTTCCCGCCGGGACCCTCTCCGGCGCGCCGAAGATCCGGGCGTGTCAGTTGATCGGGGAATTGGAGCAAAACAAGCGGGGCATCTACGGCGGCGCCATCGGCTACATCGATTTTACCGGCAACATGGATACCTGCATCGCCATCCGCATCGCCTACAAGAAGAACGGAAAGGTGTTCGTGCGAAGCGGAGCCGGGATCGTGGCGGATTCCGTGCCCGAAAAGG
>JAFLUP010000117.1 GCA_022508745.1 Oscillospiraceae bacterium | reverse complement strand
ATCACGCGGATCCGGCTGTCATACACGATGGCGTTCCGCACCCGGTGGCGCAGCAACAGGTTACTTGCCAGCATATAGCCCAGCATCGCGATCACACCGACCGCCCACACCACGGAAAGGACGAAGGGGACGTCGATCCCGCTTTCCCCTTGCTGGAGGGTTTCTCCCTGCGGGAGCTGCTCTGCCTGCGAGGTGTTTTCCTCTATCGCAGGCGCGGACACGGTACCTCCGGAACCGGGGGTGGTGCCGCTCACGGGCGGCTGCACGGTGGGAGCCTGCGGGACGGAGGGCTGCACCCCCGGGTTCTGCCCGGTTGGCGTCTGCACCGGCTTCTGCACCGTGTTGCCGTCAGGAGAGACTCCCTCTGCGGGGGTATCCTCCTCATAGGGGGCGGAAACGGCTTGCTCCGCGTTGTCAAACAGGCTGACGGTACCGAACGGAACTTTTATCATTCCCACCGGCACCAGCAGGCGCAGGAACACCAGCGCCCAGAGGATACAGCGGACAAAGGACGGTCCCTTCTTCAGCAGCGGGCGAAGCAGGACCGCAAGCAAAATGGCAATCGAGGTAACGATAGAAAAGTCACAAAGATAGGTAAACAGTTCCTTCATTTCTTCTCCTCCTTTCCTGCGTCGGTTATGCGTCGTGGACGATCTCGTCCACCTTCAATTCTCCGTTTTCGTAATAGAAGTGGTTCTCGTAGGTCGGATTCCCTTCCCCGTCGTAGATGTAATTGGACCACCGGCTCTGATTCCCGTTGGCGTCGAATTCCTCCACGATCAGGTCACGGTGAAGGGTTCCGTCGGCTTCGTACAGGGATTCCCGCAGCATCCGCCCCTCTCCGTCGTATTCGTTGACCAGGTAGGAGGAGAGAATCCCGTCCCTGTCGTAGTAGCTCGTCAGGGTCGGCTTGCCGTGGGGACCGTATTCGTAGGACGTGACGTACAGCACGCGTCCGAAGGCGTAGGTCGTCTCCTTTGTCAGGAAGTTGTCCGTGTATTCCCCAATGGAATCCACGTCCCCGTCCGCGTTATAGACGGTCTTTGTGAGGAGCGCTCCCGTTTCGTCGTGATCCCAGACGATCACTTCCCCGTTGTTGCCGAAGGTCGTCTCCCGTATGACGTTCCAGTGGTCGTACTCGGTGATGAGGTCCACCTTGCCGTCCAGGTAGTTCGTCCGTTTCACCAGCCAGCCGCCGGCGTAGTCCTCGACGCATCGGATGCTTCCGTCGTCGTTATAGAGGGTGACGGAGCCGTCCGTCATCCCGCCGGGTTCCTCCGGGTCGGAGGGCTCGGAGAGATCCTCCGGATCCGAGGAAGCGCTTACGTTTTCCTCCGCTTCCGGAGAGGACGGGTCGCTGTTGTCCGCGCCCGCGCTCGCATCGGCTTCGGAACGGTCCGCAGACACGACGGTAAAGATGATCAGCACTGCCAGAGACGCGCAGAGGACGACGGCGAGACCCACCGCCCACGCGGGAATCCGCCGGTTCATCACCCGCTTAACCCGCTCCTTCGCACTCACCCTGCCGAAGGACAGCGGGGGCGCAAGCAGGATGTTTTCCCCCTGACTGACGGCGAGAAGCGCCAGAGAATAGGCTTTCCGCCCGTCGCTTTCCATGCTTTTGACGGTTTTTTCGTCACAAGCGTACTCGATGTCCTTGCCAAGCAGGATATACGCCGCCCAGACCAGCGGATTGTACCAGTAAAAGCAAAGCACGAAGAACGCAAACGGCTTCAAAAGGTGATCCAACCGTTTGATATGGGAGCTTTCATGGGCGATGATATGGGGCCAATCCGCCTTGTTTACGGAGGCGGGAATA
>JAFLUP010000116.1 GCA_022508745.1 Oscillospiraceae bacterium | reverse complement strand
GACGTGCTGGCGAAGTGCTACGGCGGCGACATCACCCGCAAGAAGAAGCTGCTGGAGAAACAAAAGGAAGGCAAGAAGCGGATGCGGAGCTTCGGCTCGGTACAGATCCCGTCGGAAGCCTTCATGGCGGTGTTGAAGCCTGACGATGATGACTAATGAGATGAACCCGGCAGGCATCTCCCGCGGAGACCCCGAAGGGGTATCCGTTTATTACCACTTCCCTTTTTGCGTGCGGAAGTGCAACTATTGCGCGTTCTATTCCGTGGCAAAGACGGAGGACGCGCTGCTGGACGCATATCTACAGGCGCTTTGCCTGCAAACCCGCGCCGCGGACGAACATCGAGAAGTCGTCTCCGTCTATTTCGGCGGAGGGACCCCTTCTGTGTTCGGTGCGGAGCGGCTTTGCAGACTGCTTGCCGTCATTCGGGAGAAGTTTTCCCTTTCCCCGGACGCGGAAGTGACCGTGGAGGTCAATCCTGCCACGGCGGATGAAGCCTTCTTCCGCGCCCTGCATGACGCGGGGTGCAACCGGCTTTCCGTGGGGATGCAATCCTCGGACGACGAGGAGCTGCGCCGCCTCGGGCGGATCCACACCTTCCGGGACGTGCAGACCTGCCTTGCGGACGCGCGGAAAGCGGGGTTTGACGACATCAGTCTGGATCTGCTCTTCGCCCTCCCCGGGCAGACCGCGGAGACCTTCCGGCGTTCCCTTCTGGACGCCTTCGCCCTCGCGCCCACGCACCTTTCCGTCTATTCCCTCCAGTTGGAGGAGGGGACGGCGTTCTACCGCCATCGGCAGACGCTCTCCTTCCCTTCCGAGGACGAGGAGGAGGCGCAGTACGACCTGCTGTGCGGTCTTGCGGCGGAGCATGGGTACGAACACTACGAGATCTCTTCCTTCGCGCGGGAGGGGCATTACGCCCGCCACAACCTGCGCTACTGGCAGCGGGGGGAATATCTGGGCTTTGGTCCCGCGGCACATTCCCATTGGAACGGGCGCCGCTTCTCCAACACCGCCGATCTCAAGGCGTATCTGGCAAACCCGCTGGGGGCAAACGATTACGCCGCTGCGGAACGCATCTCGGAAGCGGAAGCACTGGAGGAGGAGATCCTGCTGGGGCTCCGCACCTCCTTCGGCATCCCGGCGTATCTGGCGCCCCGGGAGCGCGTGGAGCGGCTGTGCGGGCTGGGACTGCTGGTACAGAACGGGGATCGCATCTCCCTCACGGAACGGGGCTGGCGGGTCTCTAACGCCGTCATTGGGCAATTACTGCCGTAAGGAAAGGAACTTCGTCATGGCAAAAATACACGAAGAGACCACCAACGCCATGCGCCTGCTGCGCGGAGGGAACGTCCCCTTTGAGACCCGTTCCTACGAGGTGGACGAAAGCGACCTTTCCGGCGTCCACGCGGCGCAGGTGATGGGCGTACCGCCGGAGCAGGTGTTCAAGACGCTGGTCGCCAAAGGGGAAAAGCGGGGACCGCTGGTCTTCGTCATCCCGGTGGCGGAGGAACTGGATCTGAAGAAATGCGCTTCCGCCGCGGGAGACAAGCGGGTGGAGCTGATCCCCATGAAGGAGCTGCTGCCGCTGACCGGCTATATACGGGGCGGCTGTTCCCCCGTGGGCATGAAAAAGCGCTTCCCCACCTATCTGGACGAAACCGCTACGCTTTTTGAACAGATCCTCGTCAGCGCCGGAAAACGGGGGTTGCAGCTGGTGGTAGATCCGCAACAGCTTTGCGATTTTCTGGGCGGGAATTTTGCCGACCTGACGATCTAAACGCAAAAATTGGCAAAACAGCACAAAAATAAGACAGAAATTTAGCCACTTTTTTTGCCGAAAAGGGCTTGCAAAATGCGCAAAGATATGGTATCATAACAAAGCGCCGTGAGGAAACACCTCGGCGTGCGACCCGGCTCGGTAGTTCAGTTGGTTAGAACGCCGCCCTGTCACGGCGGAGGTCA
>JAFLUP010000115.1 GCA_022508745.1 Oscillospiraceae bacterium | reverse complement strand
ACTATCAGGTCAACAAGGTGGGGACCCTCATGTCCCTGTTCACCAACGATCTGGAAACGGTGCAGGACTGCTTCGGCTCCGGCGTGCTGATGTTCTTCGACGCGCTGATGCTGGGGGTGCTGGCGCTGGTCAAAATGGCGCGCATGAACCCGCTGCTGACCCTGTTTTCCCTCATTCCTATGTTGTTCCTGCTCTTTTTGGCAAGCACCGTGGGCAAGCGGATGCAGGAGAAGTGGGAGACCCGGCAGGAGGCATTCTCCTCCCTTTCCGATTTCTCGCAGGAGAGTTTTTCCGGCATCGCGGTTATCAAGGCGTTCGTCAAAGAGACCGTGGAGCTGATGGGCTTCCACAAACTCAACGAGCAGAACGAGGAAGCCAATATCGCTTTTACCCGTATCTCCACGAAGGTGAACATTTCCGTCACGTTGTTCGTGGAATCGGTCATCTGTGTCATCCTCGGCTACGGCGGCTATCTGGTGCATGAGGGGGTATTCAGCCCCGGGCAGTTGGTGGAGTTTATCGGCTATTTCACCTCCATCGTCTGGCCCATCATGGCCATTTCCCAGCTCATCGAGATGCAGTCCCGCGGAAAAGCCTCTCTGGGGCGGATCAGCGAGCTGCTGACGGCGAAGGTGGACGTGGACGACGCCCCCGACGTGCAGGAAGTCCCGCCGCTCACCGGGGAGATCACCTGCAAGAACCTGACCTTCCGCTATCCGGGAGGCAGTCTGGACGTGCTGGAGGGCGTGTCCTTCACCATCCATGCCGGGGAAAACGTGGGCATCATCGGCAAGACAGGCTCGGGCAAAACCACGCTGGTGGATCTGCTGCTGCGCACCTACAACGTGCCGGACGGTACCATCTTTCTGGACGGAACGGACGTCAACCGCATCCCCATCCGCACCGTGCGGAAGTATGCGGCGTACGTCCCGCAGGATAACTTCCTGTTTTCCGATACCATCGCCAACAACATCGCCTTTGCCTCCGACGACAAGGAGGAAGAGCGCATCCGGGAAGCGGCTGTCCTTGCGGACGTGCATGACAACATCTCCGAGTTCCAGTTGGGCTATGAGACCGTGCTGGGCGAGCGCGGCGTGACCGTCTCCGGCGGGCAAAAGCAGCGCATCTCCATTGCACGGGCACTGATGAAGGACGCCGCCATTCTCATTCTGGACGACTCCGTTTCCGCCGTGGACGTCAAGACGGAAAAGAGCATCCTGGAAAATCTCCGCCGCGTGCGGGCGGGGAAGACCACCATCCTCATCGCGCACCGGATCAGCACCGTGGAGAAGATGGACAAGATCCTGTTCCTTGAGGACGGCAAGCTGATCGCCGTGGGCACACATACGGAGCTTTACGAGACCTGCCCTGCGTACCGCACCATGGTCGAGCTGCAAAAGCTGGATGATGCGCACGCTGCCGGAAAGGTAGGTGAGTGATATGAGCGTTCTGCAAGAATGGTATCCTCTCATCCTCGTAGGCGGGATCATCGGGCTGTTTGCCCTGCTGTTCACCGGCGCGTATCTGATGATCCGCCGGCAGAAGGAAGCCATCGGCTTCGACCGGAACATGAAAGACGGGGAGATTGTCCGCCGCCTGCTGCACTATGCGCGCCCCCATGTCCGCTCCCTGCTGCTGGTGCTGCTGGTCATGCTGTTTTCCATCGCTTACGACATCCTCTCTCCGCTGCTCATCGGGCAGATCGAGGAGATGATCAAGAACGATTTCCCCATGCGGCGTCTGCTCATCGCCGTGGCGGTCTACGCGGGGATCCTGTTGGTCTCCCTTGCGTGTACGTACATTCAGGCGATCCTGCTGCAGATCGTCGGGCAGAAGATCCTTTCCCGCCTGCGGGAGGACCTGTTCACCCACATCGAATCCCTTTCCCACGCGCAGCTCAACGAGATTCCCGTGGGCAAGCTGGTCACACGCGTGACCAACGACACCAACGCCATCTCCATGATGTTCACCAATATCCTGGTAAATCTGG
>JAFLUP010000114.1 GCA_022508745.1 Oscillospiraceae bacterium | reverse complement strand
CAATTATCTTAGACATCTCTTTCCACTTCATAATATCTTGAAATTCCGATTTATCAAACTAATTATAACACATAATTGTGAAATTTTCTACCCCAACAAAAAAGGCGGGGTTTCGTGGACCCAAACCTTGATCTCCGTGCCGTTTTAAAAGAAAAAGCACCAAAGCCTGAATACAAACGGTATCATAACTTTAGTGCTAATTTGGTGCGGGCGACAGGGGTCGAACCTGCACGGTTGCCCACCGGATCCTAAATCCGGCGCGTCTGCCAATTCCGCCACGCCCGCATTGCGTATTATATGTATTGTAGCACCGAAACGAAAAAAAGTCAACGGTTTTTCGCGGAAAAACGCCGAAAGGGGTTGACAGCGGGGGAAGTTCTGTGCTATAATACCCCCGTTGCCGATGCATATCTGGGTGTGGCGCAGTTGGTAGCGCGCTACCTTGGGGTGGTAGAGGCCGCACGTTCAAATCGTGTCACTCAGACCATTGGCAGCAAAAGGATAAAGGGCAAGTCAGGCGAACAAACGCGCGACTTGCCTTTTTCCGTAACGGAAAAGCTCTGAAACGGAAGGAGGGACCCCCTTGCAAAAGATCACCACATTGCTCTGGGACGTGGACGGGACGCTGCTGGATTTCCTCGCGGCGGAAAAATACGGTATGGTGAAATGCTGTCGGGAGATCGGCGTGGAGATGGACGAGGAGATGCTTTCCGTCTACTCCGCCATCAATCGCTCCTGGTGGGAAAAGCACGAGCGGGGAGAGGTGACGCAGAAAGAGGTTTTTACCGGGCGGTTGCAAGAGTTGTTTGCCCGCTACGGTGTGGCGTATACCGATTACGACCGATTCAACGCACACTACCAGCAAGCGTTGGGAGAGGTGGCGTATCCCATGGAGGACTCCCTGCGGCTGTTTGACGAATTGGGGAAGCAGTTCCGGCAGTATCTGGTCACCAACGGCAGCCGGGAGGCGCAGGAAGCCAAGCTGCGTCGGTGCGGTCTTGACGAGCTTGCGGACGGGGTGTTCATTTCCTCCGTGGTGGGGGCGCAGAAGCCCACAAAAGCGTTTTTTGACTTTGTGCAGGAGAAAACCTGCTATCTGCCGGAAGAGACCATGATCGTCGGGGATTCCCTCACCAGCGATATTTTGGGCGGAAACAACGCGGGGATCCTTTGCTGTTGGTACAACCCCCGGGGCGCGAAACGCAAGGAGGGCATCCGCGTGGACTATGAACTGAAAAGCCTGTGGGAACTGCCGGCGCTGCTCGGGGTGGAATGATATGCTGGAAAAAATGGACGTGTTCTTTGAAAACCGGCTGTCCGGCTACGACGAACATATGCGGAACGACATCGAGGGCGCAGTGGAGTTTTACCCTTACACCGCCTCGCTGCTGCCGAGGGGAGCGGGGGTCGCGATCCTCGATCTGGGCTGCGGGACGGGGCTGGAGCTGGAAGCGTATCTCGCTTACAACCCCGATGCGCACGTTACGGGCATTGATCTTTCCGGCGCCATGCTGGAGCGGCTGAAGGAAAAATTTCCGAAAGGGAATTTACAACTGATTTGCGGTTCCTATTTTGACGTGGAGCTGGGCGCAGAGCAATACGACGCCGCCGTCTCGGTGGAATCGCTGCACCATTTTCCGGGGGAGCGGAAGCTGGAGCTCTACCGGAATCTGCTTCGCTCCTTAAAGCCGGAGGGATATTTTGTCCTGACGGACTATTTCGCCCCGACGGAGGAATTTGAGAAGGAATGTTTTGCCACGCTGGAAAAGCTCAAACAGGAGCAGGGGATTTGTGACGATGGGTTTTACCACTACGATACGCCCCTGACGGCGGAGCATGAAACGCAGATTTTGCGGGAAGCGGGCTTTTCAGAGGTTCGCATTTTGAAGAACTGGGGCGCAACGTACACGATTTTGGCGAAGCGGTAGTTTACGGCTGCGGAAATCGGAATTCGAAAGGAACGAAGTATGTATCCTATCAGAAAAATAAATTGTAACGAAGTGCATGAGGCTCTTGCACTTGCTTTAGAAGTTTTTATGCAGTTTGAAGCGCCTGATTATGCGCCAGAAGGGGTAACAACATTTAAGCGTGACATAGTTGAGAATGA
>JAFLUP010000113.1 GCA_022508745.1 Oscillospiraceae bacterium | reverse complement strand
GATGGCGCGGCAAGTGGGCGAGCGACGGCGGCTGCCTCATGAACCAGTGCATCCATGGCATCGACCTGCTGCGCTGGATGCTCGGCGGCGAGGTGGACGAGGTCTACGGCGTCACAAAGCGCCAGTTCCACGACTATTTGGAGTGCGAGGACCTCGGTATGGCGGTCGTCAAGTTCAAAAACGGCGCGGTCGGCACGATCGAGGGGACCGTTAACGTGTATCCGAAGAATCTGGAAGAGACGCTGTATCTGTTCGGCGAGACCGGTACGGTCAAGCTTGGCGGCACTTCCACCAACAACATTGACGTGTGGGACTTTGCCAACGAGGACGCGGAGGACACGGAAAACAAGAATCTGCGGGAGGCAACGAGCAACGTCTACGGAAACGGACATACGTCGCTTTTCGCGGACATGATGGACGCCGTCGAGCGTGACCGCGCGCCCTATGTGGACGCGCGCGCGGGCCGCGACGCGCTGGAGATGGTGCTCGCGGTCTATCAGTCGGCGGCGACGGGGAAGCCCGTCAAGCTTCCGCTCGGCGGCGTGGCGAGCACGGACTTTGCGGGGAGATTCTGAATACGTGGATTTATGAGAACCCAAAAGGCGTTAAAAAATGTTCTGGCTTCTATCGGGGCATATATCGTGCTGATTGCGCTCGGACTGATCGTGCGCCGGTTATTCCTGCACCAGTTTGAAACAGAGCTTATTGGCTATGATGCCCTTTTGACCAATATTTTCGATTTGCTCAGCATAGCTGATTTAGGCGCCGATGGGTTCTTTTCTTATCGTTTGTATCATGCGTTTGCGGAGGATGACCGGGGGCAGATCACCAAATTGCTGAGCATGTACCGTAAGATCTACCTTTTCATGGGTGTTGTGGTCAGTTTGATTTGCCTCGCCCTTTTTTTCTGCCTCCCTTATATTTTCTCCGGAAAGGTCAACTTCTGGAGCGACTTCCGGCTGATGTATATTTTGTATTCCATTGTGGCAACAGCCTCTTATTTCCTCAACTATTGGCGGACCCTGCTTGTCGCGGGACAGCTGGAATACAAGTGCGTTCGTATTGAGACGGCTGCGGCAGTCGCCAATTTGATTGCAAAAACGCTTGTTCTTTTGACCGTTCGAAGCTATTTGCTCTATCTTCTAATCAATACGGCAACTGCCATTATCAGACGCATTT
Source organism: Oscillospiraceae bacterium (assembly GCA_022508745.1). Taxonomy (GTDB): domain Bacteria; phylum Bacillota; class Clostridia; order Oscillospirales; family CAG-382; genus Coliplasma. The sequence goes on along the minus strand of JAFLUP010000113.1, from coordinate 1,016 downwards.
TGATTGCGTTAACCGCGAAAAAAGAGTACCCTTTCGTCAAACCCGTGCCTGTTCCCTGGTCGGGTCTTCGCACAGAAGACTTTACAGAAGAAATTCGCAATCTGCTTCCTATTAAATTCGCCGGCGCCATCAACGGTGCAACAGACAGCCTCCTGATTACGTTGCTTGTTGACGTCACAACCACCGGTTTGTACGGCAACTATATTTTGATCGGCAATTATGCTCTCAATGGCTTCCGCAGAATGCTTAGTCCATTGCAGGCGAGTGTGGCGGATCTGGTCTATAAGGAAACAAAAGACGACGCGCTGAGCTTGTACAAAATGATAGAGCTGATCTGCTTCATCTTCGCGACCATGGTTTTTTCCGGGTTTGCGATGGTATTTCAAAATGCGATCGCCGTATTCTTCGGCACCCGGTACTGGCTCTCCATGAGCTTCGTATTTTCCTACGCTGTCTTAGGCTACATTGCCATACGGTCGCAGACAGCCGTGATTTTTCGCGGCTGCTTCGGAGAGTTTCAGATTGAGCGCCGCTTTTCAGTGGTGGGCGCCGCGATCAATCTTCTTGTTTCCGTTGTCCTTCTGCGAATATGGGGTGTTACAGGTGTTTTGTTCGGAACGGTCATCGCGCAACTTTTTGTTTGGCACGGGCGTATGGTGATCGTGGAAAAAAAACTGTTCGGGAGACCGTTTTGGACTCTTTGGTGCACCGAAGTCATTTATTTCCTGCTTGCTTGTGCAGAGCTCGGTCTGACGTGGCTGGCGCTGCGAAATGTGCCGTATTCATTTTGGAACATGTGGATTCGGTGCTTTGGCAGCGTTTTGATTCCAACGGCGTGCAATGTGCTGATTTTCTGGCATACCACGGCATTTCAGGATATCCTCTTTCGCATAAAAATGGTTTTAGCCAAAATCGTCGAAAACAAACAATAATCGGACGTCCCTTTCCCCGCATATCCTGATAGGGAAAGAGGTGGGGGGATGGATCAGCGCTTTACCGAGCTTCGCTGCAAGGAG
>JAFLUP010000112.1 GCA_022508745.1 Oscillospiraceae bacterium | reverse complement strand
GAACGATCTCCATGTTGTTGACGTTGAAGGCGCCGATGGCGTAGCCGCCGCTGTAAGCCTTCTTAAACATTTCGGTTGATGTGACGAGTGGCATATTCGGGTTCTCCTTTGAAAACATTTTTTGGCATTTTCTGTATGTTCAGTTTACCGCAAAGCGGTAGAAAAGTCAAGGGGTTTCGGCAAGAATTTCCTGTTTTTTCCGGCGGCGGGCTATTCCTCCGTCTGCACATAATCCGCAGAACAGTATCCGTCGAAATAAATCCCGGAAGAAGCGGTATACCGCGCGCGGTACCAGACTTCCCCCGCGTCATTCGTGAACGGTCCTTCCAGAATATCAATGTGCGACCCTTTCGGGATCATGATCACCAGATTATTCGGATCCTCCGTGGAAGGTTCGGTGCGCAGGCGAAGGTTTTCCGTCACGCGGGGCAGGTCTCCCAGTACCGGCGGCACGGATTCCTCCGGCGAGGATTCCTCGCTTGTTCCCCCGCTTGTCTCCGCACCGGAAGAAGGCTCCCCGCTGCTCGTATCCGGCTCGCTCTCATCACCGGGGACAGAGCTTTCATCGGGGGAAGAGGATTCTTCGCTTTCCTCCCCCTCGGAAACGCCGGAAAGGACGTCGGAGGTGGTATCCCCCGTCGAAACGGAGGATTCCGTCTGGAAGGAGCTGCCATCGGAAGTATTTTCCGGTTCATTCGGCGAGGACATGAACCAATAGAGGATATAGGTCAGCGCACCGGCGAACAGGAAAGCGAGAATGATACAGATCCGGTTGATGGCAAGGGATGTGTCCTTGGTCTTTTCCTCCGCCGGCGGTTCCTCCGAGACGGGGAATTCCACATCCTTCCCTTCCGCGATCGCCGTGCGGATGCGCTCCGTCACTTCGTCGGGCATGGTGCAGTTCTTCCCGCAGGTGCGGATCAGCTTGTCCAAAAACGGGCGGAACATGCCTCCGTCGCCGGGCGTCCGCGCATCCAGCCCTTCGCAGATCGCCGCGTGCCCGTTATACACCCGGCATTTGAACGTATCCACGGAGCAACCCACCATCGTCGCCGCTTCCTCCAGAGGGAAACGGGCGTAGTCGTACAGCATCACGCAGATCCGTTCCTCATCCGACAGAGCAAGAACCTGCTGGGTGACGGTATCCAGATGGGAACGCCGCACCGTAAGTTCGGCGGAGATCTTTTCCGGCGTCTGCACCATCTCGTCAAACAGAGCCGGATCGCCTTCCACCTCTTCCACCGTCACGCTTGTCCCGCGCAGACCTGCCAGCGCGATCTTGGCAAAATAGAACGCGTTGCTGCAGACCCAGTGGTAAAACGTCTGCTCGGCGGGCATGGAACGCAGGTTGCGCCACGCATACAGGAACACCGAGCAGGTGGTGTCGATGGCGGCAGGCTCGTCACCCAGCATACAATGGCAGAAAAAATATACGCGCTTTCTATAAAATGTGTAGAGCGATTCAAATGCCTCCGCCGCCCCTTCCCCGCCGATTTGTGCGCGGGTGGTCCATTCGGCGATCCGTTCCGCTTCCGTCATGGCAATCGCAATCCTTTCTTCGATACACTTCCAAATGGGTACACGGCACCCATTTTTCCTTTTCGTTTTTTATTATACAGATTTTCCCCCGCTCTGTCAAGACACAAAACATTCCCGAAAAATTATTTTGTTTTTTTGGGAAATTCCGGGAAAAAGCGGTTGATTTTTTATCCGCGCTGTGGTAAGATAGAGAGGATAAAAAAGGATTTAGATTCCCAAAACAAATGAAAAAGGAAACGGTGAACACAATGAGCGTACTCAAAGGCGCAGCGGTGATCGGTCAGTCCGGCGGACCGACTTCGGTCATCAATGCATCCGCTTACGGCTGTATCAAAACGGCCCTGGAAAACGAAAACATTACGAAGGTCTATGGCATGTGCAACGGCATCAAGGGCCTTCTCGACGACAAGCTGTTCGTCATGGACGAGGAAGATCCCGCAGAGCTTGCTCTGATGAAGACCACCCCCTCCTCCGCCCTCGGCTCCTGCCGCTACAAGCTCAAGGACGCTTCCGTGGACGAGACCGACTATCAGCGCATTCTGGAGATCTTCAAGAAGTATAACATCCGCTATTTCTTCTACAACGGCGGCAACGATTCCATGGACACCTGCAACAAGGTCTCCAAATATATGCTTGCCCACGGCTACGAGTGCCGCGTGATGGGCATCCCGAAGACCATCGACAACGACCT
>JAFLUP010000111.1 GCA_022508745.1 Oscillospiraceae bacterium | reverse complement strand
GCGGACGAGCTGGGCAAGGAGATCGTGGTGCAGGGCGGCACCTTCCTCAACGACGCGGTGCTGCGCGCCTTCGAGCGGGAGATCGGTCGGGAGGTCATTCGTCCCCGCATCGCCCCGTTGATGGGCGCCTTCGGCGCGGCGCTGCACGCCAAAGCGCTGCACCTGTCCAAATCCACCCTGCTTTCCCCGGAGGAAATCGCAACCTTCACCCACACGGCGAAAGCCATCACCTGCAACGGCTGCGGCAACCACTGCCACATGACCGTCAATCAGTTCTCCAACGGGGAGCGCTTCCTTTCCGGCAACCAGTGCGAAAAGGGCGCGGGCATCCGCGTGGAGGGAGAACCGCTGCCCAACCTCTATGCCTTCAAACGGGATCTGCTCGCCGCGCTTCCCGTCAAGACGGGGGGCAGGAAGCTGGGGCTGCCGCTGACCCTCGGGATGTACGAGCTGCTGCCCTTCTGGCACGGCATCTTCACCTCCCTAGGGTACGAAGTGGTCGTTTCCCCTTTCTCCACCCGGGAAACCTACGCCAAGGGGCAATACTCCATCCCCTCCGACACCGCCTGCTATCCTGCCAAGATCATGCACGGGCATATGGAACAGCTCATCGAGCAGGGCTGCGACATTCTGTTCTACCCCGCGCTGACCTACAATGTGGACGAGGGGCGTTCCGCCAACCACTACAACTGTCCCGTGGTGGCATATTATTCCGAGCTGCTGCGGAGCAACATGGAATCCCTGCGGGACGTGAAATTCTTCTACCCCTATCTGAACGTCAATTCCGATAAAGAATGTGCCAAAGGACTTTGGCGCTACCTGAGCAAGCATGAGCCGGAGGCGGGCTTTACCCGCAAGGACTGCCTGCGGGCGGTGGAAGCCGGCAGAAAGCAGTACCACGCCTACATGGAAGCCGTCCGTGCCGAAGGGGAGCGCGCCGTCCGCTTTGCCCGGGAGAAGGGCAAGCGCATCCTCATCCTCGCCGGGCGACCCTATCACATCGACCCGGAGATCAGCCACGGCATCGACAAGCTGGCGGTCTCTCTTGGGTTCGCGGTGGTTTCGGAGGACAGCATCTCCCACCTCGCGGAGGTTCCGCCGGTGCAGGTATTGAACCAATGGACCTATCATTCCCGTCTCTACGCCGCCGCCCAGTACGCCTCCGAACACAAGGACGTGGAGCTGGTGCAGATGGTCTCCTTCGGCTGCGGCGTGGACGCCATCACCACGGACGAGGTCCGTGCGATTCTGGAATCCAACGGCAAGCTCTACACCCAGCTGAAGATCGACGAGATCACCAATCTGGGTGCCGTGCGTATCCGGCTGCGCAGCATGCTGGGAGCGCTGGAGGAACGGGAAAGCCGTGAAGGAGCAGCCGTATGAACAACATGAGAAAGACGGAGCGCGTCCTGTTTACCGAGGAGATGCGCAAGGATTACACCATTTTGGTCCCCACCATGCTGCCCATCCACTTCCGGATGGTCTGCGGCGTGCTCAATTCCTACGGCTACCATGCGGAGCTGCTCACAGACATCGAGGACCGCATCGAGCGCATCAAGGAGTGTGGGCTGAAATACGTCCATAACGACGCCTGCTATCCCGCCCTGCTGGTGACAGGGCAGCTCATCGACGCACTGGAAAGCGGCAAGTACGACCCGCACAAGGTCGCCTTCCTGTACTTCCAGACCGGCGGCGGCTGTCGGGCTTCCAACTATATCTCCCTCATCCGCAAGGCGCTGGCGAAGGCGGGATACGAGTATGTCCCGGTCATCTCCATGAGCTTCGTGGGGCTGGAGAAGAACCCCGGCTTTAAGCTGACGCTCCCCATGCTCCTTAAGGGCGTTTCCGCCATTCTCTATGCGGATCTGCTCATGGAGCTGCGCAACCAGTGCCTCCCCTACGAGACCGTCCCCGGCGCGACGGAAGCGCTGGTGGAGAAATGGGAAGAAACGCTGGGCAAAGAGATCCAAGAAAAGCGGGTCAGTTATCGCCGCATCCGCAAGAATTACGCGCGCATCGTTCGCTCCTTTGCCGAGCTTCCCATGGACCGATCGACAAAGAAACCGAAGGTGGGCATTGTCGGGGAAATTTTCGTGAAGTTTTCCCCGCTGGGCAACAACAATCTGGAGCAATTTCTCATCTCCGAGAGCGCACAGCCGGTGCTGCCCGGGCTATTGGAGTTCATCATGTACATGGCGTACGACGCCATCGCCGACGCGGAGCTGTACGGCGTCCGCCGGTTCCGCAAGTTCCTCATCGGGTTTGTTTACCGCTATCTGGTGCGCAAGCAGGAGGACGTCAACCGCATCATCCGCGAGGAGGGCACCTTCGACCCGCCCATCGCCTTCGACGAGGCACGCAAGGGCGTGCAGGAGCTGATCGGGCTCGGCGTCAAGATGGGCGAAGGATGGCTGCTCACGGCGGAAATGCTCTCCCTCATCAACGACGGCATCCGCAACATCGTCTGCACCCAGCCCTTCGGCTGTCTGCCCAACCACATCTGCGGCAAGGGCATGATGAAGCC
>JAFLUP010000110.1 GCA_022508745.1 Oscillospiraceae bacterium | reverse complement strand
TCCAGATCGTTGGTGAACAGGGACATGAGGGTCCCCACCTTGTTGACCTGATAGTATTGCTGGGAAAGATCCTTGCAATGATCGAACATTCTGCCACGCAGATCCGTTTCCATCTTGACGCCGGAGCCGAAGAAGCAGATCCGCCACAGGAAGCGCCCGAAGACGATCATCAGGATGGTGAACAACAGGGGGCGGCAGATCTCGTCCAGCAGATATTCCATGTTGAACTCCTCAACGCCGCCGTTGAGCCCGTTGATGACCATTCGATAGAACTCCGGCACCAACAGCTGGAAGTAGTCCACGATGAGCAGCGCAAACAAGCCCAGCAGCAGCATCGGAGCATACTTCAAATAATAACGATTGATTTGTTTTCCGAACAGCATAAGATCACCGTTCCTTTCCGAACCGAAAGGGAAAACAGAAGGGGTCAGTTACAAACTTGATCGAACCGTGCGCGGAAGCGCGGGAACGCAGGAGTGAAGGTAAACCACTTATCCAGCAGTTTGCCGGAAAGGGTGATGAGAGGGGTGTTGATGACCGTCAGCAACAGGGTGCCGACGCCCACCATATCCGTGGAGAAGGTTCCGAACAATACCAGCATCAGCAGGATTGCCACAAGCAAGGAACCGATGTCGTACAGCCATTTCACTCTGCCCAGACGGAAGCGGTAGCGCTCGGTCAACTCCTTGACCACCAGCTCATAGCCCTGTTGCGGCAGATAGGTGCGCAGATACAGTGCGATGGAAAACGCGGTGATGAGCGCCCCTACGCCGCAGGCGATGATGCGCTGCCAGAGCTCCCCGTAAACTTCCGTTCCGAACAGCATCCGCCAGAAATCCAGCGCGAAGCCGTAGCAGACGGCGGTGACGAAGGAAAGCAGATACTTCCACTTGAAACGCTGCACCGCGACGCACAGCAGCAGGATCAGTGTGCCTTGCAGCAGATATTCCGCCGCGCCGAAGGTCATCCACGGGATGGTCGGCGAAAGGAAACGGTGCAGGACATACGCGGGAGCGACTACCATAGAGACGCCGAAACCGCTCTTGGCGGAAAAGCACACCCCCAGCGAACAAAGCAGCACGCCGAGCAGCCATGCAAGCTCTCCCGTGCGCCCGATCCTCGCGGTGTTCTTCGGTTCCGTGGCAAATCTCCCCCTTTGTCGAAATACACATAGTTTGCACAGTGTATCATACTTGGAAACATTTGTCAATAGGTTTCGGGAAGAAAAAAAGACCCAAAAAGGGTCTTTTTCCATTTCCTATCCATGCACCTCAATGCACCCATTGTTCTGCCCAGCGGTACAGCAGGCAAACACTCCAGAAGAAGGGCGCGAGATACAACACACACAGCCCGGCGTCCAGCAAAACGCCCATCCGGGAGAAGCGCTTGCGCCGCTGCCACACATACAGTGCGAGGGAACCGACCAGCAGTACCCAGCTGACCCAGCCCAACTTGCCAAACAGCAGATCCAGCCTGCCGATCTTCGCGTCGGAATCGAAGGGACGGTTGACCAACAGCGACAGAATCCATACGAATCCGACACTTACGGAGGCGGAAACCGCCAAAGCCGGGCAAGTGGTCTGCCAGCCGCAATGCGTCGCGCGGAGCGTTGGAAAACGCAGACGGAACAGACCGTAGAGCAACACCGCTCCGCCGAAGAGCAGGATGGGTAAAAACACCCAGCTTGCGTGCTCGAAGATACACAATGCGACCCCGAACAGCAGGAAAAATCCGCCGCCGACGCAAAGATCCACGGAAAGATGTTTCGAATCGCTCATTCGACATTCCCCTCTCGATTACAAACTCTATTGCAAAACGTCCACATTTTCTTCCTTCCGCTTGCGCAGCCCCCGCAGGTTCCAGACCGCCGGGGAGAAGAAGATCAGCATAGGCAGGATCTCCAGACGACCGATGAGCATATCCATCGTCAGCAACAGCTTCGAGAAGTACGAATAGAACGCAAAATTCTCCGCCGGTCCAACCTTCGCCAGACCCGGTCCGATGTTGTTGACGCACGCCAGCGTAGCGGTCAGGTTGGTCTCCAGCCCGTGACCGTCGATGGAAAGCAGAAGGGTCGTAATAATAATAATGAAAACATAGATGGTGATATAGTTGCTCACATGATGCAGCGTATCCAGCGGGACGGCCTCCCCATCCTGCTTGACCACATTGACCGAGCGGGGACGGACGATGCGCTTGACCTCCCGCGCCATATTCTTGATCACCAGCATCACCCGGGAGACCTTCAGACCGCCCGCCGTGGACCCGGCGCAGCCGCCGATGATCATCAATACCACCAGAATGGTCTTGGAAAGGTCCGGCCAGAAGAGATCATAGTTCGTGGTGGCAAACCCTGTAGTGGACATGATGGTGGTAACCTGGAAGAAGGAGGTACGCAGACATTCCTCCACATTCGAGAACAGGTGGTACGTATTGACCGCGATCAACGCCGTAGCAGCGCCGGCGATCAGCAGATAGACCCGCAGCTCCGCGTTGCGGAAAGCGCTTTTCAGCTTGCGGACCAGCAGGAGGAAATAAATATTGAAGTTCACGCCGAAGATCAGCATGAACACCGC
>JAFLUP010000011.1 GCA_022508745.1 Oscillospiraceae bacterium | reverse complement strand
ATCACCAAAACCTTTGGCGCCGTGGTCGCCAATCACAATATCACCATGGAGATCAAGCGCGGGGAGATCCTCTCGCTGCTGGGGGAAAACGGCAGCGGGAAGACCACGCTGATGAATATGCTGGCGGGGATCTACTACCCGGATCATGGGGAGATCTTCGTCCGGGGCGAGCAGGTCTCCATCCGTTCCCCGCAGGACGCGCACCGTCTCGGGATCGGCATGATCCACCAGCATTTCAAGTTGGTGGACGTGTTTACCGCCGCGGAAAACGTGATCCTCGGGCTGCATGGTAAGTATAACATTGCCGAAGCGAGCGAAAAGATCCGGGAGATCTGCCGGACCTACGGCTTCGATCTGGATCCGAACTGCAAGGTGTACGACATGACCGTCTCCCAAAAGCAGACGCTGGAGATCGTCAAAGCGCTCTACCGCGGGGCGGAGGTGCTGATTCTGGATGAGCCCACCGCCGTGCTGACGCCGCAGGAGACGGACAAGCTGTTCGCCGTGCTGCGGAATATGCGCGAGGAGGGCAAGACGGTCATCATCATCACCCATAAGCTGCATGAGGTGCTCTCCGTTTCCGACCGGGTCGCCATCCTGCGGAAAGGGGAGTATATCGACACCGTGGAGACTTCCACCGCCACCGAGCAATCCCTGACGGATATGATGGTGGGCAAACAGGTGGAACTGAACATCGAACGTCCGCCGGTGGAGAACCCCGTGCGGCGGCTGCTTGTCTCCCATTTGAGCTGCCGCGGCAAGGAAGGCGTGGAAGTGCTCAAGGACGTCTCCTTCGAAGCCTACGGCGGCGAGATCCTGGGGATCGCGGGCATTTCCGGCTGCGGACAGAAGGAACTGCTGGAGGCCATCGCGGGGCTGCAGAAGGTAGAACCGGGCAGCGAGATCCTGTACGACGCGCCGGACGGCATGCAGGAATCCCTGGTGGGGAAAACCGCCAAACAGATCAAACGGCTGGGCGTTTCCCTCTCCTTTGTGCCGGAGGACCGGCTGGGCATGGGTCTGGTGGGCGGCATGGGCATGACGGGCAATATGCAGTTGCGGCACTACTCCGAGGGACATTCGCCTCTGGCGGAGACCCGTTCCTCCAAGCGGCTGGCGGTACAGATCCGGGAGGAGCTGGAAGTGGTGACGCCTTCCCTGAACACGCCGGTGCGCAGGCTGTCCGGCGGCAACGTGCAGAAGGTGTTGGTGGGGCGTGAGATCTCCGCGGGACCGGCGGTGCTGATGACGGCTTACGCGGTGCGGGGGTTGGATATCAACACCTCCTACACCATTTATCATCTGCTCAATGAGCAAAAGAAGAAGGGCGTCGCCGTCATTTATGTGGGCGAGGACCTTGATGTCCTGCTGGCGCTTGCAGACCGGATTCTGGTGCTGTGCGGCGGGCAGGTCAGCGGCATCGTAAATGCTGTGGAGACCACCAAGGAACAGGTGGGATACATGATGACCAATTTGAAGGGAACGGAGGCGACGGACAATGAAGCAGAGTGAAGCGAAAGCGGTTTCGGCTTCGCCCCGTGCGCCGCTGTTCCATATCGCGCGGCGGGACCGGATGCATCCGGCGGCGGCGTGGGGCGTGCGGGTAGGCGCGTTTGTGCTGGCGCTGCTGCTCAATACGCTGTTTGTGTGGTTCATGATCGGCGTCAACCCCATTACCTTTTACGGAACGATGCTGAAAGGCATTTTTGGAAACTCTATCTCGATTTGGGCGACGCTGAAAGAGTCGGCGAAACTGCTTTGCATCGCCGTGGCGCTGGCGCCGGCGTTCAAGATGCGCTTCTGGAACATCGGCGCGGAAGGGCAGGTTCTGATCGGCGGGATGGCGGCCGCGTTCCTGATGCATGATTATCCTTCGATCCCGGGCCCCGTGCTTCTTCTGCTGATGCTTGTTGCCGGTGTGATCGCGGGCGGTATATGGGGATTGCTTCCTGCTTTCTTTAAGGCAAAGCTGAACGCCAATGAAACGCTGTTCACCTTAATGATGAATTATATTGCCGCAAGGATCGTCTGGTATTTTTGCCACAAATGGAGCGACAAGGCTCTGGGGATAATCAATCAAGACACACAGCGTGGCTGGCTCAGCTCTCTTTGGGGCGGAGGATCCAACGGAAGCTGGCTGCAAAATGAGGACTTTTGGTTCATTGTCATCGTTGCCGTGATCGCGATCCTCATGTATTTCTACCTGCGGCTGACCAAACAGGGCTACGAGATCTCCGTGGTGGGCGAATCCCATAATACGGCGCGTTACGCGGGCATCAGTGTCAATAAGGTGATCCTGCGGACCATGCTGATCTCCGGCGCCATCTGCGGCCTTTGCGGGTTTCTGATCGTTTCCGCCCAAGGTCAAACCATCAAGGAAGATCTGGCGGGTGGGTACGGCTTTACGGCGATCATCGTCGCGTGGCTATCCAAGTTTAATACCTTCACCATGGCGGGGGTCTCCCTGTTGATCGTCGCATTGGAGAGGGGAGCCGGGCGGATGTCAGAGGTTTACGAGAATCAGGGCTTTTCTGCCCCTGCGGCGTCCGTTCTGGTGGGCGTGACGCTGCTGCTGGTCATTGGCAGTGAGTTCTTCATCCAGTACCGTATTCTGCGCAATCATTCCGGAAAGGAGGCGGCCGCATGATCTGGACAAACATACTCGGGTGGGTGCAGCAGGCATTCCCCTTCGCGGCGTTTCTTGCGCTGGCGGCTCTCGGCGAGCTGCTGACCGAAAAGTCCGGTTCCCTGAATCTCGGCACTCCCGGCACCATGTGCGTGGGGGCGTCGGCAGGGTTTATCGCGGTGTATAACTATTGTCAGGCGGTGGGAAATCCGGCGGTCATCGTGATCCTTCTGCTTGCGCTGGGCGTTTCGTTCTGCGCGGCGATGCTGATGGGGCTGCTGTACAGCTTTTTCACCGTCAGCCTGCGGATCAACCAGAACGTGGTCGGTCTGGTGCTGACCATCTTCGGCTGCGGACTTGCGGAGTTTCTTTCGATTTACTTCGTGAAATCGGAAAGCGGAAACGTCAACTGCGATCCGGCCATGCGCGTATTCAACGCAAAGATTCCGTTCCTGTCGGATAAGCTGGGCTGGTTTTCCGATCTTTTCTTCCAGTATGGGTTTATGCTGTATGCGACGATTGTACTTGTGATCCTCGCATCGCTGTTCCTCAATCGCACGCGCACCGGATTGCACCTGCGTGCAGTGGGCGAGAATCCCGGGACGGCGGATGCGGCGGGCATCAATGTCACGCGGTACCGCTATCTCGCGTCGTCTATCGGTGCGGGACTGGTGGGAATCGCCGGGATCTCCTACGTCATGGAATTCCAGGCCGGTTCGTGGTCGACGGCGAACGTTTCCACCATCGAGGCGTCCGGCTGGCTGTCGGTAGCGCTGGTCATCTTCGCCCTCTGGAGACCGCTCAATCTGCTCTGGTGCTCCTTGATTTTCGGCTTTTGCTATTGGGCGTATATCTATTTGCCCGCCATGGGAGTTCAAATGGCGGACGGCAATCTTCAGAGCAGTCTGCTCAAGATGCTCCCCTACGTCATCACCATTCTGGTGCTGATCATCGTCAACCTGCGGAAAAGCAAGAAGAATCAGGGACCTGCGTCTCTGGGACTTTCCTACTTCCGCGAGGAGCGGTAACAGCTCAAGCGTTAAGCGCCGTGTCCGGCTTTCGGATACGGCGCTTTTTCATGGGTTCTGCCCTTGACAGAACGGGGCGTTTTATGGTACAATATTCTAATCAGAACAGAGGGGGAGGATATGCGTGGAAACGTTGATCATCTTTGACGGGAACAGTATTCTCAACCGGGCATATTACGGCGTGCGTCCCTTGAGCAATCGGGCGGGACTGCCCACCAACGCGGTGTTCGGGTTTGTCAATATTCTGCGAAAGGCGCTGGGGGATCTGCCGCAGGCGCCTACCTATGCGGCGGTGACGTTTGACCGGCGGGAGCCCACCTTCCGCCATTTGGCATGTCCGTTTTACAAGGCACAGCGCAAGGGGATGCCGGAGGAGCTGGCGCTGCAGCTGCCCTACGCCAAAAAAGTGGCGGAGGCGCTGGGGCTGCCCGTGGTGGAGTGTGCGGGGTTTGAAGCGGACGACCTGTTGGGGACCTTCGCCGCTGCTTTTTCCGCACGGGACGTGGAATGTATCATCGTCACCGGCGACCGGGACAGCTTCCAGCTGATCGGGGAGCGGGTCAAGGTGCATCTCGCCACCAACGACGGCACGCAGGTATTCGGCGTGAAGGAGATCTTCGAGCGGGACGGCGTTTCTCCCCGCCAGTTGATCGAAGTCAAGGCCATCCAGGGGGATACGTCGGACAATATCCCGGGGATCCCCGGCATCGGGGAGAAAGGGGCGCATCAGCTGATCCGGCTGTACGGCGACCTGGAAGGGGTCTACGCGCATCTGGACGAGATCCGGGGCACCATGAAGAATAAATTGATCGACGGAAAGGAGTCCGCCTACACCTCGCGCTTCCTTGCGGAGATTCGTCTGGACGCGCCGGTGGATTGCTCGCCGGAGCTCTATCGTTACAGCGGGCCGGACATCCTCGCCCTGCGGGCACTTTACACGGAGCTGGAGTTCCGCAGGCTGTTGGAACAGCTCCCCACCTTCCCCCCGGAGGGCAGCAGGAGCGAGCCGATGCCGGAGCTCACCTATGACGAGGCCTCCGCAGCGGAGATGCAGGCGCTTTGCGGCCGCTTGCTGGCTATACAGCCGGAGGAAGAGGGGCTGTACGTCCATGATGGTGCGCAGGGGTATTTCTGCGAGTGGGCGGACGGCGCTCCGCTGTTCGAAGAAGGGCAGACGTTGATCTTCTGGTCGGTCAAGGACGTGCTGCATCAGCTGTGGGAGCACGGGCTGGAGCTGAAAGCGCAGGCGGAGGATCTTTCCCTGCTGGCGTATCTGGTTTCCCCCGCGGACAACGGCATTTCCTTCCCCGGCGCGGTGACGCGCTATATGCCTGCCATGATCTCCGTGGCAAAGGAGCCGGAACCGGCGCTGTACTTTTCCCTACGGGAACAATTGCGCGGGGAGATGACCCCGGCGCTGGAAAAGCTGTACGATGACGTGGAGCTCCCGTTGGCGCGGGTGCTTGCGAATATGGAGCGCGTCGGGTTTCAGTTGGATAAAGCGGGGCTGGAATCCTTCAATGAAACGCTGGCGGAGGAAGCCGCCGCACTGGAGCAGGAGATCTACGCGCTGGCGGGACATCCCTTCAACATCCGTTCCCCAAAACAGTTGGGGGAGGTGCTGTTCGAAGAACGGGGTCTGCCCCATCGGAAGAAGACCCGTTCCGGCTATTCCACGGATGCGGAGACGCTGGAAAGCCTCGCCGTGTACGACCCGTTGGTAGAAAAGATTCTGGAATATCGCAAGGCGGCCAAGCTGAAAAGCACCTACGGGGACGGACTTTTGAAGGTGCTTTCCCCGGACGGGCGGGTGCATACCACCTTTAAGCAGACCATGACGTTGACGGGGCGACTTTCCTCCGCTGAACCGAATTTGCAGAACATCCCGGTGCGGACGGAGAAGGGGCGCGAGCTGCGCAAATTCTTCCGTGCCAAGGAGGGCTGCGTGCTGGTGGACGCGGACTATTCCCAGATCGAGCTGCGGATTCTGGCGCACATTTCCGGGGATGAAACCCTCATCCGCGCCTTCCGCTCGGGGGAGGACATCCACACGGCGACGGCGGCGCAGGTGTTCGGCGTTTCGCCGGAGGAGGTCACGCCGGAGATGCGCAAGTCCGCCAAGGCGGTCAATTTCGGGATCCTGTACGGGATCGGGGAGTACTCCCTTTCCAAGGATCTGGGGATCACCGTCGCGCAGGCGAAGGCATATATTCAGCAGTATTTCGCAAAGTATCCCTCCATTCAGGGCTGTATGGAGCAGATGGAGACCTTTGCGAAGGAGCATGGTTACGTGGAAACCCTCTATGGGCGGCGGCGAGAAGTGCCGGAACTGGCGGAAAAGAACCGCGTTCGCCGCGCCTTCGGCGAGCGGGTCGCCCGCAACACCCCGATCCAGGGGACGGCGGCGGATCTGATCAAGGTTGCCATGATCCGCGTGTCCGATGCGCTTTCCGAAGCGGGATTGCAAGCGAAACTGATCCTGCAGATCCACGACGAACTCATCGTGGAAGCCCCGGAGCAGGAAGCGGAGCAGGTGCGGGAGATCCTCGAGCGGGAAATGTCCGGCGCCGCGTCCCTTTCCGTGCCGCTGGAGGTCTCCGCAGGCGTGGGGAAGCGTTGGTATGACGCGAAAGGATAAAGAATAACGAAAGAAAAGGAACGATCATAACTATGTGCGGAATCGTCGGATTTACGGGTGCGCTTGAAGAAAAGGAAACGGTGCTGCGCGCCATGGCGGATACCATCGCGCACCGCGGGCCGGACGGAGAGGGCTATTTCTGCGAGGACGGGATCGCCCTGGCGCATCGCAGGCTTTCCATCATCGACCTTGCGGGAGGCGCACAGCCGCTCTACAATGAGGACGGGCGGCTGGTGTTGATCTTCAACGGCGAGATCTATAATTTTCAGGAGCTGCGGGAGCAGTTGGTAAGCTCCGGGCATGTGTTCAAAACCCGTTCGGACAGCGAAGTACTGCTGCACGGCTATGAGGAGTGGGGGGACGCGCTGCCGGAACACCTGCGGGGGATGTTCGCCTTCGTGATCTGGGATCGGGAGGAAAAAACGCTGTTCGCGGCGCGGGACCCGTTCGGGATCAAGCCCTTTTACTACTATCATCGGGACGGGCAGTTCCTGTTCGCCAGCGAGATCAAGGCGTTCCTGCCCCACCCGGGATTTCGTAAGGAATGTAACGAAAAGCAGCTTCCGCTGTACCTTTCCTGCCAGTATTCGCCGGGAACAGAGACATTCTTCAAGGGCGTATACAAACTGCCGGGCGGGCATCGGCTGCGGTATGCGGACGGTGAGCTGACCGTAGAACGCTATTTCGAGCCGGTGTTTGCGCCGGACGAAAGCAAAAGTGAGGAGGAATGGGTCGAGGAGATCGACCGCGTCATGGCGGATTCCGTGCGTGCACACAAGATCAGCGACGTGGAAGTGGGCTCCTTCCTTTCTTCCGGCGTGGATTCCAGCTTTGTGGCCTGCATCGCCCATGTGGACAAGACGTTTACCGTGGGCTTTGCGGATCGCAGCTACAACGAAGCGGAGTACGCCAAGGCGTTCTCGGCGGAGATCGGCGTGAAGAACCGCGTCTGCGAAATCACGCCGGAGGAATACTGGGCGGCGCTGCCCAGCATCCAGTACCACATGGACGAACCGTTGGCGGACGCGGCAGGCGCTGCGCTGTACTTCCTGAACCGGGACGCGGTGCGGGACGTGAAGGTCTGCCTTTCCGGCGAGGGCGCGGACGAGTTTTTCGGCGGATACAACGTCTATCAGGAGCCGTATACGGTCTCCTGGTACGATAAGCTGCCCGCCTTCCTGCGCAGAGGCTTGGGATGGTTTGCGGGGCGCTTCCCCCGGATGCGGGGCGCCAACTTCCTCATTCGCCGTTCCCGCCCGCTGGAGGAACGGTACATCGGCAACACCAATCTCATGAGCGAGGCGTACAAAAAGCGCCTGCTGCTGCACTACGACGGGACAAGCGGGAACCCTGCGGCGCTGACGCTCCCCTATCGGGAAAAGCTGAAGGGAATGGATCCGGTGACCAAGATGCAGTACATTGATATGCACACCTGGCTCATGGGGGACATCCTGCTGAAGGCGGATAAAATGAGTATGGCAAGCAGTCTGGAACTGCGGGTGCCTTTTCTGGACCGGGAGGTGTTCGCCCTCGCATCCCGCATCCCCGCAAAGTACCGGGTGCGCGGCGGAGAGACCAAGGTCGCCATGCGGCGCGCGGCGGAAAAGCATATCCCGGAAGCGGTGGCGAAAAAGAAGAAGCTGGGCTTCCCGGTTCCGGTGCGGGCATGGCTGCGGGAGGAAACGTACGCTTCCGAGGTACGCAAAGCCTTTTCTTCCGACTATGCGGCGCAGTTTTTCCGCACCGACCGGCTGCTCAAGCTGCTGGACGAACACCAGAAGGGGAAGCGGGATCACTGGAAGCAGATCTGGTGCGTGTTCATGTTTTTGGTCTGGTACCGGGAATATTTCGTCCTTCGGTGAGGGAAATGCAAAAAACCGCTTGTTCATAATTTATTTTCAATTTATTCTCTTGAAAAACAGGAAACACATGGTATAATAATATGTCTATGTATATCCATTTGCGGTATACGCATAAGTGTTTCTAATCGATAACAAGGTACGGAGGGAAATTCCATGACCCGTAATGTAAAGCTATGTATCTCTCTTCTGCTGGCGCTGTTTCTGACCTTTACGGTCGCTCTCGGCGTGTTGGCGGAACCGGATCCGGAGGACACGCCCTCGGGTGACGAAAGTTCCGTGGAAGGCAGTGAGGAAAGCAATGAATCTTCCGATACTTCCACGGGAGATCCGTCCGATATGCGCACGGTAACGGTGCAAGTTTCGCACGCGTTCGTGTATTTCAACGGCAGTGACTCCGCCTCGACGCATATTTCGGTGGAAGCAGGCAGCTCGCTGACGTTGAGAGTCGTTCCGGAGGTGGGCTATCGGGTGCTGGGCGTGACCATGAACGGTCTGCCGCTCCCCGGCGACGCGGGCATTTATACGCTGGGCAGCGTGATGTTCGATTGCGTTCTGGTGGTGCAAACCGAGCCGGATCAGGGCACGTCGGATCCGTCCGACCCGCCCGAATCGTCTGATCCTTCCGATGATCCGTCCGATCCGTCGGATCCCTCCAATCCCCCGGAGATCCCTGAATGGGATGTGACGGTCATCATCCGGGGCGCCGGCAGCGTGACGGTGGACGGCAGGGTTATTTCCAGCGACGGAAGCGATGTCGTCACCGAAGTGGTGATGATCCGGGATACCGTTTTGTCCGGCGAGAGAACGCAATTCTTGCTGCGGGCGGCGACAGGCTATCGGTTGGGTAAGATCGCCATCGACGGCAACGATAACTACACCCCGCAAACGGACTTTCGTCCGAAGATCACGGAACCCACTACGATCGAGATCACGTTCGTGTCGGAGCAAGAGATGCCGTCCTCCTTCCCGGTGACCATCAAAGTGTCGGCGGGCGGCTACGTATCCGCCAACGGAAAGGAGATCGCCGCCGGTTCCACCGAGACGATCAATATCGACGCCGGGAAATCGCTGAACCTCTGGCTGAACGCGGATCCCGATTACGAGCTGGCTTCTCTGACCGTGGACGGCAATCCGGAGAACGTCAGCAGCGGCAGCTTCACCCTGCAAAACATCGGGAAAGCCGTGACCATCGAGGTGGAGTTTAAGCAGCAAACTACGAAAACCGTCCTGCAAGCGACCGATTTCGACTGGACGCCGGATTCGGACGGGAATATCAAGCTGGAATTTTCTCCCAACAGCTATATCGGAAAATCCGTTTTCGATAAGATCAACACCTTGAGCAATTCCGACGGATATGTGGTGCTGCAAATCCAGTATATCCGCTGGTACATCCCCTGCGGGAAGAAGATCGACGGGGTGTCCGGCGACATCCGCATCGTCGTGAGTGAGGGAGAGAAAGCGACCTCGTACAGCAGCATCCAGCAGGTGCTGCAGGGCAACCCGAGCACCCGAAACAGAAAATTCAAATTCTATCAGCTCTCCGAGAACCTTTCCTTCCCGGAAGGAACGATGGCAGCTTTCAATGTGATGGAGCTGGCGGACGATTACGTGGGAAGCGAAGTGGATCTGATGGTGATGGAGGGAAGCAACGGCAACTATTCCCCTGTCATGACAGGTCACGGCAGGATCGAGCTGACCGGCTGGACGACCCCGATGGATGTCCATAATTCCCCCTACCTGACGGTGATCCTGCGTGCCGCGGAGGAGGAACCCAGTGAATCCACCTCCGATCCGGAGCACAGCACGGGCAGCGTCCCGGGAGCAAGCGGGGATGACGGAGAAAGCGGAGACGACGGGGAAGAAGACGGCGGGAAGTCCTATGCCGGGCTGATCGTCGCACTGATCATCGCCTTTGTGGCGGTCGGCGGCGCAGCGGCGCTGTTCATCGTCAAGTGGCGGCAGGAAAAGTTCTGATCCGATGGCGATAACGGAAAACAACACGGAAAAGACCGTTTCGGAAAACCAAAACGGGGCAAAGCGTAAGATGCTGTGGGAGCGGGTGAAACCCTTCCTGCAAAGCGGAAAAGGGCGCATGATCCTGTACGCCGGTGTCGCGGCGCTGGTTCTGCTTACGGTGGTGCTCGCGGTGGTACTGACGCGCCCCTCCGGGGAGGATCCTGTGCCGGAGCTTTGGCCGGCAGGGGAGCTGATGGAAGGCATCCAACCGCCGGCACAGGGCAGGATCGGTTCCGTCAGTCAGACGGAGGAGTCTGTGACCGTTTACTTTGAGGAGTTCCCCGAAAGCGCCCTTGCCCCATACCTGCAAACGCTGGGGGCTTCGCCGGCAGGGGAGTCCGCCTACGTAGCGAAAAAGGGGGAGGATCGCATCCTCGCCATCGTCTATGACCCGGCGACGAAGCGCCTCTCGCTGACGGTTACGTCAACCATGTGACGCACGCAATACCATACGCCAAAAAGGACTGCGAAGAGGGAGCTCCCCTTTCGCAGTCCTTGTTTTTCGGTATACAAAAAACTCCATGGGAGCAAGCCCATGGAGTTTTTAAAGAAGGGGGATGCGGGGGACGTCAGGCAGCGTCCTCCTGCTGTTGGGTCAGGATCACCTTGATGCCGATGGGGAGGATGCCGCTTTGCTCGTAGACGATCTCCACGATCTGGGCACATTCCGCCTCGCTGATCTCGGCGCTGTCCACGATGACACTGCAATTCTTGCCGGAAATGACGGCGACGCACTGGGGGATGCCCCGCGCCAGCGCGAGAGCTTCGATGTTCGCTTCCGCCGCCATGTCATCCATGATGCTTGCGATCTGGGCGAGGGCGTCCTCCCGCTCGTCGGGAAGTGCGTCCGGGTTATCCGCGATGCTTTGCAGAACCGCCATGGCGTCCTCCCGCACGGCGGTGCGGTTGAGCACGGTCACGGCAAGCAGATCGTTGGGTTCCCCCAGCGCTTCCCCGGCGCCGCCCGGAGCGGGCGTATCCTGCACGCCGGAGACCTCTTCGCCAACCAGAACGGAGTTACCCAGCAACTTGCCGCTTTCGGATTCGTTCCCCGGAGACGCGGTGTTTTTGCCCACCAGCGCGCTGATGGCTACGGCGGCGACGATGAGGACGGCGCATCCGCTGATGAGGAAAGCGCGGGACGCCAGCAGCCGTTTGGCGTTGACGGTTTTGAGCTTTTCCTTCAGCTTCTTTACGCCGGATGAGAGTTTTTGTTTGAGCTTCATAACGGTGCCTCCTGTATGATGATGAAATTTAGCTTTGAATACTGATGAAGGGGTCCTCCAGAGCGAACAGCGCGCGCAGCAGGGAGGAAATGCGGGCGCGAATGGCTTCGTCAGCGCCCGGACAGACCACCGCGGCGCCGCAGACCACAGGCTGTTTTTCCCGCAGGGGGAGGGGCGTCTGATTTCCGTTTTCGGTGGCGAGGACGATGGTCTTTTCGGTCTCTTTGCCGTCGGATTGCTCCTTGACCCGCTGGTCGGTGGCGTAGGTGTATTCGTACCCGTAGGAAAGGGTCAGCACCACGGTGCAATCCTTCACGCCCTCCAGTTCGCAAAGCAGAGAGCGGACCTCCTGTTCCAGCGCCAGACGGTACTCCGTGCTGTCCGGCGTGCCGCTTGTCACGGCGTCGTCGGCTTTCCCGGAGGGGAGCAGGAGCAGGATCAGCCCGGCTGCCAGTGCCAACAGCAGGTAAGGAAGCCCCTTGATCCGTTTGCATTTGCGGAAAAAGGCGTTCATCGCCGTCGATTCGTTTGGCAATCCCCCGTATGCCCCCTTTCCGCGGCGTTCAGGATCCGGATGCGTAACCGGGAACGCCGTAGGTTTTTTCCACCCATGCGGCGGCCTCCTCTGTGCGGTGGGCATCCTCCGGCGGAAGGATCAGGCGCACCGCACGGATCACCGGTTGGGTTTCTGTCCAATCTATATCTATGCGCACGTCTGTGGCAGTTATGCCTGTTTCCGCGGAAAGGCATTGGGCGATGTAAGCGCAGATCTCGCTTTCCGCCTGTTCGCCTGCCAGTTCCGAAAGCGTTTTGCCATCCGGCAGGGAGACGTCCGCGCCGGAAATGTCCGCGGGGAACAGGTGGGATGCGTCAAAGGAGCGAAAGGGCGCCAGCACCAGCAGAACGCAGATGAGCGCTGCCAAATATCGCAGGTACTTTTCGAAGGCGCTGCCCACGAACGCCGCGCAGAGGGCTCCCAGCACCGAGGCGGTCAGCAGCATGGAAAAGTAGCTTTGCAGATTCGACGTCATACGGCGGCTCCTGTCTTGATGAAGGCGGAAAGGTAGAGCAGCGCCACCGCTTCCGTTCCTGCAAGAAGTCCCAGAAGGATGCTCAAGGTGCTTCCCAGCTCGGAAAGCAGCTGTCCTTCCCGTTCACAGCCCAGCAGCTTCGCAAGGGCGGCACAGAGGGAAAGCAGCAGACGGTGAGCAAACAGATGCAGGAAGGGGGGCAGTAGGATGGCAAACGTGACCACCACTCCCGCGCCGCCCACGGTCCCCTTGATGACGGAAACGCTGCCGGCGATGGTACGCGCCGCATCCCCCAGGGAGCTGCCCACCACCGGGATCAGAATCCCGGAGGCGAAACGGACGGTGCGGAACAGGGCGCTGTCCGCTGCGGCGGCGATGGAGGTCTGCATGGTCAGCAGGAATCCCAGCAGGGAAAAGAGGAACGCCAGCAGCAGACCGGAGGTGTTGCGCATCAGCGAGCCGATGGGGGAGAGATTCACTGTGCCGGGCAGGGCGGAAGCGAAGCTGATGGCGAAGGAGATCTGCAAAAAGGGGAACAGCACCGAGGAGCAGAGCAGACTAACCACCGAGAGGAACAGCGAGAGTCCGGCGGAGGAGGCAGCGGCGGCGGAGGCGTTCCCTCCCGCCAGCAGCAGCGATCCGGAGACCGGCAGCAGAGCCGCCATGTATTCGGTGAACGCTATCAGGGCTTGTCCGGTGGCGGTAAAGAGATCGGCGAGCAGGGTGTAGGTGACGCCGGAAAGCGCCAGTGCCGTCACGAAGGCGCAGGCCTCGGAGAGCGCCGACGAGGTGGAGAGCTGCCGCAGGGCGTGCAGCAGAGAGCAAAGCACCAGAATTCCCAACAGCGCCGCGAAGCTGCCGGAGGCGCCGCGGAGGGCGTCTCCCGCTCCGCCGCGGAGCAGATCTCCCAGCTTGTCCCAGAGGACGATGGGGGTCTCGCCTTCCAGTTCCTCCTCGGTCAGGATCGGGTGGGAGAGGGCGTCCACGCCCGCGTCCTCCGCGAGGGATTCCTCCGTGTCGGAAAAGCCGCAGAGGGAAAGCAGGGCAAGGAACAGCAGGGCGAGGAGGAAACAGCGCTTCACAAGAGTGCCAACAACTGCTTGACCACGGGGAGCGTCAGCGCCAGAATGGCCAGTTTTCCCGCAAGCTCCGCCTTCTCCGCCAGCGCGCTTTCCCCGCAGTCCCGGCAGAGGGCGGACGTGAGCTGGCAGGCCACGGCGATGGCCAGCGCTTTGAGCAGCAGCGAAAACCAGCCTCCCAGCCCGTACTGTGCGGCGATCCCGGAGAGGGTTTCCACCGTGTTCGCCGCTTCCCGCAGGAAGTAGACCGCTAACAGGATGCCGGAGGCGGCAACGGTCAGGGGTACGTACTCCGGAGAGATGCGGCGCAGCAGAAGATTGACGCAGAGGGCGGCAAGCAGAAAGCCGCAGACGGCATACAGATCCATATCCGCTCCCAACCCTCATATTCCGAAGGCGCTCCGTACCGCCGAAAGCAGGGAGGTGATCTCGGAAAGCAGCAGCAGCGCCACCACCACAACTCCTGCCACCGAGACGAAGGTCGCCTGTTCCTCCCGACCGTTCTTTTGCAGAATCTGGCAAATGATGGCCACCAGCAGTCCGACGCCGGCGATACGGATGATCAAAGTGATATTCAATGCTTACCATTCCTTTCAAATCAGCAACAGCGCCGCCAGCAGTCCCGCCAACACCCACAGGGCGACGGTGCTGCGGCATTTCCGCCGTGCATTGTCCTGTGCGTTCTCGCGGCAGGTTTCTATGGAAGCGATACAGAGGGAGAGCCGCTCCAGCTGCGCTTCCAGCGAGACGCGCCCGAGGGAGGCGCCGAGGGCTTGCGCTTCCCGCATCGCTTCCGGCGGCAGCGGCAGAAGGCGCAGCGCCCGTTCCCATGCGTCCGGGTAGTTGCGCCCCTCCGCGTTCCGCAGCAGGGGGAGGAAGCCGATCCGCTCCAGATAGGGGTCATCCATGGAGGAAAACAGGGTGTGCAGAGGTTCCTTTCCCCAGGAAAGACGTTGGGAAAGGGTACGCAACAGGGAGAGCAGCGCTTCCAACGCGCGGATCTCCGTTTTTGCTTCCCCTGCGAAGGAGACGCCGCAGAAGGAGAAGGCGCTGACGATCAGCAATCCGCCCATCAGCCGCATACCGCTTCCCCCTTTTCCGTGAAGATACGGACGCGATAACCGGGCTCCAACAGCACCAGGTAGCCGAATAGACCGGCTTCCAGCAGCGTCCGCGCGCAAGGGCGCTGCGTGGCTTCTTCTAAACAGCCTCCGTGGACGGAGGCGATCAGCCGCACGCCGGTGTTCTGCGCCGCCAGCAGCGGACCCTCCTCCCCCACACCAAGCTCGTCGCAGAGTAGGTATTCCGGAGACATGGTGCGAGTCAGCAGTTCGATGGCCTTTGCCTTTTCACAGCCGGTGATCCGGTCGCACAGGCCGTCCGGGATCTCCAATTCCCCCCGCTCGTCCGCGATGCCCACCCGATACGGGCGGACGCCGGTGGAGAGCTGCCACGCGGCGGAGCGGAGGAAGGTAGTTTTCCCTCCCGCCGGCGGGGAAATGATCAGAGCGCCCACAGGGGAGCCTTCCCGCAGCCTGTCCGTCAGCGGACGGGCGAAGGACGGCAGAAAGCGGGAGATGCGCAGGTTGACCGACGTGATCCTGCGGAAGCGCAGCCTACCGCCGGGCGAAAGGATGGTTTCCCCCGCCACGCCTGCGCGGCAGCCGTCTGGCAGCGGCAGATATCCGTTTCCGAGGGGCTCCTCAAAGGCGTAGAGCGAGCCTTCCGTCAGCCGGGAGAGCATTTCTTCCAGATCCCCGCGCGTGACCCGCAGCGCATCCGCAGTGGTACGGAGGCATCCGGTTTCGTCCGGCAGCAGATTCCTTCCACCCGCCGTTATCGAAAAGGGCTTCTCCAGCCGCAGCCTGACTTCCGTGATCTGCTTCGCCAGCGCTTCCGGCAGCGCTTGGATCACCGGCAGAAAGCGGGGCGGAAGATAGTGCATCCAGCTCATGCCGCCGCCCGCTCTCTGCGTCTGGCGGAGGGAAGGAACTGTCGGTAGAGGGGGAGGGTCAGCAGCAGGAACACGCCCAGATAGACCGCAGATCCCGCCATGGCGGAGGGCAGCGGGGAGGCGTTCCCGAAAGAGGGGAGGTGCAGCGTCAGACGCGCTGCGATCCCGCCCAGCACGGCGCTTGCGAGGGGCGCCAGCACGCCGCGCAGGAAGCCGACGGAAAAGTGGGCGTAGGTCTTTAACCGACGGTAGCAGAGGGCAAACTCAAAGGTGTTGGAGAGCATGAGCAGCAGCAGATAGCCCTCCGCGCCGGACAGGGGAATGAGGGTGTAGATCACGACCAACCGAAGCAAGGAGTTGTAAACGCTGTAACGAAGGGTGTATTTCTGCCCGTCCACCGCTTTGAGCAGCCCGTCGGAGATGGTCTGCACATACATAAACGGGTTCACCAGCGCCAACAGCCGCAGGGCGTGGGTCACGTCTTGCCCGGGGTAGAAGGTTTGTCCCAGCTCCTCCGGCAGGAAGAAGAACAATCCCCCCGCCGCGATGCCGAACAGGAAGGCGATGGAGAGGATCCGCCCGATCTGCCGGTCCCGCGCGGCTTTCCCGTCCGAGACCCCCAGCCGGGAGATCTCCGGGATCATGACGGAGACCAGACTTTGCAGAAAGGCGAAGGGGAAGAACAGCAGCGGGATCACCATGCCGCGGATGATGCCGAACTGGGAAAGCGCTGTGGAACGGTCCCCGCCGTACTTCTCAAAGACGGAGGGGAGGATCAGGTTTTCCGCCGTGTGCAGCAGGGAGGTCATGATGATGGAAAGCCCGATGGGGGTCGCCACCTTCCCCAGCACCCGCAGGCTGTTCCCGAAGCGTTCCGTCGGGCAGTATTCCTGCCGCCGGACGTATCCCCGCAGGAAACGGTAAGCGATCCACAGGTAGAAAAAGGAGCAGCACTCCCCGATGGTTACACCCAGCACGATACCGGTACAAAGCATGCCCAGATCGTTCGTGCGGGCCATCACGACATTGAGGAACAACGCCATGACCGCGAATTTCACGCACTGCTCGAAAAAGGACGCGGAGGAACTGCGCAGGACCTGTCGCCGGGCGATGAACCAGCCCTTGAAACAAGCTGCCACCGCCATAAAGGGCATGGAAAGGGCGAGGATGCGCAGGGAGGGAGCCGTGCTTTCCTCCCTTACCACCCGCAGCGCGAAGAAATCCGCTGTCCCCAGCAGTGCGGCGGTGGAAAGCAGGCTGACTGCAAGCCCCGCCACCACGGAGGCGCGCAGGAGCAGGGCCGCATTGGAAAGACTGTTCTCCGCTCTCTCCGCCACCAGACGGGAGACGGCGACGGTCAGCCCCGCCGTCGCCACGGTGGAAAACAGCCCGTAAACACTCATGATCAGCTGATACAGCCCGATCCCTTCGCTCCCGATGCGGGAGGTCAGGTATAGCCGCAGCAGGACGCCCAACAGCTTGCCGCACAGGGCAAAAGCGGTCATCACCGCCGCGCCCTTCAGCAGGGACGCAGATACTTTTTGATGTTCCTTCGGCAAAAGAGGGACCCTCCAACGCTTTTTTGTTCCCATTGTATGAAAAGGAATCGCAAAACATACTTGCAAAACGCGTTACATTCCTGTATAATGGATGCAGAAAACAGTTACGAAACACCGGGAAAGGAACGGGTATAGACATGAAGCGATGCGGAAAAATGATGTTTGTCGGATTGGTGGCGCTGCTGTTGCTGTCAGCGCTGATGCTTCCGGCCTTTGCTGAAACGGAGACGGCGGACGGCGGGGATCTGTTGAGAGCCGCCGATGAACTGAAGGTCACGGACAGCGTCGGCGGGGATCTGCTGGCGCTCGCCATGAATCTTACGGTGCAGGGTGAGGTAAAGGGCAGTATTCGCGCCTGCGCCACCGAAATGCTGCTGAACGGTGCGGTAGGACGCAATGTGACGGTGGCGGGAATGACGGTCAAATGCGACGAACAGTTTGACGCCAAGGATGTGAAGATTGCCGGCAATCAGGTGGTGTTCCTCGGGACGTGCGATACGCTTTCCGTCTATGGCGAGACCGTGTATATCGGCGGCACCGTGCGGGAAAAGGTGGTCTGCGAAGCGGGACAGGTGATCTTTCTGGAGGACGCGAAGTTCGCCTCCGCGGAGGTCACTTCTTCCTCCGATCCGCTGGTGGTAAGCGGCTTGAAGGACAACTCCTACAAGTCGCTGGATAGCCTTGCCCTTCGGGAGGCGGTGACATTCAAAAAGACCCGGAGCGCTTTCGTCTCCGATCTTATCTCTTTGCCTTTCACGATGCTTGCCGCCGTGGCGGTGGCTTTGTTGGTGACGCTGGTGCTTCGCCGCATGCCGGATCGTGCCTCCCGGCAATTCAAGGCGCATCCGATCTCCTTCTGTTTGAGAGGGTTTGCGGCGATGCTTCTGATCCCGTTGGCCGCCATTCTGTTCCTGCTGCCGGCGATCACCTGGCCGATCAGCGTTGCGATCCTGCTGCTGTATCTTGTGGTCTTTTTATTGGCGAACGCCATCGCCGCCGTGGTTTTGAGCCGCGTGTGGCTGGCAAAGTGGAACCCCTTCCTTTCCGCCGCGCTGGTTGCTGCCGTTATCGCGATCCTGTCGATTCTTCCCTACGTGGGACTTTTGGTGGATCTGATCGTCATGACGGTGGGCTTTGGAGCGGTGGCTTCCCTGATCCGGAAGCGCCGGGAGCCCATGGTCAGCGCGGGACCGGAGATGGATTTCCGCGTTTGAGGCGGTAAAGACAGAAAAAAAGGAGGTAGGCGGAAATGCAGATGTTTCTGTCCCTTGCATTTCTGTTTTGCTTCGGCAGCTTCTTTGGGTGGTGTCTGGAGGTGGTGTGCCGCCGTCTGGACCACGGAAAATGGATCAATCCCGGTTTCCTGACGGGTCCCGCGCTGCCGCTGTACGGCACCGGGCTGATGCTCATGTACCTCATCTGCCTGCTGTGCGAAAAGGTACAAACGGGAACGCCGTGGCTGGACGCGGTCCTTCCGCTGCTGATCATCGTGGCGGTGATGACGCTGATGGAATACCTCACCGGGATCGTCCTGCTCAAGTTGTTGAATATGCGGTTGTGGGATTACACGGATAATTTCGGCAATCTGCAAGGGGTTATCTGCCCGTTTTATACGTTTCTTTGGGGACTGCTGGCGGCCGCTTACCGCTTTTTCCTGCACGGACACGCGGTGGCGTGGACGGGGTGGCTGGGGGAACATCCCGCATGTTACTTTTTCATCGGGATCTTTTACGGGTTCTTTTTGGTGGATCTCTCCTATTCCCTGCATTTGGTGAGCAAGATCCGCCGCTGGGCGTCCCATTCCGGCATCGTCGTGAAGTACGAGAAGCTAAAGGAACTGCTGTATGATCGGGCGCGGCATAGCAAGGAGAAGGTCAACTTCCTCTTTGCGACGTATACGCCCCGCCGCGTCAAGGAGACCTTCGACGTCTACCTCAAGGCGCTCCAGGCGGACGGGAAGCGGGTCAAGCGTATCTTCCGCCGCAAGAAAAAATAAAAAAGCAATAAAAAACGCCGGAGGAAACGGAACGGTTCCCTCCGGCGTTTGGATTTGATTGGGATCAGGGGTTGGGGGCGTTACCGCTCCTCCCGCCTGTGCTTACAGCTGGAAATCATTCAGGAACTGGGCGGCTTCCGCGGCCTCGGCTGCGGCTTGGGCGATCTCCTGCTGGATCTTCTTGCGCTTTTTCAGCAGCAGGAACAGGCAAAGACCGGTGACAAGCAGCATGATGCCGCCGGCGATGCAGAGGGTGGTGCCGAGACCCTGTTTCATCTCTTTATATGCCTGCGGGTCGCTTGCGTCATACTTGAAATTGAACATGCTTTTGGTCACCGTTATGGGATTGTTCGAATAACCGAATTCTTCCTCGTATTCTTTGATGAGTTGTTTGTTGAATTCGTCTATGCCGTCTTGGTAGTACTCATAGTTGTCTTGGTCTAAAGGCTTACATTCAAAGCAACCCGTAATGTAAGGGTTGATGTCATCATTTTCTCCGGCTTTTACGATTTTCATGACGGTTTGATAGATGTCGTCAGCCGGTTTGATCTCAAGAGACGCGTAGTATGGGTTGTTTTTTGCATCGTAAAAGACAACCAGAGCATAAGTCGTCTCTGATTTGGACTGCACGACGCCGTTTTGCGTTGTCGATTGGGTCATTTTGGCATAGGTGCCGGCGATGAGCATATTGTTATTGAAATAGTATTCGTCCCCCGTTTTGATGTCTGCGTAGGCAACGGTGGAAATATCCACTGTCTCGTGGGAGCCGACCGCTTCGGTGATACCGGCGATCAAGAACGTCACGCTTCCGAAAAGAAGGAAGCATACAATGACGATCAGGAACGTGTTGGATTTCTTTCTGGCGATTGGGGTAACCGGTACTTTGGTTCTCATGTTTGGATCCTTTCAAAATGTATATACGTGTTTTTTACCGTTTGTTGGGCGCGCTACACTTCCGGATGGGCGCGCATAAAGTCCCGCAGGGCGTCGAAGGAGCGGTCGCTGATGACATGTTCCATACGGCAAGCGTCTGCGGCGGCGGTTTCCTGATCGACGCCGAGGCGGGTGAAAAAAGCGGTGAGCAGTTTATGTCGGTCGTAGATCTTTTCCGCGATCTCCCGCCCTGCGGCGGTCAGTGCGATGTAGCCGCCGGCGTCTACCGTAATGAGTTCCCCTTGCTTCAAAAGCCCCATGGCGCGGCTGACGCTGGGCTTGGAGTACCCCATTTCCTCGCAGACGTCAATAGAGCGGAAGGGCGTCCCCCGCTGGGTCAGAACAAGGATGGTTTCCAGATACATTTCGCCGGATTCCTGCAGCTGCATGGCGAACACCTCCTTTATAGGCAGATGAGATGTGACAATCGTTTATACGTTGGGATCTTTGATAAAATAAGTCCCGAGGAAGGCGCGCTTGAGGAAGGCGTAGTCCATCGCGTTGATTTTTCCG
This sequence comes from Oscillospiraceae bacterium, assembly GCA_022508745.1. Taxonomy (GTDB): domain Bacteria; phylum Bacillota; class Clostridia; order Oscillospirales; family CAG-382; genus Coliplasma. The sequence continues at coordinate 24,592 of JAFLUP010000011.1, read as the reverse complement.
TTCCCGTCCACGTCCGCAAGAGCGAGCGCTTCGTCCGGCAGCTTGTAGGTTTCGAGGATATGACGTTTGAGGAAGACGTAGTCCATCGCGTCCAGCTTGCCGTTGCGGTTCACGTCGCCGATACGTCCCGCGGGGGAAGCGCTTCCGCAGATCAGGCACTTGCCGTCACGGAAGAAATGCCCGGATTCGTCGATGGTGCGGGGGGAGCCGGTGGTTTTGCCACAGTGTGCACAGGTGAGGATCTCCGAACCCTTTGCGGTGCAGGTGGGCGTTTTTGTGACCTTCCAATCGTAGGTGTGCCCGCCGCTGTCCGCGGTTTCAAAGGTGAAATACGCGCCGACTCCGACGGTTTGGTTTGCAAGATCAAACCCGTGGGGGACAAAGATCTTCCCCGTGACGGCGGCGGAGCGGACGGTATTTTCGCAAGCGCCGTGGGCGCCGATGACGATGCAATCCTCCGGCACGATGGTGAAGCCGAACTGTTCCGGGATATGGGTGGTGTTTCCGCCGCCGATCGCCGTTTTTTCCACCACATAACTGCCGTGGGCGTTCTTCCGCAGCAGGACGGCGCTGGACCACCACAGGTTGGCATATTTCTGCTCGATACTGGCGCCGGGGGTGAAAATGTTGCAGCCGTTTTCCTGCATACCTGCGTTGAAACGGGAAAGATAGAAAGTTCCGTTGGAGGTCAGTTGGGGATAGGTGGCGTCGCTTGTGGAATATTTTCCCTTGGAATTCAGCCATTTCTCCAACCGGGCGTAGGCAACGGCGATGTCGTCCGCCGACGAGCTGCCGCTCCCGAACACTTTGGACGCATCCGCATACGCTTCCCGCAGGCGGGTCAGGGCGTATTCGCTGTATTGCTTGAACTCCGCGCCCAGCGCAAGGGACATCAGCACGTTCAGCGAAGCCTTGCCGGAAAGCGCGTCTTTCAGGCGCATCATGGCGTAGGTGTAGTCCCCGGAGACGGAGGTCTTGCGGTTTGCCACGCTTTGGGCGTGGGCCAAAGCGGTCTGCACGTAAGGATCCGCCGAGCCCTGCGCCTGCTTCATCAGGTTCGTCAGCGCCGTTTTCATTTCGCCGGAAGGCTGTAGGGCGCTGCTGCTCCGTTTTGCGATGATCAGGCAATCCGCCACGGGGCGGCCGTAATTTTCCTTGTAGCCCGCCTTGCCGCTGCCGTCGTCACAGAGATACATGGCGGAAGAGCCGCCGCCGTCCAGACGGATGACGGTGGTGCAGCCGAGGCTCATCATATAGTCCGCCACCTGCTTGAGGTTCAGCCCTGTGCTTCCGCTGTTGCCTTCGGAGGTGAAGATCACCCAAGTTCCGTCGGCTTTGGTGCCGAAAGCGGTCCATTGCGCCTTGTAGGTGTTGCTGTGGGGAGCGCCGTTGTTGAAGGAAGCGTCCGCCGCAAGGTTTTTGCCGTCCTTGACCAGATAGCCGATGTTGGCGAGGATGGAGGTGGCGTTGGTGACGGTCTCCACGGACGCTTCGACGGTTTCGGAGGTCGAGATGGTGACGGAATCCCCTTTTTTCAGCGCTTTCAGCGTGTTTGCCAGCGGGGAAGTCGCCCGCACGTACAGGAGGAATTCATCCTTCGCCGGATTAATTCCGTTGGCGTTGGGCTTTTCCTCCACGGAGACGACTTGCGCTTCCATGGTGCCGCCGATGGACAGGACGGTGCCGTTCAATTTTTTGCACAGCACCGCGACGCCCGCAAGGGGGCATTTGTCCGGCGCGGCGTAGACGTCAAAGTAGTAGATGGCGTCCGTCCAGCCGTCCGCTGCGGTGCGGTTGGGACGGCGGTTGATGTAGGAGATGCCGCCCGGCACCTCCACGCCGTTGAAATAAGCGGAAAAGTTCAGCTGCGAAGCGTCGACGGTCTGGATCGTGCCGTCCGATAGGACGCAGGTCATGCTGCCATGCCGCGTATCGTCCCCGATGACCACTTCGCCGTTGGTGACGATGTAATCATTCAGATAGCCGGTGCTCATGTTGGCGAAATCCCCGTTGACCACGCCCACCACATCGTATCCCCGGGCGACGGCCTGGCTGTATTGCCCGTCCAGCGTGTAGGTGCCTCCCGCGTATCCGGCAAAGGGCAGGACCACATAGTCCGCCGGATCAAAGGTCAGCGTGTGGACGTTATAGGAGCTGTAAACGGTTCCGTTGTACACGACGCCGGAGCCGTTCCCACCGTCTACCCGGTATCCGGCGGCGGAAACCGTGAGGGGGGCACAGACGGTCAGCACCATCAGCAGGGAAAGTGCCAGACAAAGGAATTTGCTTCTTGTCTTCATGGTGTCCGCTCCTTTATAAGAACTTATGATATCTATTACAATTATAAGGCAAAGCGGGTCGGTTGTCAATCCGCATGGCGTTCCAAATATTTTAAGGGAAATTTGTCTATTTTGTGCAAAGAAAAGCGCCGTGGCGGGTTTTCCGCGGCGGCGCTTTCGGATGGGATATGGAATGGGTTAGCGTTCCGGAATTTTATAGGTCCCGAGGAAGGCGCGTTTGAGGAAGGCATAGTCCAGACCATTGATCTTTCCGTTCCCGTCCACGTCCGCAAGGGCGAGCCCTTCCTCCGTCAGCTTGTAAGTTTCGAGGATGTGCCGCTTGAGGTAGGCATAGTCCAGCGCGTCCAGTCTGCCGTTGCAGTTCACGTCGCCGATCATGCCGACGGGTGCGGGCGCTTCAAACGAGAAATACGCGCCGACACCGATGGTCTTCGTTTCGATGTCAAACCCGTGGGGGACCAGTGCCAGACCGATTTCCGCCGCGAATCTGACGGGGACATTGCTCTTTCCATGGGCGCCGATGACGATACAGCCCTCCGGAACGACGGTGAAGCCGAGCTTTTCGGGGACGTAGGTTCCCGAACCGCCGGCCGCGGCGCCGTTGACGATCTTTTCTACAATGTATTGCCCTTTTTCGTTTTTTCGCAGCAGGATCGCGGCGGAGTACGTGAGGTTGGCGGCGGCTGCTTCGATGCTTTCCCCCGAGGTGAAGAGGTTGCAGTCGTCGGTTTCGATCTTCCGGTTGAAGTAGGAGAGGTAGAAATTGCCCTCGTTCGTGAGCTGCGGATAGGTCTTGCCACCTTCTTTGTAGCTTCCGGTGGCGTTGTACCATTTCAGCAGTTCCGCGTAGACCTGATCTATTTCGGATTGGGCGGCGTTGTCCTTCGTGTAAACCTTGAACGCCTCCGCGTGCGCGGCGCGAAGATGCTCGAGGACGTATTCACTGTACGCTGTGAAGCTGATTCCGGCGGTTTTCTTCAGCAGCTCGCGCAGCGGCGCTTTGGTATCCAGCGCTTCCTGCAAACGCATGATGGCTTTGGAATAATCGCCGGGCATGGAGGTTTTTTCGGTGAAAACGGCGTTGGCGTGGGTCAGCGCCGCCTTCAGCGCGTCCTTGTTCCCGTCGGAGGTGTTGTTCGCCAGCGCGGTTGCAGTGGCGATCAGCGTTTGCAGCGTTCCCGCGATTTCGGGGTCGATGGCGGGGCGGGAGACAATGAGGATGCTGTTTGCCACCGCGCGGGTGGTAGAGACCGCCGACACCAGATCGCCGGATTCGTTTTCCACTACCATCTGCGTGGAACCGCCGCCGTCCAGATTTACGGCGGTGACGCAGCCCTGGGAGATCATGTAGTCCGCCAGTTCATAAACGGTAAGTCCCGTGTTGGCGGTGGTTCTGCCGGGGGAGGCGACGATGACGAGGGTGCCGTCCGCCTTGATGCCGATGGCGCTGCGCTGTGCGCGTTCTTTGTTGAAGGCGTCTCCCAGCCCGTCGTTTGCCGTGACGTTCGTTCCGTTTTCCACGATGTGGTAGCCGTATGTGACCACCGCGCTGCTGCAAGTTTCCATGGCGGTTTTGGAAGAAACGACGGTTTCCTCCGCGGTGATCTCCACTACGTCGCCGACGGCAAACTTGCGCAGGGAGGAAGCGTACGGGCTGTCGTCGGAGGCGTAAAGCACGAACTGGGTGGCGCCTACCGGGTTGCCTGTGGAGGTGTTCGCCCGGACTTCCGCCACTTTCCCGATCAGCGTGCCGCCCACGGTCAGCTCGGTGTGATTCTGTTTTTCAAAGAGGATCTCAACGCCTGCTTTTTTCGTATCGGTCTTGGTGCCGCAGAAGGTATCGTAGTAGTAAATGCCGGTACCTGTGGTATTTTCCCCCTGGCTGTTGATTTCGGGGCAGATGTTGATGTAGGTCAGCGGGGCGTTCCACGCGCCGTGCTGGGCGACGAGGGAGTAGGTGACTCTGGAGCGCACCAGCGCGGAGCTGCCGTCGCTGTTGAAGATCAGTTCCCATGCCTCCCCGTGGGCGTTGTTGCCTTGCAGAATTTTGCCGTCGCAAATGTTGACGCCGCCGTAGGTATTGGCGCTTTTGCCTGTGAACCCGAAGAACGCCGCGTTTACGCCGCCCTTCACGTCGTACCCGACGGATTCCGCCCGTTTGGCGGAATTCAGGGTGGTGGCTCCGTAGCCGGTGTATTGGGAATACACGATGGGCATGAAATCGCTTGTTTTCGGGTTGAAGGTGAGGGTATGGAGCTGCTGATTACCGCCGACAGTCCCGGCGACGGAGGTGCTTTCGTAGGTGAGCCCTTCGGCCACCGTGCGGGAGGTGTTCCCCGTGACGCTGCCGAAGCCGGCGTCGTCTCCTGCCGAGACGGCCGCGGCGGAAAGGAATCCGCTCGCCGCGGACAGGAGGAGAATTGCCGCCAAAAGGAGAGGGAGTCGTTTGCGCAGGACGTTCAAGGGATGCTGCACTTCCTTTTTCATGGAATCGGTACTTTTTCTTCATTATACGGCAAAGCGGAGCGATTGTCAATCCGTGTCGCTTTTCAACTCTTTTTTGGGGAATTTGTCGATTCTGCGCAAAGAAAAGTGCCGCCGCAGGTTTCCCTGCGGCGGCGGTTTTTGAGGGTATGGGTTAACGTTCCGGAATTTTATAGGTCCCGAGGAAGGCGCGTTTGAGGTACATATAGTCCAGGGAGTTGATCTTTCCGTTCCCGTCAATGTCCGCGAGGGCGAGCCCTTCGTCCGTCAGCTTGTAGGTGCCCATAATGTGGCGCTTGAGGTAGGCGTAGTCCAGCGCGTCCAGCTTGCCGTTGCAGTTCACGTCGCCGATCATGCCGGAAGGCGTGGGATCGACGGGATCATCCGCCTTGACCGGGACGCCATACACTTCGATTTCGTTGAGGAACGCGAAAGCGCCCTGAATGACGACCGTCAATCTGACATAGCGGCCGGTCACGGTCTCTTCACCGGCGAAGTTGATCCACTCGGTGGTGAAGCCGGGAGCCTGCTCGGGGTTGGCATACGTTACTTCTGCGCCCAACATGGTGTAGTTGGTGCCGTCGGAGGAGACTTCCACCTTCATAGAGGCAGGCGTGACGACGCCGTCGCCGGTCCTGCCGAAGTAGGTGTGGACGCTGGCGTAACTGATGACATAGTTGTCGCCGAGGTCGATGGTAGCGGTACCTACATTGTTCTGCGTGTTGGAAGCGACAAAACCGAACCATTCATCAGGCTGGTAAGACAGCCCGGTGGAGGCGTTGCCGTCGGTCAGGCTGGCGTTGTAGGTGGCATTATTTGTGCCGTGGCCGATTTTGTAATCTTTGCCGAGTGCGACGTTGGTCGGCTGGATGTCGCCGCAGAGCAGGCACTTGCCGTCCTTGTAGACGTGATCCAGCTCGTCGAGGACGCGGGGGCTGCCGGTGGTCGCGCCGCAGATGGTGCAGGTGAGGATCTCCGAACCCTTTTCATTGCAGGTGGGAGCTTTCGTGACCTTCCATTCGAAGGTGTGACCGTCGCCGGTAGCGGGTTCGAAGGAGAAGTACGCGCCGACGCCGATGTTCCTCTTCTCGATGTCTATGCCGTGGGGGACGAAGATGGAGCCGACTTTCGCGGCGGTTCTGACCGCGGTATTGTTTTCTTCGCCGTGTGCACCCAGGACAAGGTAGCCCTCCGGAACGACGGTGAAGCCCAGTTCGTTGGGAACATAGTCGTCCGAACCCATTGCAGCGCCGTTGACGACATTTTCTACGACATAACTGCCGTGCGCGTTCTTGTGAAGCAGGATCGCGCCCGCCCATTTCAGGTTGGCGTCATTCTGCGCGATGCTTTGACCGGGGGTGAAGAGGGTATTGTCGCCTTCAGCGATCTTGGTGTTGAAGTGGGAGAAGTAGAAGTTGCCGTCCGTGGTGATCTTGGGATAGGTGGCTTCGCTGGTGGAGTATTCCCCCTTGGCGTTCACCCATTTGACCAACTGTGCGGTGGCGATGGCGATCTCGTCCGCCGTGGCGTTGGGGTTGCCGAAGACTTCGGAACCGGCGGCATAAGCCTCACGCAGACGGGTCAGGACATATTCGCTGTAATCGCTGTAGGTTGCACCGGAAGCGAGCGCCAACATCGTGCTCAATACGCCCTTATTGTTGAGTGCATCCCGCAGGCGCATCATAGCCTTGGTATAATCGCCGGAGACGGACTTGTCGTTCTTCACGACGCTTTGCGCGTACTCCAGCGCAGCTTTCACGTCTTCGTCCGTGGAATCCTGCGCCTTGGCGATCAGATCCTCCAGAGCGGTCTTGGTTTCGTCGGAAGGCTGCAGAGCCGCGCTGCTGCGCTTGACCACCATCAGGCAGTCCGGGACGTTACGACCCTGGTTGTAAGCGTAGCCTTCACTGCCGTTTCCGGCATCGCTGAGGTACATGGCAACGGATCCGCCGCCGTCCAGACGGATGACGGTCTTGCAGCCCTGGCTGATCATGTAATCCGCCACCTGCGGCTGCGTCAGCTGATTGGAAGCCTCGGAGATGAAGAACATCCAAGAGCCGTCTTCCTTGACGCCGAACGCGGTCCAAGCGGCTTTATATTTGTTGCCGTGCGGGTCGATGGTGTTGAATTCATCGGTGGCCGCAAAGTTTTTGCCGTCCTTGACCAGGTAGCCGATGTTGGCAAGGATAGAAGTGGCATTGGTGGTAACGTCAGCCGAAGCCGCCACGGTTTCGCTGGCGTTGACGGTGACGGAGTCGCCCTTTTTCAGCGCTTTGAGCGTTGCTGCCAGCGGGGAGGAGGAGCGGACGTAGAGGAGGAATTCATCCTTCGCGAGGGTGATGCCGTTGGCGTTGGACTTTTCCTCGACGGAAACAACTTGTGCTTCCATGGTGCCGCCGATGGAAAGGACGGTGCCGTCCAGCTTTTTACAAATGACGGCAACGCCTGCCAGCGGGCATTTGTCGGATGCCGCGGTGAAATCGTAGTAGTACAGGGCGTCGGTCCAGCCATCCGCCGCATTCCGGTTGGGACGGCGGTTGATGTAGGAGATACCGCCCGGCACTTCCATGCCGTTGAGGTAGGTGGCGAAGCTGAGCCGGGAGGTCGCGACGGTCTTGAAGGAACCGTCCGGCATGATACAGGTCATGCTGCCGTGGGTGTTGGAGTCGCCGATGACGACCTCACCGTTGGAAACGATGTAATCGTTCAGGTAGCCGTTGGACATATTGAAGAAGTCGCCGTTGATAATGCCGACCGGTTCATAGCCCCAGTTGACGGCCTGGCTGTACTGCCCGTTGAGGGTGTACGTGCCGCCCGAATAGGCGGAAAAGGGGATGACGGCATAGTCATCCGTATTGAAGGTCAGCGTATGTATATTGCAGGAATTGTAGGTCCCGCCATAGTACATAACGCCGGATCCGTCGCCGCTGTCCACCCGGAAGGTGGTCTCCGCGGAGACCATCAAAGCTCCGCAGACGGTAAACACCATCAGCACGGAAAGCGTCAGACAAAGAAGTTTTCTTTTCAGCTTCATGTTTTGCTTGCTCCTTTTTCTATAGAGTTGTTATCTTCATTATAAGGCAAAGCGACGCTGTTGTCAATCCATAGCACAGCCCAAATATTTTCGAAACAATTTATTGATTTTGCACAAAAAAACGCCGCTGCTGGTTTGAAGCGGCGGCGTTATATTTGCACAGTTGTTAATGTCAAAAATCGTCACTTGTTGTTTTCCCACGATTGGAATTGTTCTTTGCTTGCGGTTTTGTCGATCAGCTTGTAGTAGATATGAATTTCTCTCGGCTGCTCGCTGTACTTGCCCGGGCATTCGTCCACGGTGATGAATTCAATCAGCTCCATGCACATCTCCCGCGTCAGCTCCGGCACTTCCATATACGCTTTCAGCCTGCGTATAAACTCATCTACATCTGACTGCTCTTTGGCAGTATCGGATAGCCTTTTCACGCAGTGCAAGCATCTGCCTATCCTCATTTTGATCTGTACTGGAAACCCGTACATACCCGTAAGTATTCGCCATATTGTATTACCTCCGTATCGCTCATTTAATTTTACAAGATATCTATGGAGGTAAATATAGTAAGAGGGAATTTCGTTTCAAGAAAACTTGCTTTATACTACTCTGTACGAGAAAACAGCGCCTATATTACACCTTGAAAGTGTTATATAAGCGCTGTTTTATAATTTCCATATATAATTCAAACTGCTTTAGCTATCAAATTGGTAGTTGCTATTTCAATAAAAGTTCAACAATTTTGGTGTGAAAAACCGACCTGTGCAATTAATCATAGGTCGGTTTTGATATTTAAGTTTGTTGTAAACTTGTTACCACACAATAGACAGTAGCACATTTAGTGATTAAAACTAATCTTGCAACAACTTGGGATCAATATCATTATACAAAAGCGTAATATATTCTAATAGGAACAACTTCTCAGCAATATCTAAAACAATTAATTTAGTATTAGACTTTGAAAAATATAAATTACGTGAAAATATATCAAAATAAGGGGTTTCACAAGCAAAGGGAACAGGCATATGGTAACTTTCAACTGTTTTCAAACCTACATCTTTCAACTTTTCATTAAAAGATTTCAGCATCCAAGCCCATGCAACTTCTGTTGCAAACATCTCTTTGCCCAGGAAATGATGATTATCTGATAATTCTTTCTCATAAGTTATAACATTTGCTTCTAAAGTTGAGACTATAAATACCGCAGCTACTTTATGACGATCTAAAGCTTGAACGTTCTTTTTCATATAACGATCTTTAATATCATCATAAATGGTTTTAAAAAGCTTACAATATTCGTCATATGTTTCTACATTGAAACATATTGATGAATCTTTCACCTGATATTTTTGACTGGTTGCTTCAAGCTGTCCCCAAAATGAGTCTATTAGTGCTCTCATACTAATCCTCTATAATCCATCTCTCAGCATAATCAGTTTCAACAGTAAATGAATGATCTTTATTGCAAGGATCATCGCCATCATTTTCCATCAGTAAATTCGACTTAATGTATGCTCTCTTTTTTTCTACGGCATATTGATACACTATGGCTGAAATAATAATAGATACAACAAGTAACACTGATGACAGCATAAACAATTCCATAAGTATGTCTCTTTTCTAACTTTATTCCTTATTGGATTTCAATGACATTAATATGCGGCTTTGCATGATAGAGTGATACCAAACCATCAAGAACATCCCACACCAGCGTGGTTATTATGCTCAAATACACGGCGATTGTGTACAGTACATCGAAGGTAATATTAGGAATTTTACAAATAGCGAGTACGAATATCAAAGCCAAAACCAGCAACACCATTGATAACCGGGAAAACTGTTTGGTATAAGGAGAACTTACTTTTATTTCAGCCACAGTTTTATTAAAATCAGCTTCTATTTTACAATTCCGCTTTTTAAATAACGTTATCGTCCACTTATAGAAAAGACTTATAAAGTGAAAGAAAAATAAGAAAAGTCCAACTGTCTTAATCGAAATAATCGATAATACAAACATTATTATACAGCAACACGCTAAAATAAGATGTCGAAATATATTAATACTTAGAAAAGGTTTGGAAATGTCAAACCCTCTCCATTCAAGTATCTTGATACAGGTAGAATTTATAAAATCTCGTAGCTTTTCACGCGGGTTTCCCATATATTTTTATTCCCCTAATAGAACAAATAGCAGACATTAAAAGCCTAAAATGCAAATTACATTTTTTGCATTATATCATATTTCTCTATATCAATCAAGTATTTTGCAAAAAAATTCTCTTTTCGACACTATTTTTATAATTATAAGTTCTCCTTAATTTTAATTTTAACATAATCAAGCTTATAAAACAATGTAAATATCAGATGTTTGTCAAATAAAACTGCCACAATAACAAGAAAAGGCGAATTGATGATCCTATAAATAGATTATTCAATTCGCCCTTTTCGTTTTACATACGTCAGGCTGCTTGATTCTCTTGCATGTGCCTATTTTTGATATCGGCTGTTTTACACGTTTGCGCGCACGGACTCCAGCGCTTTCCGCAGACGCATCATGGCCTTTGTGTAATCGCCGGGCATGGACGTTTCGGCGTCGACCACCCCTTTTGCGAATTGCATCGCTTCCGTCAGACCGGGTTCGCTTTCCGCGAAAGCGCTGCCACGGGCGACCAGCGCACGCAGGAGATCCTTGGTTTTTGCGTCGATTTTCGGGCGGGCGACGATCAGCAGGCTGTTTGCCACTAACCGGCTCTCCGAATCGAAAATACATTCCGGCTCGCCGGAGTCGTTTTCCACCGTCACCTGCGTGGAGCCGCCGCCGTCCAGATCGACGACGGTGACGCAGCCCCGGGAGATCATATAATCCGCCAATTCGTAAACGGTCATGCCGGGGAACTCCGGCTTTCTGCCGTCCGCTGCGACCAGGAGTAGTCCGCCGTCCGCTTGGATGCCGATCGCCGTGCGCTGCGCCCGGGTGATGTTGAATTCATAGCCCAGCCTGTCGGAATCGGTGACGTTTTTGCCGTCCATGACGATATGGTAGCCGTAGGTCACGAACGCACTGCTGCAGGTCTCCATCGCGGTTTTGGAGGAAGCGACGGTCTCTGTGGCGTTGACCTCTACCGTGTCCCCGACCGCGAGGGAGCGAAGAAGGGCGTACTGCTCGCTCGGGAAGTCGGAGGATGCGTGCAGGACAAATTGCGTTTCCCCGATGGCGCCGCCGGCAGAAACGGTCTCCCGACATTCCACCACTTTCCCCACCAGCGTTTCGCCCACGGTGAGTTCGCTGCCGTTTTGCTTTTCGCATACGACCTCGACGCCCGGCGCTTTGGTTTCGGTCATTTCGCCGCAGAAGGAATCGTAGTAATAGATCTCCGAATCGGTGGTCTCCCGGGAGTTGGGGGCCATATTGATATGCCCCAACGGCAAGTTCTTGTCCTGCGCGGCGACGGAATAGGCGATGCGGGACTGCACCAGATCGGTTCGGCCGTCACTGTGGAAGAGCAGTTCCCATTCGGCACCGTATCGGTTGTCCCCCTGCATGATCCTGCCGTCGGAGATAACGACGCCGCCGTAGATATTGGAACTGGTGTGCGGTTTCCCCGTGGGGATTCCGCCGGGCAAAATGCCGGTCATGCCGAAAAATGCGGCGTTGACCCCGGCTTTGACGGCATACCCCCGTTCTTCGGCCTTGAGGACGGTATCGTAGACCGTCGCTCCGAAGCCGTTCCGCTTCGAGTACGCCAGAGGCATACAGTTGCTTGTCTGCGGATTAAAAGGAAAGGAATAGAGGAAGTGGTCCATCCCGTTGTCGCCGTGGATCACGACGGTTTCGAAGGGCAGATCCCCACCGATGCGTTTTGTCGTCACGCTTGCGATCCTGCCGATTCCTGCTTCCTGCCCAACGGTGAGTGTGTTCATGGGAGTTCCTCCTTTGATGTGCGTTTTAAACGGTCATTTTCATTATACCGAAAAGGCTTGCGGCTGTCAATCTTTTTCGCGGAACAGAAAGCGGGAGAGCATTTGGTCCACCGTGCATACGGGCAGACCGACCACGCCGAAGTAGTCCCCTTCCAGCCGTTCCACGAGGACGCAGCCCTTGCCCTGGATTCCGTAGGCGCCCGCTTTGTCGTCACATTCGCCGCTGGCGACGTAGCGCTCGATGAGGGCGTCGTCCAGTGCGCGGAAGGTGACGTAGGTGACGGAAAGCGCCGTTTCCGTTCTTTTTCCATCCGTCATGCACACGCCGGTCATCACTTGGTGGGTTTTTCCGGAGAGGGCGTAAAGCATCCGCTTGGCGTCCTCGCGGTCTCGGGGTTTTCCCAACGCCTGCCCCTCTGATACCACCACGGTATCCGCGCCGAGCACCACGCGCCCGGAGAAGCGAGCGGAGACTTCTGCCGCCTTGCGGCGGGCGTTTTCCACCACCAACGAATCGGGGGAACAGCTGCCGGAGGGCAATTCGTCCGCATGGGACGGGACGCACGCAAAGGGGATGCCCGCCGTCGTCAACAGCTCCGCGCGGCGGGGGGAGGCGGAAGCGAGCAGCAGAGGTTCGTGTTTCATAGGGGAAAACCGTTCCTTTCCGAGGATTTTTTCGGGGGATTTCTTTGCAAACCCTATTGAAAAATCCATCTGTTTCCATTATAATAGAAAAAACGAAAAAATCAAGGGCAATCTTCTTTGCCTTGGGTGAAACGGAAGACGATGAAGATCCAAACGGAAGGCATCCGTCGGATCGTGGTCAAGGTCGGCACCTCCACGCTGACCCATGCCAACGGCACCATGAATCTGCGGAAGATCGAAAAACTGGTCCGCTGTCTGGCGGATATCAAGAATACGGGGAAGCAGGTCATTCTGGTTTCCTCCGGCGCGGTGGGGTGTGGTCTTGCGAAGCTGCAATTTGACCGCGAGACTCTGACCACCCGTCAGAAGCAGGCGGCCGCCGCCGTGGGGCAATGCGACCTGATCGGGATGTACTCCCGGGAGTTTGCCCAGTACGGGCACACCGTGGCGCAAATCCTGCTGACCAAAGAGATCATAGACGACGAAGCCCGCTATGAAAAGGCGAAAAATACGGTGGAAACCCTGCTGGAAGCGGGGGTACTCCCCATCGTCAACGAGAACGACACCGTGTCCGACGAGCAGATCCGGTTCGGCAGTAACGATACGCTGGCTGCCATCGTCGCGCTGCTTTCCGGTGCGGACCTGCTGGTCAACCTGTCCGACGTGAACGGACTGTACACCTCCGACCCCCGCAAGGATCCGAACGCGAAGCTGCTGGACTGCGTTTCCGCCATCACGCCGGAGATCGAAGCCAGTGCGGGAGGCGCGGGCTCTGCCCGGGGAACCGGCGGCATGGTCGCCAAACTGCAAAGCGCCCGTATGGTGACGGAGGCGGGTATCCCCATGATCATCTGCAACGGGGACGACCCGGCGATGCTCTATTCCATTCTGGACGGGCTGTTCATCGGCACCTATTTTGAAGCGAAACAAGAGGGGAAAACGGTATGACGCTTGCGGAACTCTGCGCCCGTGGACGGGCGGCGATCCCTGCGCTGCAAAGCGCCAGCGGGGAAGTGCGCAACCGCGCGTTGCTTGCCATGGCGGACGCGCTGACGGAAGGCGCATCGGTCATCCTTGCGGAAAACGCGGCGGACCTCGCTGCGGCGGAGGAAAACGGCGTCCCCCGGCAAATGCGGGACCGTTTGACCTTGAACGAGGATCGCCTGCGGAGCATCGCGGATGCCCTGCGGGAGGTCGCCTCCCTGCCGGATCCGCTGGGAACGGGGGAGGAATGGGTCCGCCCCAACGGACTGCGGATCCGCCGCTGTGCGGTGCCCATCGGTCTGGTGGCGATGATCTACGAAGCCCGCCCGAACGTCACGGCGGATGCGGCGGCGCTCTGCATCAAATCCGGCAACTGCGCCATCCTGCGGGGCGGCAAGGAAGCCTTCCGCACCAACCGCGCCATGGTCAACTGCCTGCGCCGCGCGTTGGCGACGGCGGGGCTGCCGGAGGACTGCGTGCTGATGCCGGAGGGTCCCTCCCGGGAGACGGCGACGCAGCTGATGAAGATGCGGGGCATGGTGGATTTGCTGATCCCCCGGGGCGGGAAAACGCTGATCCGTTCCGTGGTGGAAAACGCCACGGTGCCGGTGATCGAGACCGGCGCGGGCAACTGTCATGTATATGTGGACGAGAGCGCGGAGTTCGACATGGCGCTTTCGGTGGTCGATAACGCCAAGCGGCAACGTCCGTCCGTCTGCAATGCGGCGGAGGGGCTGGTGGTTCACCGTGCGGTGGCGAAAACCTTTCTGCCGCTGCTGCGGGAGCGCCTTGCGAACGTGGAGTTCCGGGGCTGTGGGGAGACCTGTTCCATCCTGCCGGACTGCGTTCCGGCGACGGAGGAGGATTTCGATACTGAATACAACGATCTGATCCTGCACATCAAGGTGGTGGGAGACGTGGAGGAGGCGATCTCCTTCATCAACGCCCACAACACCGGACATTCCGAGGCGATTCTGACGCAAAACCTGCGGAACGCCGAACGTTTTACCGCCGGGATCGACGCGTCAGCGGTCTATGTCAATGCCTCCACGCGGTTCACCGACGGCGGGGAGTTCGGCTTCGGCGCGGAGATCGGCATCTCCACCCAGAAGCTGCACGCCAGGGGTCCCATGGGGCTTTCCGCCCTGACCACGGTGAAGTATATCGCCTACGGCGACGGGCAGATCCGCACATAGCATACCGTACAAGCCGCCCCGCATAGAATGTCTGCGGGGTGATGCTTGATGCTGCAGATGATCTTGACCACGTTTTCCCGGTTATTGGGGCTGTTTTTGCGGGTTTCCGGTGCGAATTCCTTCCCGCCGCCCCTTTCCCGGGAGGAGGAGCGGGAGCTGTTCCTGCGGGCCCATGCGGGGGATCAGGAAGCGCGCAACCGGCTCATCGAGCACAATCTGCGTCTGGTGGCGCACATCGTCAAGAAGTATTATCTTTCTTATCGGGATCAGGAGGATCTGATCTCCGTGGGCACGGTGGGGCTCATCAAAGCCATCGACAGCTTTGACGTGGAAAACGGTGCGCGATTTGCCACTTATGCAGGAAAATGCCTGCAAAATGAGATCTTAATGTACTTCCGTTCCCAGAAAAAACACGCCATGGAGACCTCCATCAACGAGCCGGTGGACATGGACAAGGAGGGCAACCTGCTGACCTATCTGGATATCCTCTCCGACGATGAGGACATCGTGGAAACGCTGGACGCCAAGATCAAACATTCCCGCATCTACCGCGCGGTACGGGAGGTACTGGACGAGCGGGAGCGGACGGTGATCGTCCTGCGCTACGGGCTGACGGAGGATGGGCGGGTCTACGCCCAGCGGGAGGTCGCCGCACGGATGGGGATTTCCCGTTCCTACGTTTCCCGCATCGAGAAAGCCGCCCTTGCCAAGATCAAAAAATACGTCGGCGCGTAGTGGGTGCCGGCAGTCTGGAAATGAGAGATTTATGAAGTATTTGATGGTTTTCCTCATTAGTATGCTACCCATCGTGGAGCTACGCGGGGCGATCCCCATCGGGCTTTCCATGTCCGAACTGTCCCCCTTCTGGGTGGTGTTACTTTCGGTGATCGGGAACCTTTTGCCCGTACCGTTTCTGATTCTGTTCGGCGGGATGATCCTGCGGTGGCTGGCGAAATTCCCGCGGCTGGGGAAACCCTTCCGCTGGATCCTGCAGCTGGGGGAAAAGAAGGTCGCAAAGATGAACAAAACCCTCTTTTTGGGGTTGTTCCTGTTCGTGGCGATCCCGCTGCCGGGCACCGGCGCGTGGACCGGCTCGCTGGCCGCCATCACGCTGCAAAGAAACTTCAAGCAGGCGTTCCCGCCCATCGCACTGGGCGTCCTTTGCTCCGGCGCCATCATTCTGGCGATCTACTACTTCGCCTACGGCGTATTCGAGGTCCTGTTTTGAGCAAAAAAGAGAATAGAAAATAAAAATTTCGAGGTGTGAAACATGGCAAACTTCAAAATCGGGGTCATGACCGATTCCTTCAAGCTCCCCTTTGAGCAGGGGCTTGCCAAAGCCGCCGAGGTCGGGGCGCAGGGCATCCAGCTCTACGTCGTGGACGGCGAAATGAAGTACGACACGTTCGACGACGCAAAGGTCGCTCACGTTCGCGGGCTCCTGGAGCAGCACGGGCTGGTCATCTCCGCGGTCTGCGGCGACCTGGGCGGGCACGGCTTTGAGCGGGCGGACGAGAACGCATGGAAGGTTCCTGCGTCCAAAGCCATCGCGGATCTGGCGGTGAAGCTGGGTACCAAGGTGGTGACCACCCACATCGGCGTGGTACCGGAGCTGCCGGGGGATCCCGCGAAAGCGGACACGGCGACGGAAGCCTACAAGAACATGGTGAGCGCCTGCCGGGAGATCGGCGAATACGCCGCTTCCAAAGGGGTCACCTTCGCCATCGAAACCGGTCCGGAGCCGGCGGAGCGTCTGAAAGCCTTCCTGGACGACGTGGGAAGCAAGGGCTTCGGCGTCAACATGGATCCGGCAAATCTGGTGATGTGTACCGGCGTTGACCCGGTGCAGGCGGTCTACACCCTGGGGAATTACATCGTTCACACCCACGCCAAAGACGGCAAGGGCTTCATCATCGATCCCCGCAAGGTTTACACCTTCTTCGCAGAGGGCGGCATCGAGGATCTGCGCCTTTCCGACTACTTCCTGGAAGTGCCGCTGGGCGAAGGCGACGTGCCTTTTGACGCATACCTCAAGGCGCTGGAGGACATCGGCTTCCACGGCTTCCTGACGGTGGAGCGGGAATGTGGCGCGGATCCCTACGCGGACATCCAGAAGGCTGTCACTTTCCTGAAGGGGAAGATCGGGGAAAAGAAGATCAAGAAGATCGGTTTCATTGACTATTACATCGACGAATGGCACGCCAACAACTATCCGGCGTTCATCCGCAACGCGGATCCGGACGGGGACTTCGAAGTGGCGTACGTCTATGCGGAAAAGGACAAAGAGGGCGGTATGACCACCGACCAGTGGTGTGAAAAGTTCGGCGTACAGCGCTGCGACACCATCGAGGAGATCGTGGAAAAGAGCGATTGCCTGATCGTCATGAGCCCGGACAACCCGGAGCGTCACTGGGATCTCTGCCAGCTCCCCCTGCGCAGCAAGAAGCCTGTCTACGTGGACAAGACCTTCGCGCTGACCAAGCAGATTGCGCAGGATCTGGTCGCCCTCGGCGAATCCAGCGGCACCCCCTTCTTCTCCACCTCCGCCCTGCGGTTTGCGGATGAATTGCAGCCGCTGAACAAGGACGGCATCGTGTTCATCAACTCCCGCGGCCCCGGCAACTTCGACACCTACGCCATCCACCAGTTGGAGCCCATGCTCATGCTGATGGGCAGCGACGTCAAGCGCGTCATGTCCGTGGGCAGCGGCAAGTACGAATCCATGGTGCTGGAGTTTGCGGGCGGACGCAGTGCGGTCATGTCCCACTACGGCTGGAACGGCGGGATCGACTTTGAGTTCACCGTCAGCTATGCGGACGGGATCAACGTCAAGGTGCCCTCCATGTCCAATAACTTCCCGAACTTCATCCCCGCTCTGCTGGACTTCTTCCGTACCGGCAAGATCTACGCCGCCCACGACGAGACGGTCGCCATCATGGCGGTCATCGAAGCGGGCAACCGCGCGTTGAAGACGCCGGGCGTTTGGGTCGAAGTTTAATCAATAGGAGAACGTTAGGGGCCTTTTTCGAAAAGGCCCCTAATACCCCAAAAGTATGTGAAAAGGCCGCAGCGATCGCTGCGGCCTTTTGTGCTAAAAATAATTATATATGTTTGCGGTATTTACAATGCTTACTCTATTTGGTATGATGGAGTTGACAGGAGGTGGGCAGAATGAAATACGAAAACGGTAGGGATTTGTTTCCCGAAGATTTGCTGCGGCAAATACAGAAGTATGTGTCCGGCAGGCTCGTCTACATTCCTTCTTCGGAGAAAAAGAGAGCATGGGGAGAAACCTCGGGATATAAGCAATATCTCTCGGAACGAAATCGGGACATCAGAGAAAAATTTTATGTAGGCGCCGGCATAGAAGAACTGGCTGATGCATATTGTCTCTCCTGTGAAACTATTAAGAAAATCGTTTATACAAAAAAGGAGGCAATGTATATGCAGTATCGATGTGCATTGAGTTCTGCGAAAGAGTACGCTCGGCAGGGAAGACTGGAAGAATGGGTACATTTATACCTGCTTTCCGATGGGCACAACCGGGAATTTTCAGAGGGGCTAAAACTCTATGAACGACGGTATTTGGGACCCATGCGGATGCCACTTTCTCTTTTCAAACGCTGCTGTGGTCCGGAAGAAACCATGCGGTGGCAGGTGGATAAAGCGTGGTTTGAAAAGCATGTTTCGGAATTACAAGAGGTCATTCAGAGAGAACGGGATATGCCGCCGCTGATTGTTCATTATTTCATAGATGCGGAACACACAGACGGATGCTTTGAATTGAATGACGGCAACCATCGCTTGGAGGCATATACTCGGCTGGGAATTGAAGAATATGAAGTGGTCGTTTGGATCACAGAAAAAAGCGAGTATGATTCCTTTGTGAAAAAGTACGCAGAATATATGGATTGAAACATGTCAGCAAATGAAACTGCACCGGAATGTGTTCTTCCGGTGCAGTTTTTAGTTTGTTTAATTTCCGTACAATCTACGGAACAGCCACGGGAAGGCGCTTTCGAAGTTGACGCCGTACCAGACGTGATCCGGGTCGGCAAGGGTCTCTTTCATCACCTCTGCCACATAGTCCACGGCAAGCGCCATGGCGTCCGGCACGCTCTTTCCGGCGATCATTCCTCCCAGCACGGCGGAAGCGAACAGGTCGCCGGTTCCATGGAACTGGGCGGGGAGCTTTTCCGTCTCTGCGAGGTCAAACGTACCCGTTTTCGCGTCGTACAGCAGCGCGCCGATCCTGCCGGGGTGCAGTTCCGCACCGGTCAGCATGACCTTGCCCGCGCCGATCTCCGCAAGCTCTTTGAGCAGGTCCTCCGTTTCCCCGCGGGAAAGATCCGTGCGGTAGGAATCCCCCTTGCCCAGCAGGTAGAAGGCTTCGGTCAGGTTGGGAACCAGAAGATCCGCCTCTGCACACAGGGTGCGCATTTCCATGGCGAATTCCGGCGTAAACCCGGTATACAGCTTGCCGTTATCCGCCATGGCGGGATCCACGAAGATCGGATCCTGCCCCTCCCGGCGCATGGAGGTGAACAGTTCTTTCACCATCTGCACCTGCCGGATGGAGCCGAGGTATCCACTGTAAAAGGCGTCGAAGGTAAGGTTTTCCTTCTTCCAGTGCGCCTCGATGGAAGGGATCTCATCGGTCAGATCGCAAAACGTAAAGCCGGTGAAGGCGGTGTGGGTGGAAAGCACGGCGGTGGGCAGGATGCAGCACTCCGCGCCGAAGGCGGAGATGACGGGCAGCGCCACCGTGCCGGAGCATTTGCCCACGCAGGAAATATCTTGTACGGTTAAAATGCGTTTCATGTCAATCGTTATCAATATCCAGCAGGATGATCTCCTCCTGCGTATCGGTATGCGTGGGGACACCGGGCGCCTTCGGCGGCTCCGGTGCGGGTGCGGGCTCCGGTGCGGGTGCGGGCTCCGGTGCGGGTGTGGGTTCGGGTGCAGGTGCAGGTGCGGGTGCGGGCGCGGGCGCGGGAGCAGGTTCTTCTTGTAAGACTTTCTGCACTTGTTCTTCCGTTTTTACGCGGGCAGACTCCGCTTCGGGAGCCGGCTGCGCGGGTTTGACCGGCGTGAAGTGCGCGTCTCCCGCGTCCGCCTGTTTAGCGGGAGCGGCCTGCGGGATTTCCGTTGCCGGCTGCCGCTGCACGGGCGTTTCCGCCGTCGGGGCGGAGGGCGCCGCAGCAGGAGAGGCTGGCGCCGCTGACGCCGTTTTTTTGCTCTGCGTGCTGTAGGTTTCCCAGGAGATCGCGCCCTTGATCATGCGGGAAAAGAGGTTTTTCAGTTCCCCGATGGGCAGGAAAATATCCTTTTGCGCGATGGCGATGACGGGGAGACCCACCTCCATATTCGCCGCCGCCTCCCGTGCAAACCGTGTGGGCAGCATGGAGAGATAGCTGTCGGTATCCTCCAAAGACAGCCCCAGCATGGGTGCTTTGCTCAACCCGAAGACCTTCATGGAAGAGACGTTGACCCATTCGATATAGACCCCTTCTTTGCCGCCGACGAGGTGGTTGGTCAGACCCTTATTGGTGATGATCAGCGCGTCCTGTGGGCAGAGACCGCGGTACAGCAAAAGACCGTACAGCGCGCCTCCTACGCCGATGCACAGGATGCCTAAACTGATCAAAAAGATCGTGGAACCGCCGCCGGAGGGCGCGAAGGGAAGGAACGGAAGCCCGATGAGGAAAATTCCCGCCAGAATCAGCAGCAGGTACAAGACCCCGCAAAGCAGAAAATCGGAATTCTTCCGTTTGATCCGAATGTTATCGGTTTTCATGTGCAAATAACTCCTTTTGTAGATACTGTCGATGCAGTCTATTGATGATCAGCCGTCGTACTTGGTTTTTTGGGTGACGGTGTTGTCGGGAATGGTGGGATCGTTGGGATCCCTGGGGCCGGTGATCTTGGTAAAGACGAGGAATTTGGCGTTGTTGATCTCCTCAGTGCGGTCGGAATTGAGATAGGTGGCAAGCGGCTGTTCGCTGTCCTTTTGATAAAGGAAGAGGGTGAGCTGCAAGTCCCACTTGTCATCTTCCTCCACCGGGATGGAAAGCCCGCCGAAACAGATGCGCGCGTAGCCGTAGCGGCCGATGGCGTCCGTTTCTATGCGTTTGAGGGGGTACTCCGTGCCGTCCTGATCCGTCAAAACGTAGCGGATGCCGTCCTCCGTGTTGCCGTCGGTCAGCTTTTTGTTATACTTGACGCAGAGCTCCAGTTCGCCGGTCTCCCGGGCATAATAGAAGCCGCTCAGGGTGATCCTGCCGCCTTGATTCATGAAATCGGCGGGATAGAGCCGATACACCCGGAAATCTTCGGTTTGCTCCGCCAAACTGCGTGTTTCGTCGGTGAAGTGCATCTGGTCCATCAATTTGGATTCCCGGTTGGTAAAGACCACATAAAGCATCAGGATCCAGACCAGCGCGGAAGCGCCGTACAGGACGCCCTTGAAGCAGCCCTTGACGATGCGGTAGGCCTTGGAGGGCTCCCCGTAACCGCTTGTATATTCTTCTTCCTGCATCCGTGATCCCCTCCTTTCGTTGGTTTTCCTCGCGGGAAGTGGGTGACATAATTTTTTTGTGATGACATTATTTTTTGGAGTTTTCCACAGGGTTTTTCCACCTCTTGTGGAAAACTTTCCTGTCGAATCCTTGATTTTTCAGGGATTCCGGGGGAAGTTATCCACTTTTCCACAGGGTTTTCCACAAGGGAGGCGTTTCAGTTATGTAAACCCGTGCGGGAAAAATCGGTCGAAAAGAGGGAAAAATGGCGACTTTCAAACGGAGCCGAAATACTTCTGATCCAAACTCCGCAGACGGATGGCGGTGGCGACGTGTTGCTTGCCGATGAGGGCGGATTCCTCGAAATCGGCGACGGTACGCGCCACTTTGAGCAACCGGTTGTAGCCGCGCGCCGAAAGCCCGAGTTTGTCGAACGCGGCGCGGACCAGCTCCCGCGCACCCGGTTCCAGCACGCAGAACATCTCGATATGCTTGGGCTCCATGAAGGCGTTAGCGGTCAGCGGAGCGCCGTTGTGCAGCTTCTTTCCGTCGAAACGGGAGAGGGCGAAGGTACGCGCTTTCTCCACGCGGGCGCGGACGGAAGCGCTGGATTCCGCGGCGACGGCGGTGTCCAGATCGGCAAAGTCCAGCGCGCCGATCTCCACTTGAATGTCGATACGGTCCAAAATCGGGCCGGAAACCCGGGAAAGGTAGCTCTGCCGCGCCTTCGGAGAACAGGTGCAGGGCTTGCTGGGGTGCCCGTAATAGCCGCAGGGGCAGGGGTTCATGGCGCAGACCAGCATGAAGGAGCAGGGGAAGGTCGCGTTCCCGGAAACCCGGGAGATGGTGACCGTCCGTTCCTCGATGGGCTGCCGCATGGTTTCCCTTGCTTTCGTATCGAATTCCGGGAACTCATCCAGAAACAGCACGCCGTTGTGCGCCAGCGAGATCTCTCCCGGCTGCACGTGGGTGCCGCCTCCCGCCAGAGCGGCGGAGGAGATGTTGTGGTGCGGCGAACGGTAGGGACGGCGGGAAAGCAGCGGGGAAAGCTGGTCGGAAAGCCCCGCTACGGAATAGATCTTTGAAGTTTCCAGCGATTCCTCAAAGGTCAGCGGCGGGAGGATGTAGGGCAATCGGGAAGCCAGCATACTCTTGCCGGAGCCGGGCGGGCCGATCAGCAGCGCGTTGTGCATCCCCGCGGCGGCCACTTCCAGCGCTTTCTTTGCGGTATCCTGCCCCTTGACCTCGGAAAAATCCGGCGCGCCGGTAAAGGCGTGGTGCAGGAAGCTGTCGCCGGGGAAGGTGACGGGGGTGATGGGATCCTCTCCCAGCACGTGCAGCAGGATCTCCCGCACGTCCGTGACCGGATAGACCTCAATGCCGGGGGCGGCGGAGGCTTCCAGTGCGTTTTGTGCCGGACAGAAGAAACGGCGGAAACCGTTCTGCGCGGCGGCGAGCGCCATGGGCAGTGCGCCGGAGACCGGACGAAGCTCCCCGGCGAGGGAAAGCTCCCCCACGAAGATCGCATCCGAAAAATCCGTCCGCCGGAGCTCTTCCGGCTTCAGCAGGGAAAGCAGGATGGGCAGGTCGTAGACCGTACCTTCTTTGCGGATGTCCGCCGGTGCAAGGTTGACCGTGATCTTGCCGGTCTGCAGCGCCAGATTCAGGTTTCGCCCCGCGGAGCGCACCCGGGCGGCGGCTTCCTTGACCGCCGTATCCGGCAACCCGATGATCTCCAAACGGTATTCGGAGGAGGGGATGGAAGTGGCTTCCACCGTGACGATCTGCCCGTCAATGCCGTGCAGCGCGGCGGAATAATAGGTTTGCACCATGCGCCGTTCCTTCCTCCCTTTCTCCGGCAAATGCCGAGAATACTTTCCCATATATTAACACAATGTTCCCCGCTTTTCAATATCAAATTGTAAATCCACTCGGAATTTTTACGAAAATCTTTTCCGAAGGGAGGAAATGGAAGCGGAAAAATCGAAAAAAATGCAAAAAAATTGGCGTTAGCTCTTTACAGAAAACAAAAAAAGTGGTATGATATTATGAAGATAGAAACAGGAGGCACAAACATCATGGCAAAATTGGTAAGAAAAAAGATTTCCATGGATGGTAACACCGCTGCGGCGCACGTTTCCTATGCGTTTACCGAAGTGGCTGCGATCTATCCCATCACTCCGTCCAGCCCGATGGCTGAAGTGACGGACACCTGGTCTGCGACCGATAAGAACATTTTCGGCGAGCCGGCCAGAAATATCTTCGGCGACCGCGTCTGCATCACGGAAATGCAGTCCGAGGGCGGCGCTGCCGGCGCAGTGCACGGCTCTCTGGCAGCCGGCGCGCTGACCACCACCTACACCGCTTCGCAGGGTCTTCTCCTGATGATCCCGAATATGTACAAGATCGCGGGCGAGCTGCTCCCCTGCGTCATCCACGTTTCCGCACGCTGCGTTGCGTCCCACGCGCTGAACATCTTCGGCGACCATTCCGACGTGTACGCTTGCCGGCAGACCGGTTTTGCCATGATGGCGGAATCCAACCAGCAGGAAATCATGGATCTGGGTGCGGTTGCACACCTCTCCACCATCAAGGGTCGCGTTCCCTTCCTGAACTTCTTTGACGGCTTCCGTACCTCTCACGAGATCCAGAAGATCGAAGCGTGGGATTACGAAGATCTCAAGGAACTGGTGGACATGGACGCTGTCCGCGCTTTCCGTTCCCGCGCCCTCAATCCGGAGCATCCGGTGCTGCGCGGTTCTGCGGAAAACGGCGACATCTTCTTCCAGCACCGCGAGGCCTGCAACTCCTACTACGAGGCGATCCCCGCCATCGTCGAGGAATACATGGGCAAGGTCAACGAGAAGCTGGGCACCAACTACGGTCTGTTCAACTACTACGGCGCACCGGACGCCGAGCGCGTCATCGTGGCGATGGGCTCCGTCTGCGACGTGACGGAAGAAGTCATCGACTACCTCAACGCCAAGGGCGAGAAGGTGGGTCTTGTGAAGGTTCGTCTGTACCGTCCTTTCGTGGCAGAGCGTCTCTCCGAGGCGATCCCCGCTTCCGTTAAGAAGGTCGCGGTGCTGGACCGCACCAAGGAGCCCGGCTCTCTGGGCGAGCCTCTGTATCTGGACGTGGTGGCCGCTCTCAACCGCACCGGCCGCACGGATATTCAGGTGGTCGGCGGTCGTTACGGTCTGGGTTCCAAGGATACCACCCCCGCATCCATCGTGGCGGTGTACGACAATCTGGCGAAGGACGCGCCCAAGGGCAACTTCACCATCGGCATCGTGGACGACGTGACCGGTCTCTCCCTTGAGGAGCGCACCGGCGTGGATACCGCGCCTGCCGGCACCATCTCCTGCAAGTTCTGGGGTCTGGGCGGCGATGGCACCGTCGGCGCCAACAAGAACTCCATCAAGATCATCGGCGACCATACCGATAAGTACATTCAGGCGTACTTCCAGTACGACTCCAAGAAGACCGGCGGCGTCACCATCTCCCATCTGCGCT
>JAFLUP010000109.1 GCA_022508745.1 Oscillospiraceae bacterium | reverse complement strand
CTGCTCAACGAGCGTCTGGTGCGGGACGACGTGTATACCTCCATCCATATTGAAGAATATTACTGCGAATCCCGGGATACCAAGCTGGGGCCGGAAGAGATCACCCGCCAGCTCCCCAACGTCAACGACGACGTGCTGCGGGATCTGGATGCGGACGGCATCATCCGCATCGGCGCGGAGGTTCACTCCGGCGATATCCTCGTGGGTAAGGTCACGCCGAAGGGCGAAACCGAGCTGACCTCCGAGGAGCGCCTGCTGCGCGCCATCTTCGGCGAGAAGGCGCGGGAAGTGCGGGATACCTCCCTCAAGCTGCCCCACGGCGAATCCGGCATCATCGTGGACGTCAAGGTGTTCTCCCGCGATGACTGCGACGTGCTTTCCCCGGGCGTTATCCAGTGCGTGCGCGTGTATGTGGCGCAGAAGCGTAAGATCTCGGTGGGCGATAAGATGGCGGGTCGCCACGGTAACAAGGGCGTTATCTCCCGCATCCTCCCGCCGGAGGATATGCCGTTCCTGCCGGACGGCACGCCGCTGGACATCGTGCTCAACCCGTTGGGCGTTCCCTCCCGTATGAACATCGGGCAGGTGCTGGAAGTCCATCTGGGCATGGCGGCGAATCTGAAGGGCTGCAAGGTCATGACGCCGGTCTTTGACGGCGCAAACGAAAAAGATATTCAGGAATGGCTGCGGGAAGCCGGCTGCAGCGAGGACGGCAAGACCATCCTCTACGACGGCCGTACCGGACAGGCGTTTGACAATCCTGTCACCGTGGGCATCATGTATTTCCTTAAGCTGCACCATCTGGTAGACGATAAGATCCACGCCCGTTCCACGGGTCCGTACTCCCTTGTCACCCAGCAGCCGTTGGGCGGTAAGGCGCAGTTCGGCGGACAGCGCTTCGGCGAAATGGAAGTCTGGGCGCTGGAGGCATACGGCGCCGCGTATACCCTGCAGGAGATCCTGACGGTCAAGTCCGACGACGTCAAAGGACGCGTCAAGGCGTACGAAGCCATCGTCAAGGGGCTGAACATCCCCACGCCGGGCGTTCCGGCCTCCTTCAAGGTGCTGGTCAAAGAGCTGCAATCTCTGGGTCTGGATGTGCGCGTGCGGGACCGCGACGGGGAGGAGATCCCCATGCGGGAATACACGGACGCCGACGGTCCGGACGAAAGAAAGTTCTCCGACGCCGAGCTTGGGCAGAGCGTTCTGGAGAGCGAGGACGGGCTGCTGTATGAGGATGAAAACAGCGTCAACGCGGGCTTGTCCGATGATGAGATCGACGAGGCGGATTCCGACGAGGAAGAATACGTCTACGACGAGCACGAAAACGAGATCGACGATTGAGTGCTCTCCTCGTCCCACAGCTTGCCGAAAGAAAGGAATGGTCTTGAACGATGGAACCCGTAAATATGGAATTTGAATCGATACAGATCGGGATCGCATCCCCCGAAATGATCCGCTCGTGGTCATACGGCGAAGTCAAGAAGCCGGAAACCATCAACTACCGCACCCTCAAGCCGGAGCGGGACGGTCTGTTCTGCGAACGCATCTTTGGTCCGCAGAAGGACTGGGAATGTCACTGCGGCAAGTATAAGCGCGGCGCACGCTACAAGGGGAAGATCTGCGAAAAGTGCGGCGTGGAGATCACCACCAGCAAGGTGCGCCGGGAGCGCATGGGGCACGTGGAGCTGGCGGCTCCGGTTTCCCACATCTGGTATTTCCGCGCGATCCCGTCCCGCATGGCGCTGCTGCTGAACATTTCTCCGAAGCTGCTGGAGAAGGTGTTGTATTTCGCCCAGTACATCGTCACGGATCCCGGCGAAACGCCGCTGACCAAATACCAGCTTCTCACGGAACAGCAGTACCGCGAATATCGCGAGAAATATGAGGACGATTTCGACGCCGGCATGGGCGCCGAGGCGGTGGAAAAGCTGCTTGCGGAGATCGACCTGGAGGCGGAAGCCGCCCGTCTGAAGAAGGAGCTTCTCACCGCACAGGGACAGCGCAAGGTGCGCGACATCAAGCGTCTGGAGGTGGTGGAGGCGTTCCGCGCTTCCGGCAACCGTCCGGAGTGGATGATCCTCCACGCGCTGCCGGTGATTCCGCCGGAACTGCGCCCGATGGTGCAGCTGGACGGCGGTCGCTTTGCCACGTCCGATCTGAACGATCTGTACCGTCGCGTCATCAACCGGAACAACCGTCTGCTCAAGCTCAAGGAGCTGCAGGCGCCGGATATCATCATTCGCAACGAGAAGCGTATGCTGCAGGAAGCGGTGGACGCGCTCATTGATAACGGTCGCCGCGGTCGCCCGGTCACGGGTCCCAGCAACCGTCCGTTAAAATCCCTTTCCGAAATGCTGCGCGGCAAGCAGGGGCGGTTCCGCCAGAACCTGCTGGGCAAGCGCGTGGACTATTCCGGTCGTTCGGTTATCGTCGTCGGTCCGGAGCTGAAGATCTACCAGTGCGGTCTGCCGAAGGAGATGGCGCTGGAGCTGTTCAAGCCCTTTGTCATGAAGCAGCTGGTGGAAAGCGGCAAATCTACCAATATCAAGGACGCGAAAAAGCGCGTCGAGCGTGCCAACAACGAGGTTTGGGACGCACTGGATGTGGTCATTAAGGAGCATCCCGTGCTGCTGAACCGTGCGCCGACGCTGCACAGACTTTCCATTC
>JAFLUP010000108.1 GCA_022508745.1 Oscillospiraceae bacterium | reverse complement strand
GGGAGATGAAGCTGTCGTGCTTCTCGGCGGTGACGCCGGTCATGGGCTGGAACCAATGGGTGTAATGGGTCGCACCCTGCTCCACCGCCCAATCCTTCATGGCGCTTGCCACCGCGTTTGCCACCGAGAGATCCAGCTTTGCCCCCTCATCGATTGTCTTTTTCAGCGAGCGATAGGTCTGCGCGGATAAACGCGCCTTCATGACCCGCTCGTCAAAGACCTTACATCCGAAAAATTCCGTTACTGCTTCCATACCTTTTTTCCTTTCTCAAAACCAAGTGCTGAAAATAAAGAAGGATGCCGCGGAAACAGGTGCGGCACCTGCTGTGCTTGCACCCGATTCCGAGACACCCTTGCCTCTGTGCTGACAGTATACACCCGTTTTGAAGGTTTGTCAATAGCAAAATTTCAAATTTTTTGATTTTTTGCAATATTTTCTTCGATTTGGCAAATTTTTTGAAATGTGAATCAATTCAAGTTTCATTTTTGTCGAATTTTTTTCACAAAAACGCTTGACAAAAGTCGCCTTCTCGTGCTATAATGCTGCCTGTGAGCAAAGGCGTTCACGGTTTGGGGCGGGAGGCTGCGGATCGGCAGACCCGCTCTGTCCGTGGGCGCTTTCTATATAAGGGAAGGAAAGGAACATCGAGATGAAACTTTTGGAAGGTCAGGTCAGGATCCCCTCCGGATGCGCGATCTCCGCCGTCATTTCCAGAGACGGCAAACGGATGACGGGAGATGCCGTCATTGAAAGCATGAAACCCATGCACGACCGTTCCAACGGGCTGGGCGGCGGTTTTGCGGGATACGGGATCTACCCGGAGTACCGGGAGTTTTACGCGCTTCACATTTTCTATCAGGATCGGGAAAGCCGCCGGCAGGGGGAGGAACTGCTCAAAGAGTCCTTCGAGGTGGTGCAGGCGGAGGATATCCCCATTCGCAAGATCCCGGAGATTACGGATATTCCCATCATCAAGCGGTACTTTGTCGCCCCTTTGCAATCGCTTCTCTCCCGTTTACAGTTGGACGAAGAGGAGTTCGTCGTCCGCACAGTGATGCGGATCAACACGTCCCTGGACGGCGCGTACGTCTTTTCCAGCGGGAAGAATATGGGTACCTTCAAGGCGGTGGGCTTCCCGGAGGACGTGGGGGTGTTCTACCGGCTGGACGAATACGAGGGCTATTCCTGGACGGCGCACGGGCGTTACCCCACAAACACCCCCGGCTGGTGGGGTGGGGCGCACCCCTTCACCCTGCTGGACCGCTCGGTGGTGCATAACGGGGAGATCTCTTCCTACGACGCCAACCGGCGCTTCATTGAGATGTTCGGCTACCAATGCACCCTGCAAACGGATACCGAGGTCATCACCTACATTGCAGACTATCTGCTTCGCAAGAAGCAGCTCACGCCCAAGGAGATGGCGTCCGTCATCGCCGCTCCCTTCTGGAGCACCATCGCAAAGAAGGACGCGCCGGAGCGGGAAAAGCTGATGTGGCTGCGGACGGTATTCTCCGGGCTGCTGATCACCGGTCCTTTCTCCATCGTACTGGGATACACCGGCGGACTGATGGCGCTCAACGACCGGCTCAAACTGCGGAGCATGGTGGTGGGAGAAAAGGACGACCGGGTGTTCATCGCCAGTGAGGAAGCCGCCATCCGTGCCATGGAGCCGGAGGCGGAGAACATCTGGGCGCCCGCTGGCGGCGAGCCGGTCATTATCAATGTAGAAAAGGGGAAGTTCTAATGGGCATCGACTACTTAACGCCGGAATTTGAAGTCCTGCGCAATTTTGACCGCTGCATCGCCTGCCGCGTCTGCGAGCGGCAATGCGCCAACGAGGTGCATTTCTTTGACCCGGATGACGGCAAAATGCACTGCGACGAGAGCCGCTGCGTGGATTGCCAGCGCTGCGTCTCCCTCTGTCAGACCCATGCGCTGAAAATTGTAAAAAATGAACAGGTTTTCCGGGAAAATGCCAACTGGCAGGCGGATACCATCCGCGAAGTATATAAGCAGGCGTCCAGCGGGGGCGTGCTGCTTTCCTCCATGGGCAACCCGAAGCCCTTCCCGATCTATTGGGATAAGCTGCTGCTGAACGCTTCCCAAGTCACCAATCCGCCCATCGACCCGCTGCGGGAGCCGATGGAGACCCGGGTATTCCTGGGGAAGAAACCAACCGACTGCGTTCGCGACGAGGAAGGAAACCTCAAGACGGAGCTCCCGCCCCAGCTGACCCTGTCCATGCCGGTGATGTTTTCCGCTATGAGCTACGGCTCCATCAGCTACAACGCCCACGAAAGCCTCGCCCGCGCCGCCACGGAGCTGGGCATCTACTATAACACCGGCGAAGGCGGTTTGCACGAGGATTTCTATTGCTACGGCGAGCATACCGTGGTGCAGGTGGCCTCCGGGCGTTTCGGCGTGCATGAGGACTACCTGAACGCCGGCGCCGCCATCGAGATCAAGATGGGGCAAGGCGCAAAGCCGGGCATCGGCGGGCATCTGCCGGGGGCGAAGATCGTAGGAGACGTGTCCCGCACCCGTATGATCCCGGAAGGGACGGACGCCATCTCTCCCGCTCCCCACCACGACATCTATTCCATCGAGGACCTGCGGCAGTTGGTCTATTCCCTGAAGGAGGCGACCTGCTACCGGAAGCCGGTCATCGTCAAGGTGGCTGCGGTACATAACATCGCCGCCATCGCCAGCGGCATCGCCCGCAGCGGCGCGGACATCATCGCCA
>JAFLUP010000107.1 GCA_022508745.1 Oscillospiraceae bacterium | reverse complement strand
TCCGAGTCCTTGTGCCCCTGCCAGTGAAAAAACGGCTTGAACGCTGGGTTTAAGCTGTTTTTTTTACTTTTTGCGCACGGCGCGCGGTCTGATTTTCCGCGATTTTGAGCGTCAAACCGGCGTCAATTTTGTATCCGGTGGTAACCGTTCGTAACGTTTCCGTCTGCTACATCATCAAAAAAGCATCAATCTTACAGCCTCATTTTTGGGGAGCTGTATCTATCTTGGGGTGAAATTTGATCGATTGCGTGACTGCCGGTAAGTTCTTTACCTTCGTTCAAAAAACAGATTGAATATATCAAGAAAGTGTGATAGAATATAACCGAATTATAAATCGGAATTTGGAGGGGCCTTGAAATGGACGGTAAAACAACAGTTAAATATTTGCAAAATTATATAAAGCAGAAAGATTTTAATCCCGAACACTTAAAGGACTATTTTTTGAAATTATCAGAAGAAGTTGGGGAACTTTCCCGAGCAATGCGCAAAGGACTTAAAGCGCAAAATAGCGAGGATATCAAGGGAACAATAGATGAAGAAATATGGGATGTTATATACTACGCCATGGCCATTGCGAATTTATATGATATTGACTTAGAACAAGTTATCAAGACTAAAGAAAAAATGAACCAAATCAGGTATCCTTCATCTGTTGTGTTTGAAGAAAACAGATAAATTCCAGTTTATTGTTCAAATAGCAGGCACCCCGGTTTTAGCCTTTTCCGCATCTGCCATGAAACAAACGATGCCCGCCCAAGTTAGACTTGGGCGGGCATTTCGTCATATTTCGAATCCGTCTGTGATCCGTTCAACCTTGCGGTGTCTTTTCGCACATAGTACATCTCTGTGATCTGGGAGGTACTATGCCCGAGCAGGTCGGCAACTTGTTTTGGCGTCAGCGAACGGATGCTGCCGTCCAGCTGTTTCTGTTCGTAGTCCTGTATTCGGTATGAAAATGTACGCCGATGCACGCTGATAGATTTTGAATCAGGCAGCGGAAGTGCTCGCCGAGCAGGACGTATATGATCTTGACCGTTTTGTAAACGTATCCCTCATTCATCTTCTAATTGAGCAGTGCTTTTATCAATCATCCGTTTTTATGGACCTGTGCGCTTTTGGATTTGCTTTCCTCGCAATCTGCAAAAAATCCCGAAACAGCTTGATTACTGTTCCGGGATTTTCTGTGTTCGAATATTTCAGACCCATTCTTGATTGAATTTGATATACACCTGTTTCAGGATCTGTGCAAGCACCGTATAGATGACCATTAGCGCAGCGAGCCAAAGCATATAAGACGGTACCATAACCGGCAGATCAAACAATCCCGCGATACCGGTGAAGCCGATTACCAGTGTGACTGCCACGACGACAAGTGTCGATAGCGTGAGTTGCTTGGAAGCACGGTCCTGAAGAAACGGGATTCTGGGCGTGCGGATTGCATGAATGACAAACGTCTGTGAGAGGATCCCGAACATAAACCAGCCGCTCTGGAAATATCCGGCGAGGGCTTCGGTGTTGAAGCGGAACACAAACCACAGCACAAGGAAACACAGTACGTCAAGTACGGTGCTGAGCAGACCGAAAACGATCATAAACTTCTTGATCCCGGAGATATCCCACTTCTTTGGCAGCGCAATGCTGCCCGCTTCCACGCGGTCAAAGGGCATACCCAGCTGCGCGAAGTCGTTGAGAATGTTCTGCACGAGGATATGAATCGGCAGCAGAGGAAGGAACGGTAGGAAAATACTTGCGATCAGCACGGAGAACATATTGCCGAAATTGCCGCTGACAGACATTTTCAGGTATTTCGACATGTTCGCAAAGGTTCTGCGACCTTCGATAACGCCCTCTTCCAGCACATTGAGGTTTTTTTCCAGCAGGATGATATCCGCAACTTCCTTTGCAATATCCACCGCCGTGTCGACAGAGATGCCCACGTCCGCCTGCTTCAGCGGCAGGGAATCGTTGATCCCGTCGCCCATATAGCCGACGGTGTGTCCGTTGGTCTGGAACGCCTTGACCACGCGCTGCTTCTGATAGGGGGAGAGCTTGGAATAGATGTGACACCGCTCACAGGATTCCAGCAACTCCTCGTCGGACATCGCTTCCACCTGTGCGCCGGTCAGTGTGTAGTCCGTCGGGATGCCGAGACGTCCGCAGATATTGATCGCCACGCCTTCGGTATCGCCGGTGAGGACAACCGTCCGCACGCCGTGCTTCTGCAACGCGGCGATGGCGGATTCCGCGGAGGGCTTCGGCGGATCGAGGAAGCCGACAAAGCCGATCAGCACCATGTCGCTTTCGTCCGCTACACCAAAGGTTTCCACATCGTGAATATCATTTTTCTGCGCCACCGCGATGACGCGAATGCCCTCAAGATTGTTTTCGGTGGCGATTTTTTGCGCGTTTTCGATCATTTCCGGCGTGATCGGCTTGACTTCTCCCTCGATCTCGATATATCTGCAGATGGAAAGAATCTCCTCCACAGCGCCCTTGGTCACAAGCTGTCGCTTGCCGTTTTTGTCGCGCAGGACAACGCTCATGCGGCGGCGGCTGAAATCAAAGGGGATCTCGTCCTCCCGCACGTAGGCTTCCTTGAGAGGCGAAAGTTCCTCTTTTTCGCCGCGGTTGATGATGGCGACGTCCATGAGGTTTTTCAGTCCCGTCTGGAAATAGCTGTTCATGAAGGCGTGGCGCAGGACGCGTTTGTCCTCGCGCCCCAGCACGTCCATATATTTTTCCAGAACGATCTCGTCCTGCGTCAGCGTGCCGGTTTTGTC
>JAFLUP010000106.1 GCA_022508745.1 Oscillospiraceae bacterium | reverse complement strand
AGATGCACGGGCTCATCCGCGTGCGGCAGTTCACCATCTCCGAGGGGCACTATATTCTGCGTCCCGACCAGCTGGAGGAGGAATTCAAGGGCTGTCTGGAGCTGGCGAAGTACTGTCTGGATACCGTCGGGCTGTTGGAGGACTGCACCTTCCGCTTCTCCCAGTGGGATCCGGCGAACCCCAAGAACAAGTACGAAGGCACCCCCGAGCAGTGGGAGGAAGCCCAGACCATCATGGGACGGATTCTGGATAAGCTGGGCGTGGAATACACCGTGGGCATCGACGAAGCGGCGTTCTACGGTCCGAAGCTGGATATCCAGTACCACAACGTCTACGGCAAGGAAGATACGCTGGTCACCATCCAGATCGACCTGCTGCTGGCGGAGCGCTTCGGCATGGAATATACCGATTCGGACAACACCAGCAAGCACCCGTATATCATCCACCGCACCAGCCTCGGCTGCTACGAGCGCACGCTGGCTTACCTGATCGAGAAGTACGCGGGCGCGCTGCCCCTCTGGCTCATGCCGGAGCAGGTGCGCATCCTGCCCATCGCGGATCGGCACAACGACTACGCAAACGCCTGCCTCGACGCGTTGAAAAAATCGGGCTTCCGCGTCACCGTGGACACCCGCAACGAGAAGATCGGCTATAAGATCCGGGAAGCGCAGCTGGAAAAGATCCCGTATATGTTGGTCCTCGGCGACGAGGAAGCGCAGAACGGAACGCTTTCCGTCCGTTCCCGCAAGGACGGCAATCTGGGCAGCGTTTCCATGGAGGATTTCCTCGCCCGCATCACCGTCGAACGGGATACCAAAGCGAAGTAATCGCACAAAAAATCGACCCGCCGCAATTTTTAGGCTCGCAGTGTTTATAGAAAAAGAGAGGCATTGCCTCTCTTTTTCAGAAGGCGGTAACCCGCACTTCAACTGTTCCGTTCACACTGTGCCGCCTTTTGCGGCGGGTTTTGCTTTGACACAGGTCAGTCAAACACGACAAAGGTCTCCGGGCAGGGGTAGCCCAGATCCCGCGGGTGGATCCCCCGCTTGATCGCTTCGAACACGAACATCATGGGTTTCGGCTCGTAAGGCATGGTGCGTTTTTGATCCGGCACGCTTTTCAAGTGCGCGGGGATGGGCTTCTTGTGCGTCTGCACATACTCCCAAAGCGGCTCTCGGATCTGCTCGGCAAACGCCTCTCCGGCCTTCCGGGCGATTGCGGCGAATTGCGCATCCTCCGCGTGGGTCAGGCAGGGGATCAAAAGCTCCGGCGTGCCGTTTTTGGTCGTCAGGAAACCGCGCTTCTCCATTAAAGGGATCCCCTTGAGGATGCGCGGATCGCAATCCACTTTTTCCGGCGCGATCCCTTTCTTGATCAGGTAGAACAGCTTGAGCATATTGTTTTCTACCTCCTGAAACATAGAAAATCCATATCCGGCGTGCTTCGGGAATGGGTAAAGCGCCGTTTCAAAATTAAGCATCTGAAGGTTTACAGCATCCAGATACTTGTCCAGACCGGAGACACGCAATCCCGCGAGACCGTATTCCTCTTTTCCCTGCTTTTCCACAGGGATGACGTATTTTTTATGGGGATAGACGGTTCCGAACGCGATCCATCCGCCTCCGTTCGGGCGATCCGGAAAGATCTGCGGTGCGCGGAGATCTTCCAAACATTTATACAGATATTCCTCCGCCACATAAATCAGCAGGAACCGCTCCAGCCGTTGGTCGTAAAAGGGGGTCTGTTTCAGCTCCTCGATGGCAGTTTTCACTGCGTCGCAGTACGGATCCGCGTAGGTCTCCGCGAAGGCTTCCTGCTCCTTGATGTATTTCACATGGTCTTCCGCTTGGTATATGATGAAATCCGTGTAGACCTTTCCGTCCCCCATCCGTTTCATCAATTCGCCGTCCACCAGCTTATTGACCACCGGCTCCACGTAAGCCGCCGAAACGCCGATGGCTTTCGACAGCTCCGTGATCCCCACCGGCTTTTCATAAGCGAGGATCAAAAGATTTTGCGCAAGCGGGTCGCCCTCGACCAGCGACATTGGTTCATCGTTCAATCCGAACCTGCCGCTGTTCCGCACATCGAGAATTTGGGGGCTATAACTGTTTTCCGTATAAGTTTCCATCTTTTCAAACCCTTTCTGCAATTGTTTGACGCCGAAATGCAATCGGCTTTTGACGGTGCCTTCGGGCAGATGAAAGGTTTCGGCAATGGTTTTGACGCTCTTCCCCCGGAAGTAATGCTCCGCGAGGAGGGTGCGGTAGGAATCCGCAAGATACGCCACCTCCCGCCGGACGCGCTCGGCTTCCTCTGCGGAAAGGATGCGCTGCACGAAATCTTCGTCGTCCGCGAGATCCTCCCCCGCCGCGATGGACACCGTGGGGAGCCGGTACTTGCGCCGCAGTTGATCGTAAAACTTGCGGTTCAGAACCGTATGCAGAAAGGCGCCCATGGCTTCAATGCTCCTGCCGCCCGCCTGATAGGCGATGGCGACCAGCAGCGTTTCCTGCACCAGATCCTCCGCATCCGCCATGTTGCCGCACTTTGCAAGCGCCTGCGGCAGCAGTTGTTCGATCCAGTTTTGCGCTTCGTGATCCTTCATCTCAAAAATCCCTTCGGCTTTGCCTGTTGAAAGCTTTCACCCGTATAGTCGCAGAAAAAGTCGTTTGGTTCGATGGTTAGCGAAAACTTTTCGCGAAACATTTTCGCAAAAAGTTTTTTCCGTATGCAGAATAGCATAAAAAGTCCCGCCTGTCCAGCCAAATTGTAACATTTCCTTGAACTTTCGCAGAAAGGGCTTGCAGAGAGCGCCGAAGTCCGCGTATCATGCAGATACCTTCAACCGATGCAGAAAGGAGGAACACGTATGCAATCGGAATCCACCTTCCCGGAATGTGAGCAGTGCGTCTACTTCCGCTACGACGGCGAGGAGGACGCGGAAGTCTGCGACCTTGCCTTCGATGAGGACGAGCTGGCTCGCCTGTACGCAGCCAAGCGCTGTCCTTTTTTCCGTGTATATGATGAGTACGGCACCGTCCGCAAACAAAACTGAATCCCCTGCCGAAAAATGCTTGCGCACTTTTCGGCAAATTGCGGCTTTGTCCGCTAGATGTGCTTCGCACATCGGCCTGCTGCGCCAAAATGCTGCGCATGACGCGAAGCGTCTTGACACATTGCAAAGCCGATAGGAATTTGCGGGTCGGCGCATGTCCGCCCCGCAAATGAATT
>JAFLUP010000105.1 GCA_022508745.1 Oscillospiraceae bacterium | reverse complement strand
GTCTGCAAGATCAACATCGACTCCGACCTGCGTCTGGCCATGACCGGCACCATCCGTAAGTTCTTCAACGAGCATCCGGATAAGTTCGATCCGAGAGAATATCTCAAGCCGGCGAGAGCCAACATCAAGGAACTGGTTCGCCACAAGCTGGTGAACGTGCTGGGCTGCAACGGCAAGGCATAAGTTTTATACGCATATTTGCAACAAAGCCATCGGTTATACCGATGGTTTTGTTTATAACGGGGCAAAAACGCAATGAGGGACGAGAAAGAGGCATGAATGATTTTTTGAAAAAAGCTCTTCAAAAATTGACCAAATGACGTTTCGCGGTCGTGTATATAGTAAAAAATGAAATATGCGTAAAAGGGGGACGAACCTATGAAACGAAGGACAACATTGCGAGCGGGGTATGCACTGTTGGGGATCCTGTTGGCGGTCGCGATGCTTGCCGCCTGCGCGGGATGTGCGACAACCGTGCAGGCGCAGGATCTGATGGAGGGCGTCACGGCGGAAACCGTGCCGGAAAAACCGGCGGACGAGGTGTTCATTCGGGAAAGCATGGGCTTTTCGCTTTCCCTGCTGCAAGCGGTTGCGGGGGAAGAAGCAAAGGGCAAAGGGGCATCGGTGCTGCTTTCGCCGCTTTCGGTGCAGTATGCGCTGGCGATGGCCGCCAACGGAGCGAAAGGGCAGACGCAGGAGGAAATGCTTTCCGTCCTTGCAGGAGGTCTTTCGATGGAGGAACTGAACGCCTACCTGCACACCTATTGCAAACAGTTGCAGCAGGAGAGAGAAAAGAACAAGGTGCAGCTCGCCAACTCCATCTGGTACCGGGACGACCCGGATCTGACGGTGGAAAAGGATTTCCTGCAAACCAATGCCAACTACTACGGTGCAGACGCGTTCAAGGCCGCTTTTGACAAACAAACGGTCAAGGAGATCAACAACTGGATCTCCGAGCATACGGACGGGCTGATCGACGAGGTGGTGAAAAAGATCGAGGGCGAGGATATGCTGTTCTTGGTCAACACGGTTCTGTTTGACGCGGAATGGCAGGGAATCTATATGGAAACGAACGTACAGGACGGCGTTTTTACCTCGCGGAGCGGGGAGAAGAAAACGGTTCCCTTCCTGTATTCGGGGGAGGATCTTTATTTCGACGACGGCAAGGCGCTGGGCTTCCGCAAGAAGTACGCGGGCGGAAAGTTTTCCTTTGTCGCCCTGCTGCCCAACGAGGGAACGGACGTGTTCGACTACGTCGCAAGCCTATCGGCGGAAGGGCTGCTGCAAACGCTGAAAAGCGGGAAGTCCGCGCTGGTCTATGCCGCCATTCCGAAGTTTGAAAGCGCTTATGAGGTACACCTGCAGAACATTCTGACCGCGATGGGGATGCCGACTGCTTTTGATGCCAGTCATGCCGATTTCACGGACATGGCGACCTGCAAGGGCGGGGGACTGTATATTGGGGACGTGCTGCACAAGACGTTCATCGCTGTGGACGAGCGGGGCACAAAGGCGGGCGCCGCGACCGTGGTGGAGATGGCCAGCGGCGGTATGGGACCGGAGGAGTTCGTCACCGTCACGCTGGACCGCCCGTTCGTGTACCTCATCATGGATAACGAGACCAACCTGCCGCTGTTCATCGGCGTGCAGACGGATATGGAAGGGTAAATCCATCCAAAAAGAGAAGGATCGTTCTCAAAAGAGCGATCCTTCTCTTTTTGCTTATGTTGTTCCTACGGGCGATTCAGCGAACGCCGAACAGCAGGTCGCCGTAGGTCGGGAAGGGCCAAACGTCTGCAGCGGTCAGGGTCTCCGCTTGGTCTGCGGCGGCACGGAGGGTATCCATGGCGGGGAGCAGCGCATCGCGGATGGCATATGCTTCCGCGGCGACGTCCGATGCGTCGGAGAGGGAGGACTCGATTTGCGCAAGCGCGTCGGCGCCGGCGGAGATCCGGGCGGTCAGTGCGGACAGTTTGCCGAGCAGATCGGCTTCGTAGCTACAATCTATTCCCGCGTCCACCGCTTTCTTCGCCGCCGCGGTGGAGGCGACGGAGGTGACGTACTTCTCCACGGCGGGAAGAATTTCCCGTTTTGCCATATCGATCATAGTGCGCGCCTCGATGCGGACGGTCTTGCAGTAATTCTCCATCATGATCTCGTAGCGGGAATGGAGCTCGGACTCGGAATAGACCTTGTGAGCGGTCAGCATTTCCACGTTTTTCGGCTCCAGCAGACGGGGGATGCTGTCCGGTGTGGTGCGCAGGTTGAGCAGACCGCGCTGCTCCGTGGCTTCCTTGATCCACGCGTCGTCGTAGCCGTTGCCGTTGAAGATGATGCGCTTGTGGGCGCGGATGGTCTTTTGGATGAGGGTATGCAGAGCGGCGTGGAAGTCGTCCTGCCCTTCCAGTTGGTCTGCGAACTGCCGCAGGACCTCCGCTACCGCGCTGTTGAGCATGATGTTGGCGCAGGCGATGCTGTTGGAGGAGCCCACCATGCGGAATTCAAACTTGTTGCCGGTGAAAGCGAAGGGGGAGGTACGGTTGCGGTCGGTGGTATCCCGGGTGAAGCGGGGCAGGACATGTACGCCCAGCTTCATCTGGGTTTTTTCTGCACCGCTGTAAGGTTTGTCGTTCTCGATGGCGTCCAGCACCGCGGTCAGCTCGTCCCCGAGGAAGACGGAAATGACGGCGGGAGGCGCTTCGTTGGCGCCCAGACGGTGGTCGTTGCCCGCAGTAGCGACGGAGAGACGCAGCAGATCCTGATAGTCGTCCACCGCCTGAATGACCGCGCAGAGGAACAGCAGGAACTGGGCGTTTTCGTAGGGCGTTTCCCCCGGCGTGAGTAGGTTCACGCCGCTATCCGTGGCGATGGACCAGTTGTTATGCTTGCCGGAGCCGTTGACGCCGGCGAAAGGCTTTTCATGCAGCAGACAGACCAGCCCGTGCCGCGCGGCGACCTTCTGCATGATCTCCATGGTCAGCTGGTTGTGGTCGGTGGCGAGGTTGGTGGTGGTGTAGATGGGCGCCAGCTCATGCTGCGCGGGGGCGACCTCGTTGTGCTCCGTTTTTGCCAGCACGCCCAGCTTCCACAGTTCGTTGTTCAGATCCTCCATGTAAGCGGCGACCCGGGGCTTGATGGTGCCGAAGTAGTGGTCGTCCAGTTCCTGCCCTTTGGGAGGCTTTGCGCCGAACAGGGTGCGACCGGTGTAGAGCAGGTCCTTGCGCTTGTTGTACATTTCTCTGTCCACCAGGAAGTATTCCTGCTCGGGCCCCACGGAGGTGCGCACGCAGCGCACGCTGTCGTTGCCGAACAGCTTTAAAATGCGCAATGCCTGCTTGTTGAGGGCTTCCATGGAGCGCAGCAGGGGCGTCTTTTTGTCCAGCGCGTGCCCGCCGTAGGAGCAGAACGCCGTGGGGATGCAGAGGGTTTTATCCTTAATGAAAGCGAAGGAAGTGGGGTCCCACGCGGTATAGCCACGGGCTTCGAAGGTGGCGCGCAGACCGCCGGATGGGAAGGAGGAGGCGTCCGGTTCGCCCTTGATCAGCTCCTTGCCGGAGAATTCCAGAATGACCCTGCCGTCCGGCGCAGGGGAGATGAAGCTGTCGTGCTTCTCGGCGGTGACGCCGGTCATGGGCTGGAACCA
>JAFLUP010000104.1 GCA_022508745.1 Oscillospiraceae bacterium | reverse complement strand
TGCGCTTGCGCCACCAATGCGGGTTGGTGCGCAGCCATTCCGGCGTGTCCGTCCGTTTGCCCTCCCGTTTTTCCGGCATCCAGGAGGCGTGCTGTTCGAAAAATGCCCGGTAGAGCAGCGCCGCGTCGTACCAGTCGCCGTCGAAGAGCTGCCAGACCGCCGTCCCCTCCAGCGTTTGGGAGTTGCAGGTGCAGTCGATGTCCCGCAGGGGCATGGAGGCCTTCATATACGCGACGGAATTGCCCTCCTCCTTGCGGTATTCCAGCTGCTTGTACGCCGGAGCGGGGTCGTGCAGACCGTAATACAGCCCGCGGCCCGCACCCGTATGGTAAACGGCCATATACTGCATGGAAGCGCCGTAGGACGGGTAGTTTTGCCGGGTGGAGAAGGTGCGCATGGAGGGATAGAGCTCCCCGCAGCCGTAGGGGAAGAACACCTTCGTCCGGCTGCAGGTCTGGAAGGACAGAATGGGATAGTCGCAGGCGTAGAGGGTGTACTCCGGGTTCTCGCTGTGCAGACGGACCGTCCATTCGACCCGGCCCGCTCCCAGGAGCGCGCAAAGCTGTACCGTCACGCCCGGCAGCTGTTCGTGGTCGGCAAGTACGAAATTGCCCACGCCGTGTGCGTCGTTGCCGGTGATCCAGCCGTCCACAGCGCCCCAACCGGCATCGGAGGAGACAGTGACCGTCTCGTCGGACGCTGCTTTCCGGGCGGTTAGGGTGAACAGGGGAGCGTCCGTGCGCAGGAAGCGTCTGCCGGACTTCCGATCGGTCACCGCACGGAGGGAAAGTCCTCCCGGCAGTTTCGCCACGGATACGAACAGATCCCCGGCGGGGAGTGTATAAACGGAAGGATTTTCGGACATGGCGGTGAACCTCACTTTTGAAAACTTTTCGTATCAGGAGCGCAGCAGCGGCGTTTTTGCCAACACCGCGCAGGAAACGCTTTTTGCGCCTGCCTGCCGCAGCAGGGCGGAACAGGCGCGCAGGGTGGCGCCGGTGGTGCTGACGTCATCAATCAACAACAGGCGCGGATACATGGCGACCGCGGCGGGCATCGCCGCATACCGTCCGCGCATACTCTTTTCCCGCTGGGAAGCGGAAAGCAGTTTTTGTTCCACCGCGGAACGGCTGACCAGCGTGGCGATCATGGGGAGTTCCAACCGCTCGGCGACGGACTCCGCCAGCAGCAGGGATTGGTCGTACCCGTACCGATCGATGGCTTTTCGGGCGCGGGGTACATAGGTGATGGCGTCGTAACGCGCCGTGCAGAGCGCGGCCAGCAGCGCTCCCAGCGCCCGGATCTCCGCGCGGTCGGCGCTGTATTTCACCGAGTTGAGCAGCCGTTTGGCGTCTCGTTCCCGGTACCAAAACAGGAAACGTAGGTTCCTGTTCTGCCGGCAGATGCACTCGGCAGGCGGACGCCCGCAATCCGCACAGGGCTCCTTGAGCATCCGGCGGAAGCGCTCGCTGCAATCCGTGCAGACGGGCAGGGGCGTGGTGCAGGCGTTCGTTTCGCACAGCACGCAGGTTTGCGGAAAGACGGCAAGCCGGAGCTTTTGCAGAGCGGACCTCCGCTCGCCGGAAAGACGGAACCTCATACCCTGCGAAGGATGCCCGGCAGGGCGGTGTATCGCATGGGCTTGCGGTCGTTGCTGACCATGACGGAAAGCACCTGCTGTTCCCCCACGATGCAGACCATCTCCCGCGCCCGGGTGACTGCCGTGTAGAGCAGGTTGCGGGTCATGAGCGGGTATGCCGCCTCGAACGCGGGGATCAGCACGAACCGGTATTCGCTGCCCTGACTTTTGTGCGTGGTGATGGCGTACGCCAGCTCCAGATCCTCCAGCAGGGAGAAATCGTATTCACAGACCCGGTCGTCGAAGTCGATGAGCAGCGTTTCCCCTTGCGGATTGATGCGGCGGACGCGCCCGATGTCCCCGTTGAAGATCCCCGCGCCGTCCGTTTGATTCCCTGTTTCGTCCGTGCGGGTCCAGAGCAGGTCGTAGTTGTTGCGGATCTGCATCACCTTGTCCCCTTCGCGGAAGCAGCGGGAGCCCACCTTCTTTTCCCGCTTGCCAAAGCCCGGCGGGTTGAGGGTCTCCTGCAGGGCCGCGTTCAGCTCCGCCGTGCCCAGCGGACCCTTGCGCGTCCAGCAGATGATCTGGATGTCCTCCAGCGGGTCCACGTTGTACCGGCGGGGGAGCCGCAGGGCGCAGAGCTGCAACAGCGTCTCCTTCAAAGCATTCGCCCCGTGCCGCTCCAGAAAGAAGAAATCGCTGTCCCGCACGGAAAGCACCGGCATTTCGCCGCGATTGATGCGGTGGGCGTTGGTGGTGATCAGGCTTTGCTCCGCCTGACGGAAGATGTGGTGCAGCCTTACCACCGGGAAGCGGTCGGAGGAGATCAGGTCCGCAAGGCAGTTGCCGGGGCCCACCGACGGGAGCTGGTCCACGTCACCGATGAAAATGAGATAGGTGCCGGGACGGACCGCCCGCAGCAGCGCCTCCAGCAGCAGCGTGTCCACCATGGACATCTCGTCGATGATGAGCGCTTTGCAGGCTAGCGGGTTGTCCTCCCCGCGGGCAAAGCGGGTCTTGTGTTCCTCCGTAAAGCCGGTTTCCAACAGGCGGTGGATGGTTTTTGCCTCCTTGCCGGAGGCTTCGCTCATGCGCTTGGCGGCGCGCCCGGTGGGGGCGGCCAGCAAGCAATCCAATTTCAGATCGTCAAACAGCTGCAAGATCGCCTTGATCACGGTGGTTTTGCCGGTGCCGGGACCGCCGGTGACGATGGTCAGCCCCTCCGTCACGGCGTAGGTGATGGCTTGCCGCTGTTCCGGCGCGTAGGTGATCCCGCCTTCCCGCTCTAACCCCGCGATGCGCTCCTCCACGCCGGCGGGCAGGAGCGGGCGCTTTTCCGAAGCCAGCAAGGACAGTTTGGAAGCGATGTAATGCTCCGCGGTATATAATTCCTGCGAGGCGTAGTAGACCTGCCCTTCCTCCTCGGTGCGGATGAGGATTTTATCTATGGAAAGGGAAGCGAGGGTACGCTGTACGGCTTCCCCGGGAACGCCTAAAGTTTTCGCCGCCAGCGAGCGGAGCTGCTCCTCCGGCAGGCGGCAGTGCCCGTTTTGGAAGGCGGCGCTGTCCACCACGAAGCGGATCCCCGCCTGCAAACGCTCCTCCGCGTCCGGCGCGATGCCCTGCGCGCGGGCAAATTGATCCGCCCGCTGGAAGCCGATGCCGTCGACCTCCGTGCAGAGCCGGTAGGGGTTCTGCTTGACCAGATCCACCGCCGCCGTGCCGAAATGTTTGAAAATGCGCACGGACAGCGCCGGACCGAAAAATTCTCCGAACGCCAGCATGACGGAACGCAGGCCGAACTGCTGGGCAAACGCCTCGTGCAGCTCATCCGCCTTTTTGGGGGAGATGCCCTTGACGTCGCACAGCCAGCGGTGGTGATGCTCGATCACGTCCAGCGTCTCTTCGCCGTAGGCGTGGATCAACCGCTCCGCCAGCACGGGGCCGACCCCCTTCAGAGCGCCGGAGGACAGGTAGCGGTAGATGGCTTCCACGGAATCCGGCAGCCGTTTTTCAAAGGTTTCCACCTTGAACTGCCGCCCGAAGGTGGGATGCACCGTCCAGGAACCGTAGACCTTGATGGTCTCCCCTTCCCCCAGAAACGGCATGGTGCCCACCAGCGTGACCGGCTCGCCGAGGCAATCCAGAACGCAGACCGTATAGCCGTTTTCCTCGTTGGTGTAGACCACCTGATCCACGACGCCTTCCAGATAGCCGC
>JAFLUP010000103.1 GCA_022508745.1 Oscillospiraceae bacterium | reverse complement strand
AAATTCCTATCGGCTTTGCAAGTGTCAAAATGCGTAGCATTTTGGCGCGCAGGCGCGAGCGTACAAAGCCGCAAATCGTTGTAACGAACGGAGTGAGTTACAACGGCTTTAAATCTGCATCTGCGACGACAGGAAGAGCGCGCCGGTATTGATGAGCTTCTTGGCGGTCTCGTCCGGCGGGGCGGGAGAATCCGAGAGCGCCATCACGGCGCCCACCACGTTCCCCTCGCTGACGATGGGGGAGAGGTAAGAGACCAGCATCCCCCGATGCCCCGTGCCGCTTGCGTCCACACCGTTTGTGTCCGTACCGCTCGCGGTGCTTACGACATCCACGGGATCCCCGCTCCCCGCGCTGTACGGGCGGTGGGTCTCCAGAATCCCGGACAGGTGGGAGGTGATGGGTTTTTCCA
Source organism: Oscillospiraceae bacterium (assembly GCA_022508745.1). Lineage (GTDB taxonomy): Bacteria > Bacillota > Clostridia > Oscillospirales > CAG-382 > Coliplasma. The sequence goes on along the minus strand of JAFLUP010000103.1, from coordinate 3,534 downwards.
GATATTCCTTTTTCGGAACGCCGGCGGCGGCGATAACGTTATCCAGATCGCAGATCGCCACCGGGAACCCGGCGGTTTTGTGGAGCGCTTCGGCGTACTGCGCGGTGAATTCGCCGAATTCCCCCACGGGGGAGTATTTCTGAAAGACCACTCCGCCTTCCTCGTTGGTGAAGATCTCCAGCGGCTCTCCCTCGCGGATCCGCAGGCTGCGCCGGATCTCCTTCGGGATAACGACGCGCCCGAGATCGTCGATGCGGCGCACGATTCCAGTTGCTTTCATATATATAAGTCTCCTTGCTTTACAAATTTGTACTGTTAGTATTTGTAAAGTAGGGAAATTTATACTATGGGGATTTACTTTTTATGATGGATATGATATGATACAATGCAAGGAAGGGCGGGATCATCTTGAACGGGGAACTGAAATCACATATCAAGAAATTGCAAACCAGAGCCGTCTTCTCGTTGGTTGCGATGATAGGAGCCCTTGTTTCCTGCGGCTTTGGGATTCTGTTTTTGTTTGTTCCGTCTTTTGTTGCCGCCCTCTTTTTTGCGATTGCCGTCGTTTGCGTGATCTATTTGGTGTATGCCGGTCGCAGGGCGAAAAAAGAAGCAAACGAGCCTTTTCGTGAGCCTGTCATCGTTCACGCGGACAAACCTATTTCCTTTGAAGCGTTGGTCGGCTCCCTTGAAACTATGACCGATCACGAAAATCAACTGTCTGCATCGGAAGATGTGCGATTTTTTCGATTAGAGGATGGATTCAAATGTAGGATCGTATTGTATAGAACAGCGGATTTTGACAAAACGGAATTCGACGCCGCAAAGGATCGCATAAACAAAAAAGCGAACAAGGCGCTCCAAATATCGCAGTGGGTCAATAGAGACGACGCGCGCAGGAGGATGCGGCTCAATGTGATTTGTGCCCATTCTGTAAACGATGCGCTGTACCGATTCCTCTCTCAAAACGCCAATCGGAACTTAACCAGAGTGGAGGGGATCCTCAACCTTGCGGTTGTCGGCAATCAAATCATGATACCGCCGCTTTACGGCGAATGTGATCCGACAGAAATCAGCAGATACAAAAGAACGATTCGATTCATAGAGCAAGTGATGCTCAATCAATAGCATAGGGATCAAAAAGGGCTGTCATTCAGACAGCCCTTTACGTTTTTATGAAAGATCCGAAATATCCGTCAGCACGCCGAGGAATAGAGGCAGGTTGGTCTCCGTGTCCAGAATCATATAGACAAATGGACGGTCGAGATACACGATTTCGTCCGGCTCGCTCGTCGATGGCGCCATCTCGCCCCCGCTTACACCGGCAGCCACCGTGCCGAACTCGGAAACTTCGATGACGGTTTTCTGCTTGAACAGGTCAAGGTAAACGCCGCCTCCGTTGAACGTCCGCGAGAAATCCGCTGCTTGCTCATCGAACGCATACGGCATCCCCATGGCTTTGAGGGCTTTGTTCAGCTTGTAATCGCCTGCGAAGGTGAATTTCGGCATACGCACGTAAACCTCCGCCACGTGCCTGTCCTGCAGAATGTGGAGCAGACGGTCGGCGGTCAGGGAGTTTATGTAGTCCAGAATATCCACGCCCTCTGCCGGCAGCAGCGCCGCGAACGCATACCGCTCGTCCTCGTAGGGCTTCAGGAAGCCGGTAGTCCCGTCGCCGTCCTGCAGAAAGCTCCACTCCGTTGAGGACAGCATGGGCACATAGCGTTTTTCGCCGTTGTACGCGGTGAAGGTTCCCTCCCAGACCGAGCGATCGGTGTATTTATCCTTCCATTTTCCGTCGAACAGGATGGTGTTGATCAACGCCATGGAGAACTCCCCCGCCCCTTCATCGACCAGCTTGTCGATCTTGCCGTCGGTGCGGGTGTTGACCCAATCGTTGATCAGGTCATATATTTCGCTGTGTGGCGCTTGATACGCCTCTGCGCCGTAGTAGTCGGCGTTCGCTTGCAGGAAGTCCTCCCGCGGATGGTCTTCGCCCTCCGGGAACCAGATGCTGTTGGCAAGGGTCAGCTTCGCGCCCTCCGACGAGGGCAGGGACGCGGTATAGCTGCGCAGGTACTCGTTGAGCCGGGAGAGGGATATCCCGCCGCCCAGCACCGCCTCCATCTGCGCGAGGGTCGCGCCGTTCGTACCGTTGGCGGTCATTGCCAGCGCAAGCTGTGCCGACAGCGGGCTGACCAGCGCCCCCTTTTCCCCCTCTTCCTGCAGCGTTTGTTGCAGAAGCGCGACGGCAAACTGCATGTGTGAGCGAATGAATTTGTCGTCCGCCCCCCGCTCCCGGACGTTCATCGCGTGGATGTTCGCCATCAGATCAAACCCCACCGGGTAGACCACCGGCGCATCCGGCACCGGGGGATCTCCTTCGGGAGGATCCGTCGGCTGCGGTTCGGAACTGTTCGTATCCGACGGTTCCGATGTGTCGCCGGGCTGCGTGCTGACGGCGGTATCGCCGTCAATAGACGTTTCGTCCGACGAAACGTCCGGCGGGAGGGAAGGCTGCGGCGACGTCTCCTCGGCGGAGGTGCCGTTGCTCTCGTCCACGGAAGGTGCGCTCATCGGCCCCTGCCCGCTTTGCGATACGCCGCTCCCGATCAGCTCCGGCGAAGGCGGCGGAATTCGCCCGACCAACAGCACCACGACCAAACAGATCGCCAGCGCCGCGCCGCCCCCCAGCAGCCGTTGCCTGCGCGCTCTGCGATGGGCTACATACCGATCCCGACGGCGGCGCAGTTCTTCCTTGACCTCTTCCTGCGTTTTACGCATATCTTAAACCCCTTCTTTCCCCAAATTCGTTCGCAGCGCGGCTTTTGCGCGGGTGAGCAGATTGTCGATCTGCTTGCGGTTCTTGTGCATGACCCGCGCCGCCTCCTCATAGGAAAGCCCCTCGAAAAAGACCAGATGTACCGCTTCCCGCATCTCCGCCGGAAGTTCCGCCAGCTCCCGCTCCAACGCCCGCTTGCGCTCGTCCCGCAGCAGTTCTTCTTCCAGCGACGTGCGGTCGGCAAGTTCCTCCGCTTCGTCCACCGGGACCATCCGGAACTTGTCCCGCTTGCGCAGGAAGTTCAGCGCCTTGTTGTGGGCGATGGCAAAGAGGTACGCCTTTAAGGGCGTGCGAAAGTTGTACCGATTCGGGTGGATCAGCAGCTCCAGCAGCGTGTCCACCGCGAGATCCTCGGCGTCGTAGAGATTCTGCGTGAAACGGTTGATATAGAAGGTCAGCCGGTCGAAGTACAGCTTTTGCACCTCGTCGAAAGCGGACGCTTCTCCGTCCAGAAAACGGCGGTAGCTACTTGCACCGTCTTCCATGCGGCAACACTCCTTTCTCGAAAAGGGGCTTCATTCTCTTATACACCCGGGAAGGGAAAATTCCTTGCGGAAAGAGAAAAAAGTTTGGAGTTTTGAAAACATAAATCCAGTCGAAGGATCTAAAGACTATAACTAACGTAAGCTACAATAAAAATTCATTTGCGGGGCGGACATGCGCCGACCCGCAAATTCCTATCGGCTTTGCAA
>JAFLUP010000102.1 GCA_022508745.1 Oscillospiraceae bacterium | reverse complement strand
CCTTGATCTGCTCCCGGGAAGCGGTTTCGATTTCCGGTTGGTAGTATCTTTCCATCGCGATTAGCCCTTTCTTTTTACGCGTTTTTGCCCAGCGCAAACGCCTTTTTGTTCAGTTCCAGAAATTTCGGCGGGACCACCGCTTCCATGGCGGCGATCCAGTCCGCATCCTCCACGCCGAAGTAGTGGGAAAGCCTCCCCAGCAGGACGATGTTCACCGCCTTGCTGCTGCCCGCCTGCTCCGCGAGGGAGAGACAATCCAGCGCGTCCACTTTGGCGCCGGCAGCCCGCATCTTTTCCACAAGGTGTTCCGGGTACGCCGCGGCGCCGGTGATGACCGGCATCGGGTCGATGGTCTGGGTAGAGGTGACGATCTGCCCGTCCGCTTTCAGGTAGGGGAGCCAGCGCGCCGCCTCCAACAGCTCAAAGGAGACGATGTAATCCGCTTCCCCCTTGTCGATGACGGGGGAATCTACTCTATCCCCGTAACGTACGTAAGTTACCACGCTGCCGCCCCGTTGGGACATGCCGTGTACCTCGGAGACCTTCACGTCGTACCCGCGGTCCAACAACAGGCGACCCAGCAATTTGGAAGCCAGCAGGGAGCCCTGCCCCCCGACGCCCACGATCATGATGTTCTTGGTTTTCATATATAAGACCTTTCCTTTCATTGACATTTGTGCCGTTTTTCCGTCAGGAAAATGCTGCATTGCTGTGCGGCAAAGCACAAATGGGGGTTTGAAAACCTATCGTGACCCATTTTGTCTGTGTTGTTTTCAAACCGTGACCCCCTTAAACCCCTTAAACGCACCGAACTTGCAGAGCTGCTCGCAAGCGCCGCAGCCCACGCATTGCGTCCCGTCGATATGTGCCTTCCCATCCCGTATGGAAACGGCGGGGCAACCGATCTTCATGCAGGCCTTGCAGCTCTTGCACTTGTCCGGGTCCACCGTCAGCGGGGAAGCATGCTTGACGTACTTCAACAGCGCACAGGGACGGCGGGAGATGATGACCGACGGCTCCGCCGCCGCCAGCTCCTCTTGGATCGCCTTGTCGCAGGCGGAAAGGTCGTAAGGATCCACCACCCGCACCCTGCCGAATCCCATGGAGCGGCAGAGGGCTTCCAGATCAATCTTTCCGGCGGGGTCGCCCTTGATGTTGTACCCCGTGGTGGGATTCTGCTGGTGCCCGGTCATGCCGGTGATGGAGTTGTCCAGAATGATCACCGTGGAATTGGACTGATTGTACGCGATGTTCGCGAGCCCGGTCATGCCGGAGTGCATGAAGGTGGAATCCCCGATGACCGCCACCGTTTTGCCCTCCGTCTCCCCGCCGGATGCCTTGTTAAAGCCGTGCAGGGCGGAGATGGAAGCCCCCATGCAGAGGGTCATCTCCATGGCAGCCAGAGGCGGGACCGCTCCCAGCGTATAGCAGCCGATGTCCCCCAGCACCGTGCAGTTGTTTTTGCGCAGGGTGTAGAACAGCCCCCGGTGCGGACAGCCGGCGCACATGACCGGCGGGCGATTGGGGATGGTCTCCTCCAGCCCGCGACCGGCGGGTACCTCCCTGCCGAAGGCGTTGGCGACCAGATTTTGGGAGAACTCTCCTTCCACCGGCAGCACGTCCTTGCCGGTCACCTCCAGCCCCAGTGCGCGGCAGTGGTTCTCGATGATGGGATCCAGCTCCTCCACCACCGCCAGCTTTTCCACTCTGGAGGCGAAGTCAAGGATCAACTGCACCGGCAGGGGATTGAGCATCCCCAGCTTCAGCACCGAAACAGACTCCCCGAACACTTCTTTGACGTACTGATAGGAGGTGGAGGAGGTGATGATTCCCAGCTCCCTGCCCCCCATCTCCACCCGATTGACCGGGGCGCTCTCCGCCCATGTGCGCAGCTTTTCCGTCCGTTCCTCCACAAAAGGATGGCGGCGGATGGCGTTGCCGGGCATCATGACGTATTTGGCGATGTTTTTCTCGTAAGGCTTGACGGGCGTTTCCGTCCGTTCTCCCGTGATCACCACCGATTGGGAGTGGGAGACCCGGGTGCACATCTTCAAAAGCACCGGCGTATCGAAGGTTTCGGAAAGCTCAAACGCCAGCTTGGTGAAAGCGAGGGCTTCGGCGGAATCCGCCGGCTCCAGCAGCGGCACCTTGGAGGCGATGGCGTGCCAGCGGGAATCCTGCTCGTTCTGGGAGGAGTGCATCCCCGGGTCGTCCGCTACGCCGATGACAAGCCCTGCGTTGACGCCAGTGTAAGACATGGTAAAGAGCGGGTCGGCCGCCACGTTCAGCCCCACGTGCTTCATGCCGCAGAAGGCGCGTTTTCCCGCGAGACACGCCCCGAAGGCGGTCTCCAGCGCCACCTTTTCATTCGGCGCCCATTCGCAGTAGATCTCGTCATACTTGGCGGCTTCCTCCGTGATCTCGGTGCTTGGAGTCCCGGGATAGCTGGAAACTACGGCGCATCCGGCTTCGTATAGCCCGCGGGCAACAGCGGCATTGCCCAACAGTAATTGTTTCATGGGTCATTCACCCTCCTTGTGGGATTATTCGTCTTTATTCTATCATAAAAAAGAAGAATAGTAAACAGAAAAAACAAAAAATTCGGTCAAAACCGAAATTTCCAGTAAAAATAGACAGCCCGTTTGACCGGGCTGCCCGCATCGGCTGTGGAAACGGTTTGACGGAAACGCAGGTTTGACCAATCCGGGTGAAAAAGCGCCGCAGTGCGGCTCGCCGCTTAAAAACGTCCCCAATCGCGCAACATCTCGCGAAAGTACGATCGTTCGTATTCCTCCGAAATCACTTCCACGTTTATGAACGAACAAAAATAATGATTCTGCTCGCACCATGCAAATATGTTCGGATCCGATGGACAATCGGACGACGACAAGCACACGACCGCACCGTTTTCGCTGCCGTAGTTTTCTATATAGCCAAACGCCGTGAGGTCGTCCGTCAATGGGAAAGGACTGTGAAAGACAAAGCCAAAATCCTTTGCAGCCAGTAGGAAGTTTTCTCTTGCTTTGGCGATTTTTTGTTCGGAGAGCATGCGACTTCCTCCTTTTGAGTATTTGTTATTTTACCGCATAAAAGCAGGGAATCCGCCGATTGCTATAGAAAACAACCGCCATCCCGTTGGATCTGAATGACGGTTGTTCTTTGCGAAACGATTTAAAATAGCTTTTCGGTAGCGCCTTTGCTGCTTGCGAGGATGTTCTTCACATCCTCTTCGCTTGAACAATTCTTGTACCGATATCTTCCGACCACTTTGTTTACAGCGGTAGCGTTCTTGCCGTCAATTCCCACTACATAAGTATAATACAGAGAACCGTCTGTCACAATAACGTGGACACAACAGATATGCCGCGGCGTTTCAATTTCGATATCATCTACATAAGCGGACACGATGGTTTCGCCTTTCCCTAACTGCTTCTCAACCGCAGAGCGAATCTGGTTTGCATCCAGCTCCTTCGCATCCGCAACAGAGGTTGCCTGATCGTACAGACCATAGACGGTATAGGTTCGGCTTGTTGCTGCCAAAGAGATGCCGAGCGCTTGCGCGTCCTCATGAGAATACGACAGCGTGACGGTGATAGAATCCCCGTTGCTCAAATTCGATGCTCTGTTATAATTCAGTTTAATATGTTTCAAAAAGGATTCGATATCCTGATTCGTTTTGTCGTAATCAATGTAATCGCAGTCATACGAAAAACTTACATATCCTTTTCCGTTTTCGCCGTAAAAAGCTAAAATATTGACTCCATCAAATACATCCAGTGTATTTTCTGAATTTGATGCGTCATTTCCGCATCCGGCGAAACAAACTGCAAGCATCGACAAAAGGAGCATAAAACTGATTGCCTTTTTCATTGGTTATCCTCCATTCGGTATTTGATTCAATCCATTATATCACAAGTTTCGCCAATTTGCAAGGGGTAGGCGTCCGGCAAGTCGTTACGCAGTTCTTCCGACCATTCATTCCCATATC
>JAFLUP010000101.1 GCA_022508745.1 Oscillospiraceae bacterium | reverse complement strand
CGTCCGTGCCCACCGTCATGGTCAGCGTATCCACCAGAATGTCCTCCGGCGGGATACCGTAGTCCGCGGCACGGTCGCGGATGCGTTTCGCAATGGCGACCCTACCTTCAGCGGTAGCAGGGATACCGTTTTCGTCCAGCGTCAGAGCGACTACGCACGCGCCGTACTTCTTCACCAGCGGCAGTACCGCGTTCATGGATTTCTCCGAACCGTTCACCGAATTGACCAGCGGACGTCCGTTGTAGATGCGCAGACCCTTTTCCAGCGCCTCCGGGGACGCGGAATCCAGTTGCAGCGGCAGGTCGCATACGCTCTGGATCGAGCGGAGCGCCTGCACCAAAAGCGCCGGCTCGTCCGTTTCCGGCAGACCCACGTTCACGTCCAACAGATCCGCGCCGCAGTCCGCCTGGGCGATGGCTTCGTTCAACAGAACATCCATATCCCCTGCGCGGAGCGCGGCCTTAAGGCGCGGTTTACCGGTGGGATTGATGCGCTCCCCGATGACCAGCGGACGCCCGCCGAAAGAAACGGTGTGGGTATAGGAGGAAACCAGCGTTCCGCGCACCGGTTCTACCGGTGCGGGAACTTCCCCGCGGAAGCGTTTCGTCAGCGCGGCGATATGCGCCGGAGTGGTGCCGCAGCAGCCACCCAGCAGGGAGACGCCGCCCCGCACGAAGCCCTCCGCCTCGCGAACGAAGGCTTCCGGCGAAACGCGATAGACGGTTTTCCCGTCGATCAGCTCCGGCAGCCCGGCGTTGGCGCATACGGAAAGCGGCAGCCCCGCGTGTTCGCGCAGTTTCGGTAACAGAGCAGTGATCTGCGCCGGTCCCATCCCGCAGTTCATCCCCACCGCGTCCGCGCCCAGTGAGCGGGCAAGCAAGAACGCCGTTTGGATGTCCGCACCGGTCAGCAGCTTGCCAGTCCCGTCGAAAGCATAGCTGACGATGACGGGCAAATCGCTGTGTTTCTTCGCCGCCAGCAGCGCCGCCTTGGTCTCGTACAGGTCGGTCATGGTCTCGATGACGATCAGATCGGCTCCCGCTCTCACGCCCACCCTGATCTGATCCGCGAAGGCTTCGTACGCCTCTTCAAAAGACAGCGTCCCGTAAGGAGCGAGCAATTCCCCCGTGGGTCCCACGTCCAGCGCAACGTATGCGGCACGCCCGGAGGAATCGACAGCTTGCTTGGCGAGCCGGATCCCCGCAAAAATGTGATCCGACGGATCCCCGCCCATCTTGATGGGGTTCGCCCCAAAGGTGTTGGCGCACAAAATGTCTGCACCGGCGGACAGATAATCGGCGTGAATGGCCCGCACCTCATCCGGATGCGTCAGATTCCAGCTTTCCGGATACTCGTCCGGCTGCAGCCCGCGGGACTGCAATTCCGTTCCCATACCGCCGTCCAAGAACAGCAATTCCTTTCCCAATCGGTCTTTGAGCTTCTTCATGCGTCGTTCCTTTCTTGAATTCCCACAAACGCCGTGACGGATTTCGTCGGTGTCATCAAAAAACTGTCGGATAGCGAAACGCCCAGCCGCTTTGTGACCGGCAACAGGGCGAAAAATGACTTCTGATCGGCAAGCAATGTGTCCCCGTAGCCGAGGCTGAACCGCGGACGAAGCGACTCTCCCGGCGCGAGGGCGGAAGCGAGTTCCCGCTCTGCCCGGTCACAGGCTTGCTCGATACATTCCGTCAGCACCGCCTGCATCACCGCTCCGTTGGACGCTCCCCGTTGGGACTCCCGACGGAGCAGAAGGTCCGCTTCCGCGCCCAGCGTCACCGCCAGTAAAAACGTCCGCTCGCAGGAACGCAGGTTCCTCCCGAGGGAGCTGCCGGCGAACCAAACGCCGCCGACGAACACCCCATCCTCCTTCGCTTCACAGCGAAACGCCCCGCTCACGGAACGGGGACGGATCGCACCTTCCGCAAGCGAGATCGCGCGGTCGATCTGCGCATCCAGCGCTTCCGAAGGCGTGTCCCCTGCGGAGAGATAGCGAAGGACCTCCCTGCGGTTAACGTTCATGGGGAATGATGGAGGAGAGGTTTTCAAAGATCCGCGCCGCGATCTGCGGGCGGTTCATCGTATAAATGTGAATGTGCTCCACGCCGTTTGCCAGCAGGTCGATGATCTGATCGGTGGCATAGGCGATGCCCGCCTGCTGCATGGCGGCGGGATCGTCCCCGAAGCGCTCCACAATCATGCGGAAGCGCTGGGGCAGCACCGTCCCGGAAAGGGAGGTAATGCGCATGATCTGTTTGGCGTGGGTAACAGGCATAATTCCCGCAATCACGGGTACATGGATGCCCACGCGGTGCAGCTCTAATAAGTAGCGATAGAAGATGGTGTTATCGAAAAACATCTGGCTGGTCAGAAAGGACACGCCCGCGTCCACCTTGTAGCGTAGATTCTCGATATCCGCCCGCAGGCTGGGCGACTCCGGATGTCCTTCCGGGTAGCAGGCGCCGCCGACGCAAAAGTCCCCGGACGCAAGCACAGCCGCGGTCAGGTCGCTCGCGTGTTCGTAGCGATCCGCCGGCGGCGTCACGCCCTCCACGCGATCCCCGCGCAGTGCCAGCACGTTTTCGATCCCCCGCGCCTTCAGTTGCTCCAGCACGGAGGCCACCTTCTGCTTATCGGACGAAAGGCAGGTCAGGTGCGCCAGCGCCGGGATCCCGTTGCGGTTCTGCACCTCGTTTGCGATGTCCACCGTGTAATCGCTGGTGCCGCCGGACGCGCCGTAGGTCACGCTCATGAAGGACGGGCGCACCTTCGCCATCTCCGCCACCACCCTGTGGTAATCGGAGAGTTCGCTTTCCTTTTTCGGGGGGAACAGCTCGCAGGAGACGGTGATCCCGCGGTCGAGTATTTCCTTGATTTTCATGTGTCTATATGTCTCCGTTCAGTAAATCCGCGATGGTGACGCTGCTCAAATAGTCGTCGATGCGACGGTACAGTTCTTCCCACATCCGGATGGTTTTGCAATCTGCGAGGCGGTCGCAGCTGTTCGTCTCGCTTTCCAAGCAGGTGACGGGCGCGAAGCTCTTTTCCGTGGCGCGGACGATCTCCGCGACGGTGTATTCCTCCGGCGCTTTGTTGAGCCGGTAGCCGCCGCCCTTGCCCCGCAGCGCATCCACCAAACCCTCTTTGTTCAGCAATGCAACGATGCTTTCGAGGTATTTTTCCGAAATTTTCTGCCGCCGCGCGATCTCCGAAAGCGGCAGATACCCGCCGCCTCCGTTCTCCGCCAGATCCATGACGATGCGCAGCGCGTACCGCCCTTTCGTCGAAACCATCATAGCTATGACATACCTTTCTTCGTTGTTTTTAACCTTGCCTTCTGCAAATTCCTACCTGTTCAGTATACAACAGGCAGAGGGAAAATGCAAGGGGTGGCGGGGTACCTTTTTCAGTTCAGAATGGCGATGGAAAGGTTCAGATACCCCGCGAAGGTCACCCAAAGGATATACGGCACAAACAGCCATCCGGCCGGAGCGGTGATCGCATGAAAGCGCATCGCCGTCGCAACGATCAACACCCAGAGGAGCACCAGCCAAGCGAACGCAAAACCGTAAAGCTCCCAGCGGAAGAACAGCAGCGGCCACAAAAAGTTCACGGCAAGCTGCAAAGCGTACAGACGCATCGCTATGCGGTTCGGCTTACCTGACACCAACACCAGATAAGATGCGATCCCCATCAGCACATACAGAATTGACCACACCACCGGGAACAACCAGCCCGGAGGCGCCAGCGGGGGTTGCTTAAGGGAGGAAAATTTCTCCATGCTGCTCCCCGTCAACAACGCGGCAAGACCGCCGACAGCAAGCGGGATCGCAATACAGAGAAGCAGTTTTTTCCATTGGATATTTTTCATGACAATACCACCTTTTTGCCTTTTTGGAGGTATTGTATGCGAATTTCATCCCTTCTATGAAGCGAAAAGCCTTAAATCCCTAACGACTGCTTGATTGCAGGAACAAAAGAGGTCTGCTCCCACAAAAAGCCCGCGTCTTCACGGCCGAAATGCCCGTAGTTGGAGGTGGCTCGGTAAATGGGACGGCGAAGATCCAACTGTTTGATGATTGCGGAGGGACGCAGGTCAAACACTTTGTTTACAAGAGAAGCAAGCTCGCTGTCCGACCGCACACCGGTGCCGAAGGTGTCCACGCGGACGGAGACGGGCTTCGCTACGCCGATGGCATAGGCGATCTGCACCTC
>JAFLUP010000100.1 GCA_022508745.1 Oscillospiraceae bacterium | reverse complement strand
CGCAGCTCCAGATTCTTCTTGGTGCTGTCCGTCACCACTTCGCCCAGCAGTTCTGCAAACTTGGCGGCGTGCTCCGCTTCCTCATAAGCGGCCTTTTCCCAATACATACCGATCTCCGGGTAGCCTTCGCGGAAGGCGACGCGAGCCATGGCGAGGTACATCCCGACCTCGGTACATTCGCCGGTGAAGTTCTGGCGCAGACCCTCGAGGATATCCGCGGGAGCGTCCTTCGCAACGCCGACCACGTGCTCCGCAGCCCAAGTCAGCTGCTCTGCGACCTCTTCCTTGAATTTAGAACCCGGAACGCCGCACTGGGGGCACTTTTCGGGGGGCGTATCGCCTTCGTGAACATACCCGCAAACCGGGCAAACGAACTTTTTCATCTGTTTTACCTCCTATATGGTTTTCTGTGGTTTCATTTTACCAAATTTTCCTCATTCTGTCAAGAGGGGATACAAAAATCAAAGGGAACTTCGCCGCAAATTTCGTAGCGAATTTTGCTTGACAAACGGAGGGGACAGGTGTAAAATAAAAGAAAAAGCGCACACAATCGAAAGGAACGGAAAACACTATGGCTATGGACAGAAAACTGCGCGTCGGCATCATCGGCGCGGGGAACATCAGCCGTTCGCATCTGGGCGGCTACAAAGCGATACCGGATCTGGTGGAGCTGGTCGCCGTCTGCGACATCGACGAACAGAAAGCGAAGGACTACGCGGCAGCCAACGGCTTCCAGCGCGCCTACAAGGATTACAACGAGATGCTGGCGAAGGAGGAGCTGGACGCGGTCTCCGTCTGCACCTGGAACGCCGCACACGCGGGAGCTACCATCGCGGCGCTGAACGCCGGCTGCAACGTGCTGTGTGAGAAGCCCATGGCGATGAACACCGAAGAAGCCCTTGCCATGGAAGAAGCCGCCAAGCGCAACGGAAAGCTGCTGATGATCGGCTTCGTGCGCCGGTTCGGCAACGACGCAGACATCCTCAAAAAGTTCATCGACGCCGGCACCATGGGCGACCTGTACTTCGCCAAAGCGACCTATCTGCGCCGCAGCGGATGCCCCGGCGGCTGGTTCGGGGACAAGCGCTACTCCGGCGGCGGCCCGCTCATCGATCTGGGCGTGCACGTCATCGACCTCTGCCGCTATCTGGCAGGGCGTCCGAAGCCGGTTTCCGTCTACGGCGTGACCTACAACAATCTGGGGGACAACCGCGCCAACAACAAGAAGGATTGGGTCTCCAAGAGCAGTCTGGGCATCAACTTCGAATACACCGTAGAGGACTTCGCCACCGCGTTCATCCGTTTTGACAACGGCATGACCCTCAACGTGGAGGCCTCCTTCAACCTGAACCTGAAGAACGACACCGGCAACATCGAGCTGTTCGGCACCAAGGCCGGCGCCCGCATCGACCCGCAGATCGAGTTCTTCTCCGACATGAACAACATGTTCGTGGACATCAAACCCTCCGGCAACACCGCTCTGGAGTTCGGCGGGCTGTTCAACCGGGAGATCCGCCACTTCGTGGACTGCGTCCGGGACGGCATCCCCTGCATCTCCCCCGCCGAGGACGGCGTGACGCTGATGCGCATCCTCGATGCGATCTACCTCTCCGCCGCAGAAGGACGCGAGGTTAAGATCTAATCCCGTTGTAACTCACTTCGTTCGTTACAACGATTTTGCAGTTCCGTACGCTCGCGCCTGCGCGCCAAAATGCTGCGCATGACGCGAAGCGTCTTGACACATTGCGGAACTGTAATGAAAATTCAAGAAATAAAAAGAGGAAAGCGATGGGCTTTCCTCTTTCTTATTCCCCTTTCGATCAGCCGTTGCCCTTGATCTTATTCCAGAGCTGCTCGTAATACCGGACCGTCGCGGTATCGAGGTGCTGGTAATAGGAGGACTTGACCTCCGTGGTCGGATACAGGAACTCATTGCCCTTGAGGGAGTATTCGTCGTTGTTCACCACGGCGGTATTGGGGCAGGTGTAGCGGATATACTCCGCGTTTTGCAGAGCGATATACGGCTCCAGCATGAAGTTGAGGTAGAGCATAGCCGCCTCGTAGTTGGGGGCGTCTTTGCAGACGCACATGGCGTCAAAGTAGATGTTGGTGCCTTCCTTCGGCAGATAGAAGGACAGGTGATCGGCGGTGCCGGTATCTTCCATGGCGGCCTTCATGGTCAGATAGTCGCCCGCGTAGTAGGTGGCGATGGCGGCGTTTTCGCTCTCCATCTTATCGAAGATCTCATCCATGACCCAGTTTTGCAGCAGCGGCACCTGCTTTGCCAGCTTCTCCGCGGCCTTATCCCAATCGGCGGTGTTGGTGCTGTTTACGTCCAGTTCAAGGGAATACATGGCGATGCCCAGCGCGTCCCGGGCGTTGTCGATGCCCAAAATCTGCCCCTTATACTTGTCGTTCCAGAGCAGGGACCAGGTACCGTCCACGTCCGCTTCGTCCACCATGGTGTTGTTGTAGATCACGCCCAGATAGCCGCCGGCATAAGGAACGGAATACTTGCCGGTGGGATCATACCCGGGGTTGAGGTACTGCTTGTCGATATAATGGAAGTTGGACAGCTTGGAGAAGTCGATGGGCTGCAGCCGATCCTCCGCGATGAGACGGGCGATCATATAGTCGGAGGGGATGATGATGTCGTAGGAAACGCCGCCTCCGGCAAGGGTGGCATACATGGTCTCGTTGCTGTCGTAGGTTTCATACACCACATGGATGCCGGTGATGGCCTCGAACGCAAGGTTGAGGTCCAGACTGTCATCGCTGCCGTCGGAGATATATTCGCCCCAGTTGTAGACGCGGAGGGTCTTATTCTCCAGATCGTTGGTGTAATCGCCTTCCAGCTTGCCTTCCAGTTCGTCGCGAAGTTCTTCCATCTTTTTTTCCCTTCCGCAGGAGGTCATGGCAAGGCAGACACAAGTGAGCAGCACCGCCGCCAGCAGGAAGCAAAGAATTTTTTTCATGTCTCATCGTTCCTTTCTGATCATGTTTATCGTTTTGCCTTCTTTTCGGCACGAATTTGCAGAATGTTGACCGCCAGCATCAAGAATAGGATGCCCAAGAAGATCAACGTATACAACGCGTAATACTCCGGCGTGAAGGGGCGCTTCACCATGGTGTACAGCGAGGTGGGAAGAATATCATACAACCCGCGGGTATAGATACTGATGATGAAATCGTCCAGCGAGAGGGTGAACGCCATGATGAAGCCGGAGATGATGCCCGGCACGATCCCGGGGAAGATGATCTTCCAGAACGCCCGGGTAGGCGTACAGCCCAGATCCAGCGCCGCTTCGTACTGGCTGCGGTCGGACTGCACCAGCCGGGGCAGGACGTTGAGGATCACATACGGCAGGTTGAAGGTGATGTGGGCAATGAGCAGCGTCCCGAAGCCCAGCTTATCCCCCTGCACGGCGAACAGCCGCCCCACAAAGGTGAACAGCAGCATCAGGGAAACGCCGGTGATGATATCCGGGTTGGTCAGCGGGATGTTGGTGACGGTGTTGACCGCGCTCTTGAGCTTGCCCGCCTTCATGCGGAAGATGCCGTAAGCGGCGATCACGCCCAGCACCGTGGCGATCCCCGCCGCCGACAGAGAGACGATCAGCGTGTTCTTCAAAATGCCCATCAGGTCATAGTCGGAAAACAGCTGCTGATACCAGCGGAGGGAAAAGCCGGAAAAAATGAACTTGTTGTCAATGGAATTGAAGGAAAACAGGAACATGACCGCCATGGGTGCGTACAGCACCAAAAAGACAAGCGTCAGGAAAATGCCTCGCAGAGCCTTCATATCAGCATACTCCCCCCTTCTTCATCCGATGAAAAGCGGTTCAGGATCAACGTGCTGATCAGGATCAGCGCCATGAGCAGCGTGGAAAGCATCGCCGCCACGGGCAGGTTGTTCTGCTTCAACGCCAGTTCCTCGATCTGGTCGCCGATCATAAGGTCTCCGGTGCCGCCCATGGCTTTGGAGATATAGAAGGTGCTGACCGACGGGACGAACACCATGATGATGCCCGAAATGACCCCGGGAACCGTCAAGGGGAAGATCACCCGCCGCACGCGGGAGGGGGTATTGCACCCCAGATCCGACGCCGCTTCCAGCAGGAGCGGGTCGATGCGGGACATGACGTTATAGATGGGCAGGATCATATAGGGCAGATAGTTATACACCATGCCGAAGATCACGGCGCCCGTGTTGTGGTACAGGGGCAGCTTCCCAAAGCCCAGAAACGCCATGAACTGATTGATCACCCCGTTCTGTTCCATCAGCGTCGCAAGACAGCGGGTGCGGATGAGCAGGTTGATCCACATGGGGAGCATGATGAACAGGTTCGCCATC
>JAFLUP010000010.1 GCA_022508745.1 Oscillospiraceae bacterium | reverse complement strand
GTATATCATATTATTGTGTCAAATTCAAGACGAGACAGAAAACTAACTGCAACAGAAAAAACGCTGATATACGATTTAGAATTTTATTAGCTCCACGTGGGCGCAATAAGGCTTTTTATGTATCGATCTCGGACCTTCAGATTCCCTTCTAAGAATTCATGATAGAATATGTCGTCATATTCATTGAGCGTTTCTTGGTGAAATACTTCATTGATGAATGATTGCATCTCCTCTGCGCAATCTGCGATGATTTCTTGTTTGTCGCCATATACATCCACCGAAATGATCGTTTTGGCATGTCCAAGAGAATTAGAAATCGCTTTTACCGAAAAATCTTGCTTCATAAGCAAGGTGGCATAGGTGTGGCGCAAATCGTGGAACCGTATGTTTGGAAGATTTGCTTCCATGAGCAGCTTCTTAAAATACGGATAACAGTAAGATGCGGACCTGGGACTGCCATAGGAAGAGCAACAGATGTAATCCAGGTCTTGAAAAGAGACTTGTCTCCTTCTGCGATTCTTCTCATAGATCTGCCGCTCCTCCATAATGGCGTTAAATACCATGTCGGGGATATCGATCACGCGGTTACTGGATCGTGTTTTCAATTCTATTTCCTGCTTACATTTGGTTTTTGGTGCGATGTTCTCTTTTGATAAATCAACACCCAATTGCCGCTGCACATGCAGGGTTTTGTTGCTGAAATCAACATCCGAATACTTTAGTCCTATGATCTCGCTTTTTCTTATCCCCATAAGACCGGCAAACAGGATGAATAAATATATTTTTGTACCTTTGCTTTTTTCAATGAGCAGCCTTAACTGGTCCTCTGTCAAGGTCTTTTGTGTATCTATCCTTTGCTCATGATACGGAACGGGTTTATACACGCTTTTGGGTATCAGCACATCTTTTGCCGGATCAACCGAGATCAGACGAACGTGCTTTGCGTATCGCAATCCCGTCACCAAAATAACCCTGGAAAGCTTCGCCACGCTCTCGGATTTTTCTCCGACCGTTTTGTAGACATGTAATACATGTCCTCTATTGAGTCCCGTAAGCCTGATGCTGCCGATCAACGGATAAATGTGATTTTTCAGGATATATGTGTAAGTATAATAGGTCGAGCCTTTGATTTTTTGCTTCATAACCTCGTTCAGCCACATCGTAAAAAAATCTCTGACGGTATATCTGTCGTCAACAACATAACTGTTGTTATGCAATTGCACAACCGCAAGATCTCTCGCCTTCTGTGCATCGCACATTTTATGAAATCCACCTTTTTGTCGGACCTTCTCGCAGCCGTCCGGCATAATCAAAGTAACACGGTAGCCGTATTTGTTTTTTAATTTCATAACGCCGCTGACTTTCCAATCGGCAAAGGTTTTATACTCTATCACACCGACCCATCCTCATCAAAAGCTTTATTTAGATATCCGACCATTTTCTGGCGGTCATCCATTACGTCGCAATAATATTCAAACGTCGTGTGAATGGAGCTGTGTCCGAGCAGCCCTGAAATTTTCACCATTGACACGCCCTGCTCTAAAAGCGCTGTTGCGAACATATGCCGCAAATCATGAACCGATATTTTTGGTACGCCGGCCCTTTTGCAAGCTCTTGATAAAGCATTGTAAAATGCGGCCAAACTATACGCATCTCCGTTTTCTGCACAGCAGATATAATCGCGATCATGATAGTCTGCTCCAAACTTTTTCTTGTTTCTCTCGATTCTTTTTCTCCTCTTTTCAATCTCCTGCAATATTGTGCTCGGCACACGCATGATCCTATAACTGTTCTCGGTTTTCGGCGGCTTTTCAACCGGCCTTTGGTTTTGTCTTTTCCCGTTTTCGTCAAAGAAATATTCGTTTGTTATCTGTCTGCTGATTGTAATCGTGCGCTCTTCCATATTGACATCTTCGAATTTCAAACCCAATATTTCACCGCGCCGTAGGCCGCAGAACAGCCCTAAAAACACCTCAAGCTGCCAATCTGTTTGGGCTATTTCTTTCAGCAGCCGTTTGATTTCCGCCTTTGAAAGTATGGTTGCATAATGCATATTCCTCGGATATCTTTTTGTAAACTCAATGGGGTTTTCGCTGATATATCCTTCCAAGACCGCGTTTTTCATTGCATTGCTTAGAAATTCCCTTGCCCTATTCCCTGCTGATTTTGTGTATCCCGAAACTACCGCAAGCAAGCGATCAAAATATTCCGTATTGCACAGTCGCAGCGACACTTCGCCCACATGGGGCAAAATGTATTGGTTTAGCATAATCTCCCCCGTCATTCGCGTGCCGGTAGACACATTGGGAACATGAACCCTTGTGAACCAATACTGTAAATACTCTCTCAGCGACATATCTTCTCCGGTATTGATATTCCCGTTGAGCCTCTGCAGCTCAAACTCCTTTAACATTTTATGATAGCTTTCTTCCGCCTCCTTCGCTGTTTTGAATCCGCCCTTCTTACTGTATCCCACGGTAAAATCGTCTCGGATAAATTTTGTACGGTGATACCATGACCCCATGTAAAAGAATGCGGCGCTTTTTGTTTTTGCCATAATGAATACTTCCTTTCTGAAAATAGTACATGCATATTTTACAACAGATAAATTTGATAAAGATGTCCTTAACAAAAACAGAGACAAGGATTTTGACTCCCTGTCTCCGTTTTTTATTTCTTATACATCAAATGTCATGCTACGATCGTGTTGAAGCCAAAAGAGAAATTCATCTTTCGGAATCCTATATTGCCCGCCGATTTTGTGAATTGGAAATGGCTGCGGCTCACACTCGTATGCCCTTTTGATGAAGTCATAAGCCGTGCTCGTTTTCAAATTACAAATCTCGGCAATCTCTTGAGCGGTCAATACATACTTCGGTTCAGCTTTCCCCGAGCTCATATAATCTATCTCCTCTCTTTAGATTAAAACCAGCTCTATATATCATATCTTTTCGTCACTCACCGATTTCGCAGGGAATATAGTACATGCTTTTTCATTTGTCAAGTAATAAAGAAAGATATTTTGTTTCGTGATTGTCAGTCGACAAAATTGTGTATGTGTGCAATTTTGTCGACTGGCTCTTCAAAAAGAAAAAAGTCTCTGAGAGTGTTTGACCTCAGAGACTTGTATAATATGCAAATAAATATTCACATTGTGTTTTTTCAGAAATGTGGCATAAAATTCGATCAAAAACCGAGTATTCAGGCAACCCAAAAAGTAGTCGATAACCCCTCTCTTGACGAATTAGGTCACTAGTTCGTGTAGTTTCGATTGGTTCGTATGGGTCGCACAGTGGTGTGTTTTCCGGGCTAAACGAACAAAAAAAGCCTAAAAAAGCGAACTTTTAAAGGCTTTGCTTTCTAGGAGACAAAGAATTCCACCGCGTTGTGGGGGAAAAACTCCCGGAATTCGCTGCAAAGCTGGGCGGCGAGGGTCTTATTGTGCGCCAGCACCAGCGTGGGGCGGTTCACGTTGGCGATGACGTTCGCCATGGTGAAGGTTTTCCCCGAACCCGTGACCCCCAGCAGCGTCTGATTGGCGTCGCCCCGCAGGATCCCCTCCGTCAGCTTGGCGATGGCCTGCGGCTGATCGCCGGTGGGCTTGTAATCGGACACCAATTCGAAATGATCCATTGCTGCGGCGACTCCTTTCCGTGTGATCGTATCCTATCAAGTTAGTATATCACACTTTCTCGCAAAAAGAAAGGGGTTCTTCCGATTTTTTATAAAAGGCGGGGCGAAAAAACAAGACCGCAGCCCCTTGCAGGCTGCGGTCGTATGCGTTTGGATCAGAACAAGAGGTTCAGCAGGAAATCGGCCATTTCCGAAAAGGAGAAGGTCGGCAGGAGCCGTTCCGCATACAGCTGCGCTTTCAGCAAACGGAAGTCCTGCTCATCCACGACCCCGTCGCCGTTGAGATCTCCGCCCTTGAGCTGTGTGTCCGTCAGACGGATGGTTCCGTTCACGGCGCGCTTGAGCATCACATAATCCGCCGTGTCGACGGTGCCGCTGCGGTTCAGATCCCCCACGGCGTAGGTCACCAGCTGCGGGACTTCCAGAACCTCCAGCTGCGCGGGCAGCTCCGGATCCTCTTTGACCGGGCGGGAAGGTTGCTCCACGGACGGTTGGGTCGGCTCCTCGCCGCTCGGCGGAGTGGGTTCTTCCTTGTTCGGCTGGGACGGT
The DNA here is from genome assembly GCA_022508745.1 of Oscillospiraceae bacterium. Classification (GTDB taxonomy): domain Bacteria; phylum Bacillota; class Clostridia; order Oscillospirales; family CAG-382; genus Coliplasma. The sequence goes on along the minus strand of JAFLUP010000010.1, from coordinate 41,855 downwards.
TCTTCCACGGGCGGATCGCTCGGCAGAGCGGGCTCTTCCTCCCCGGAAGCAGACGGCCATTTGATGTACTTGATATACCCGTACCGCCCACCCAGCCAACTGGTTTGACAGAATTCTTCCCAGGTATAGAAATGCTCGCGGCAGTGGGGACGCGCGCTCAACCCGCCTTCAAAGGCGGTGAACCCGTCGCTTTGGATGGAAACGATGAACAGGCTGTGCCCCATGGGATCGGAGCCGTAAAGACAGCCGCTGTTGCAGATCCGGATCACGGCGCCCGGCACGGCTTGGGAAACATATTCCTTCAGATGTTCCGGCGTCAGCGTCAATTCCTCTTTGGAACGGTTCCGCAGCAAATTATCGCTGCCGTAGAAGTTGGAATCGAAGGTTTTGCCCCAGACCTTATAGTAGAAGCTGTGCGCATAGGACCAGCACTCATTATGGGACGAGGAAAAATCGCTGTACCGCACGGTCACACCGTTGACGGTGTGCGCCTGCTCGGCCGACACCGCCCCTCCCGCAAGGGAGAGCAACACAATCAGCAGACCGAGCACCGCCGCAGGTACGCGGAGATACTTTCGCATACAGGTTCCTCCCGAACTTTCTGAAATCAAAGCAAAAATGGCTATTCGCGGAAATTGTTTCCGCCCTGTATTTTTGCCCGAAAATCGGATGCCGAAACATCCACTATTATTTATTTTAGCAAAAAAATCCTTTTTTGTCAACCCCTTTTTCGGAAAAACGCAAAACGTGCCCTGTTTTGACGACAAAACTCGAGGGATTTCCGCAGGAAAAAAGGTCCGCGCGCAGGCGTTTTGCCCATGCGCCGGACCTTTGTTTTTTAAACCGTTTTTTGCCTATTTTTTCTGTGCGCCTCCGCCGCAGGAGCCGTTCATCGGGCAGCTTCCGCAGCCGCAGCCGCAACCGCTCTCCCCGCGTTTTTTCTTACGGATCATGCTTGCCACGATCGCCGTCACAACTCCGGCGAGCGCCAGACAGATGAGCACCGTGGCGAGGTTTTCCGCCAGCCAATTCCACATGAAACGAATCCTCCCTTCCGGTTCAGGCGTTCACTTTTTCTTTTTCGGCAGTCTCCGTCTTTTTGGCGGCTTTGACCGCTTCCCGATGGGGACGGAACAGCTGGAACAGCATCATGGCCAGCACCAGGAACGCCGCCACCGTGCCGATCCCCTGCACGGGAGTCTTGACTCCGCCGGTAAAGAGCAGCCCGAACTGATAGATCATCAGCGAGACCGCATAGGCGAACACGCATTGATAGCCGATGGCAAACAGCGTCCATTTTCCGCTGTTCATCTCCCGCCGGATGGCGCCCATAGCCGCAAAACAGGGGGCGCAGAGCAGGTTAAACACCAGGAAGGCGTATGCCGTCAGCTTGGTCATCCCTTCGAAGTCCAGCACGCCGAACACGCCCACGATCTCCTCCTTGGCAAGCAGCCCCATGATGGTGGCGATGGCAGCCTTGATATTGCCGAAGCCGAGGGGCGCAAAGAGCCAGCAGAGGGCGCCGCCGAGGATGCCCAGCAGACTGTTTTCCAGATCCATCCCCGGGTCGAACAGGAAGGACCCTTCCACCACGCCGAAGCTGGAGCCCGCCCAGACGAGCAGCGAAGCCAGCAGGATGACGGTGCCCGCCTTCTTGATGAAGGACCAGCTGCGTTCCCACATGGAACGGAGGAGATTGGAGACCGTCGGCCAGTGGTAAGCCGGCAGCTCCATGACGAAGGGCGCAGGCTCCCCGGAGAAGGGGCGGGTCTTTTTGAGCATGATGCCGGAGACGACGATGGCCGCGATCCCTATAAAGTATGCCGAAGGCGCCACCCACCATGCGCCCCCGAACATCGCCGACGCGATCAGGGCGATGACCGGCAGTTTTGCACCGCAGGGGATAAAGGTGGTGGTCATGATGGTCATGCGGCGGTCCCGCTCGTTTTCGATGGTACGGGACGCCATGATGCCCGGCACGCCGCAGCCGGTGCCGATGAGCACGGGGATGAAGGATTTGCCGGAAAGCCCGAATTTGCGGAACAGTTTATCCAACACAAAAGCGATGCGGGACATATAGCCGCAGGCTTCCAGAAATGCCAGGAACAGGAACAGCACGATCATCTGGGGAACAAATCCCAGCACCGCGCCCACGCCGCCGATGATGCCGTCCAACAGCAGGCTTTTCAGCCACTCCGGCGTACCGGCGGCCTCCAAACCGCGTTCCGCCAGCGCGGAAATGCCGGGCACCCACACGGGGTAGTCCGCGGGATCCGGCACGCCTTCCGCCCCGTCCCCCAGCGCCGCGTCGTAAATTGCGGAAAGGTCGTATCCCTTTTCCGCCAGCACGTCCCCGTAGGAACCGTACGCCTCCTCGAATCCGGCGAAGTCGCCGTCCTCGATGGCAGTTTGCAGATCCTCCGCGCCCACGATCCCCGCTTCCGCGGCGGAATTCACCAGCCCTTGCAGCTCCTCCGTCCAGAGGTGTTCTTCCGCGTATTCGTTCATGGCTTCCTCGTATGCGCCGGAACCGATGCCGAACAGGTGCCAGCCCTCCCCGAACAGCCCGTCGTTCGCCCAATCGGTGAGCAGCCCGCCCACCGTGGTCACGGAAATGTAGTACACCAGAAACATGATGACCGCAAAGATGGGCAATGCCGCAAAGCGGTTGGTCACCACCTTATCGATCTTATCCGAGGTGGTCAGCTTCCCTGTCCGTTTTCTGCGGTAGCAGGTCTTCATCAGCGAAGTGATATAGTTGTACCGCTCGTTGGTGATGATGCTCTCCGCGTCGTCGTCCAGCTCTTTCTCCGCCGCACGGATGTCCGCTTCGATATGGGAAAGGGTGGCTTCCGGCAGTTGCAGCCGGGAAAGCACCTTCTCGTCCCGCTCGAAGATCTTGATGGCGTACCAGCGCTGCCGCTCGTCCGGCATAGGATGCACCGCCGCCTCCTCGATGTGGGCGAGGGCGTGCTCCACCGCGCCGGAGAAGATATGCTGGGGAGGATTGACGGCGCCTCCGGCGGCTTCGATGGCCGCTTCCGCGGCTTCCATCAGCCCGGTCCCCTTCAGGGCGGAAATGCAGACGATCCTGCACCCCAACCGGCGGGAAAGCTCCTCCGTGTCGATGTGATCCCCGTTCTTTTCCACGATATCCATCATATTGACGGCGAGGACCACCGGGATGCCCAGCTCCATCAACTGGGTGGACAGATACAGGTTGCGCTCCAGATTGGTGCCGTCGATGATATTCAGGATCACTTCGGGGCGTTCGTCGACCAGATAGCTCCGGGCGACGACTTCTTCCAGCGTATAGGGGGACAGTGAGTAGATGCCCGGCAGATCCGTGACGGTCACGCCCTCGTGTTGTTTGAGCTTGCCTTCCTTCTTTTCCACCGTGACCCCCGGCCAGTTCCCCACGAACTGGTTGGAGCCTGTCAGGGCGTTAAACAGCGTGGTTTTCCCGCAGTTCGGGTTCCCCGCGAGGGCGATCCGCAACTCCATGTGGTTTCCTCTCCTTCCTCTTTTTGGTCGTTAGCGTTGGCTAACCGATTTCCCGAAAAAACCGGGAACTGTTAGGTTCCCTAACCGTTTGGTTCCCTCGTTCCGGGGGCGCTCCGCCTTTACTCGACCTCGATGGTCTCCGCGTCCGCTTTGCGCAGGGTCAACTCGTACCCCCGCACCGTCATCTCCATGGGATCCCCCAGCGGCGCCACCTTGCGCAGCGTGACCTCCACGCCCCGGGTGATGCCCATATCCATGATCCGGCGCTTGACCGCGCCCTCTCCGTGGAGCTTCACCACGCGGACGGTCTCGCCGATCTTTGTATCCTTGAGTGTTTTCATCTGCGTTTTCTCCTTTTTTGCGAGTTAGCGCACGCTAACCTCTATCATCATACGCAAAACGGACTTGCTTGTCAAGGGGTTTTTGAGAAAAAAGTTTGCCGCCGCTAACTTTTGTCACTTTCGCCAAAACAACCGGCGATCTTTTGAACCAATTTTCACATTTTTCGGTTTTTCGCATAAAATCAACCCGTCCCCATTGACGGATCGGACAGAATGGTGTATCATACGGAAAAAGACGCGAAACAGGAAAAGGAGGCGCTCCCGTGTTTACACTGCGCACACCGAAGAAGCAAATCACCGCTCCCGCGCTGCGTGCGGAGATCCGGGTGCGGGGCGCGGAGATCCTGCGCTCGGAAGGGATGCACGCCGGAAAAAAGTTCCTCCAGCACGGGGACGTCAGCGTCTACGAGCATTGCATCAACGTGGCGTTCCTCAGCCTGTATCTGGCGCATCGGTTTCGCCTTTCGGTGGATCGGCAGTCGCTGGTGCGAGGGGCGCTGCTGCACGATTACTTCCTGTACGATTGGCACGAGGACGACCCTTCCCACCGTCTGCACGGGTTCCACCACGCCCGCCGGGCGCTGGAAAACGCCTGCCGGGATTTCCCCCTGAACAAGCGGGAGAAGGACATCATCGCAAAGCATATGTTCCCCCTGAACCTCCGCCCGCCCCGCTATAAGGAGAGCGCGCTGGTCTGCGCGGCGGACAAATGCTGCGCGCTGCTGGAAACCTTCGGCGTGGAGAAGCTGCGGGCACTGACGAAGGTCCGTCCCTGACGGGGTCACACAACAAAAGAGCAAAGCGGACGGGATTCCTCCGGCTTTGCTCTTTTTTCAACAGAACGGTTAGGGTTCCTCCGTTTGCAGTGCGGAAAGCGCGTCCGAGATGGTTCGCGCCTGCGCCTCCTCGCTGTAGCGATCCACCTGCGCGCGGTTCTGCGCACCGTGGGTCAGGCAGCCCGCGCCGCCGATGCATCCGCCCACGCACGCCATCCCCTCGATGAAGTTGGCGTCCAGCAGGTCCTTGCTTTTGCGGAGCAGCGCCGTCCGACATTCCTCGATGCCGTCGCAGGTGCAGGGGGTCAGTTCGAACTCCGTCAACCCCTGCTCCTTCAAGCCCTGCGCCACCGCCTCGGAAAGTCCGCCGCAGCGGGCGAAGATGCGCCCGAAATAGGAAGAAACGCTGTCCGGCTCGCTTTCCTCCAGCGCCGTCAGCTCGATCTCCCGACTGTCAAACAGCGCTTGCAGCTCCTCGAAGGTCATGGCCGCGTCCACATAGGGGCGGACCGCCTCCTGCCGCACCTCCAGCTTTTTCGCCGTGCAGGGACCGATAAAGACGATTTTCACGTCCCCTTCCGTCTCTTTGATATACCTCGCCATGGCCGCCATGGGGGAGGGCGAGCGGGAGATGTACGGCTCCAACTGCGGGAAGGCCTTGCGCACATAAGAGACAAACGCCGGGCAGCAGGAGCTGGTCAGAAAGCCGGTTTTCGCCAACTCCCTGGACTCCTCTTTCGCCACCATGTCCGCCCCCAGAGCCGCCTCCGCCACGGCATGGAAGCCCAGCTTCCGCAGCCCCGTGATCACCTGCCCGCGCTTTGCGTAAGTGAATTGGCTGGAGACGGAGGGCGCCACCAGCGCGTAGACCCTTTGCTCCCCGCTTTTCAGCAGGTCGATCACCGTCAGCAGGTCGGAGCTGTCCGTGATGGCGCCGAAGGGACACTGGTAGACGCAGGCACCGCAGGCGATACATTTGTCGTTGTCGATGGCGGCCGCCCGCTCCTCATTCATGGAGATGGCGCCCACCTTGCAGGCGTTCTCACAGGGGCGCTTGCGGCTGAGGATGGCGCTGTACGGGCAGACCTTCGCGCAGGCGCCGCAGCCCACGCATTTGGATTTGTCGATATGCGCCACGTGCAGATGGTCAAAGGAGATCGCTCCCTGCCTGCACACGTCCTCGCAGCGGTGCGCCAGACAGCCGCGGCAGGCATTGGTGACTTCGTAGCCTCCCATGGGACATTCGTCACAGGCGATGTCGATGACCCGGATCACATTCGGGTTCTCTTTGTCCCCGCCGGCGCCGCCTATGGCCAGCCGGACGCGCTCCGACAGAATCGCCCGCTCCTTGTAGACGCAGCAGCGCATGGTGGGGGTCTTCCCCGGCACGATGGCGTAGGGGATCCGGAGCAGGTTGTCGAACAGCGTTCCGTTCCACGCCTCCTTGGCGACCTCCCGCAGGACCTTGTATTTCAAGTGCTGTACTTTGGTATCAAATTTTCGCATGGCGGTTCCCGCCCCTTTCCGTCTGAACCGTCGATAGGGGAATGGATCGCCATTCCCCTATCGGTTTGGTTATTCCGCTGCGTCCGGCTGTGCGCCCTGCGCGCCCTGCGCGAAGGCGGCGATATCCAGAATGGACAGGGGATCGCCGTCCCCGACGAAGGTCTCCGGCAGCTTGCCGTCCCATTGCTGGATCAGGTAGTAGCGGATGAGCACATCCGTCAGCGAATTCGCCAACAGCTTGTTGACCTCCGCGTCCTTTTGCCCCACGTACGCCGCTGCGTCCGCGGCGATGCGGCGGATCTCCGCTTCGGCTTCCGCTTCGATCTTATCCGTTTCCGCGGCCGCCTGTGCTGCGATGACCTTGCGTTCCGCGGCGGCGTTCTCCTCCATGATCGCCTGCTGCTGTGCGATCTCCGCCTGCAGTTTGTTCTGGGCGGCGACCTGCTTTGCCTCGACAGCGGCGGTGAAGGCGTCCGTGAAATCGATATTCTCCACCGCGGTGGACACCACCTCGATGTTGTACGCCTGCAGATCCTCCACGAGAATTGCCAGAATCTTGCTGGAAAGCTCGTCGCGGCGCTCCACCAGCTCATCGGCGGTGTACTGGGCGATCACGCTCTTGACCGCCTCCTGGATACGGGGCACCATGACGGTTTCATAGTAATCCTCCCCGATGGTGCGGTAGATGGTCTGCGCGTTGCTCTTCTGGATCTGGTAGTTGATGGAGTAGACGATGTCTACCTCCTGAATGTCGCTGGAAAAGCAGCTCATGTCCAGCGTGCCCTTCTGGTTGCGGTTATCCATGATGACCACATCCTGCCACGGCAGTTTTGCGTGTACCCCCGCTTCGAAGGTGTAATTTTCCACCTTGCCGAAGGTGGTGACGATGCCGGTATGCCCGGTGGGGACGGAGCTCATGCAGGAAGCTCCCACGATGAGCAGACCGCCCAGCGCGAAGAACTGCCTCCAGTTGCGATGCCAGGTGAAGCGCTGCTTGACCTTACCGTTCATGGAGTATTTCTCCGGACGGAAGCCCAGCAGGACATACAGCACGGCGATGGATACGAGTCCGAATACAAAGAGATTCATAATAGTTACCTCACTTTCGAATGATTGTTCTAACTTTATGCTTCATCGGTCGCGGCCGAAAGCCCCGCAAGCCTCCCGGTCGCGAATGCGATCTGTAAATTGTAGCCGCCGGTGTACGCGTCCACATCCAACAGTTCCCCGGCGAAATAGAGCCCGCGCGCCTTGCGGGACGCCATGGTGCGGGGATCCACCTCCGTCACCGCCACGCCGCCGCTGGTGATGATGGCCTCCGCGATGGGGCGGGGACCCGTCAGCTCCAGTTCGATGCACTTGAGCCCCTCGCAGAGCCTTTTGCGGGTCTCCCGGGGGAGGGAGTGCAGTTTTTCCGAGCCGGAAATGCCCAGTTTTTGCAGGAACGGGTCGATCATCTTCGCGGGCAGCAGGGAATTCATGCAGTTGCGCAGATCCCGTCCGCTGTGGGCGGAAAACTCCCGCAGCAAGCGCTGATCCAGCGTTTTTTCGTCCAGCGCCGGCTTCATGTCCAGCCGCAGCGTCACCGGGTACCCTTCGCGCAAATGCGCCGAGGCGGAAAGCACGATGGGACCGCTGACCCCGAAGTGGGTGAACAGCAGCTCCCCCTGCTCGGCGTAAAGCGTCTTGCCGTTCCGCAGGAAGGTCGCCCCCACGTTGCGCAGGGAAAGCCCCATGCACGCCTTGCAGAAGGGGTCGGAGGAAACCAACGGCACCAGCGAAGGCTTCGGCGGCAGGATCGTATGCCCCGCGGAAGCGGCGAGCCGGTAGCCGTCCCCCGTCGAGCCGGTGGAGGGATAGGACGCCCCGCCCGTGGCGAGGATGAGCCTGTCGCAGGGGAGGGGCTCCGGCGCGGAGGTTCCGCCCCGCTGTCCCGTCAGCCCGCACACGGTGCGCACGCCGTCCCGTTCCTCGAACGCCAGCGCTTCCCCGTCGAACCGCAGGATGCGCACCCCCCGTTCCTTTGCCGTCCGGACCAGACAGTCGGTCACGTCCCGGGCGCGGTCGCTGACCGGAAACACCCGTCGCCCCCGTTCGGTCTTGGTGGGCACGCCGTGTTCCTCAAAGAACGCAACCGTGTCCGCGGGGGAAAAGTCGGTCAGCGCCCGGTACAGGAAGCGCGGGTTGACCGGCACGTTGGCGAGGAAGGTGTCCAGATCGCAGGCGTTGGTCAGGTTGCACCGCCCTTTGCCGGTGATGTTCAGCTTTTTCCCGCAGAAGGGATTCCGCTCCGCCAGCAGGACGGAAGCGCCCGCCTCCGCCGCGGCGATGGCGGCGAACAGCCCGGCGGCTCCGCCGCCCAGCACCAGCACCTGTCTCTTTCTCATGGGCAACCTCCCCTCTCGTTCGCGGTGATATGATAATAGCACACAATCACGTGATTGTCAATAGGCTTCGCGCGGATTTTTTCGAAAATTTTTGGCAATCGCCGGTGTTTCCTTTTATATCATACCACGCGCCGACGGATTTGTCAAACAAAAGTCCGTTCCGCGGGGCGGGCGATTCCCCAACGCTTATAATAAAATGAAAAAAAACTTGACAAGGCAAAAACAACGTGTTAAAATATAAATAGGTAGTTTTCTAACAAGCCGACGTCTGTCTGACAGGCGCCCTTTCGTCGCAACGGATGCAAACGGGAGCAAAAGGGTTATGTTTCAACAAGGGCAACAGATCATTTACGGCGGGAACGGCGTTTGCCGGATCGAGGAGGTCGCCGAGCGGAATACCGGCGTGCTGGGAGTCCGACAGGTGTACGTGATCCGCCTCGCTTCGGGGCTCACCGCTTACGTCCCGGTGGAGAGCAACGTGTTCATGCGCGCGCTCGTCACGCCGGAGGAAGCAGCGCAGGTGCTGACGGAGTACCCCTCCATCGGCGTGCAGACGTTTGCCGGCAGCAATTCCAAGGCGCTTTCCGACCAGTACCGCGCCATCATCGCCCGGCACGACCCCCGAGAAATGCTCTGCCTGTACAAATCCCTGCGGAAGAAGGCGAAACACGCCCGGCACGCAGGCAGAAAGCCCGGCGCCATGGACGAGCGCTTCGCTTCCCTCGCGCTGGAGCAGGTGGCACAGGAGTTTTCCATCGTCCTCCGCCGATCCGTGCAGGAGATCTGCGCGCAGCTGTCGGAAGAATCCGCGATTTAACCGCGCAGAGAGAACCCCTTCCCCCCGGGAGGGCAAACTGCAGGCAAACGAATGAGAGGTGCACCCCTATGGATCGCAAATCCCGTAACATTCACCGCCCCGTATGCAAGCTCATCGCCGGGCTGCTTGCGGTCGCGACCCTCGCGCTTCTGCTCTGCTCCTGCGGCAAGAAGGAGGACAAGGAGGACAACTCCGTGATCGGCGAATGGAGGCTTGACATTCAGAACTCCGATCTTTCATACGACGACCTTGTCACACTGTTTTCGAGCTCGAGCGGCAACGACTCCGACGCAACGCTCCTGTTCGAGGTGCTCGGAGTCGACGGTATGAAGGAGATCACGTCGTCGCTGTTCGGGGCGATCTCCTTTGTCTTCCGGGAAGACAATACCGTCGCCTACCGGCTTGACCCGCAACGGGTCCGCGACGGTATGCTCAAAATGGTTGATAGCCTCTTTGATGCGCAAGCAAAGATGGATCTGGAAACCGCCGCAAAAGTAAACGGCATGACCGCCGCACAACTGCAGGCGCAGCTTGATTCGGCGGGAAAAACGTGGCCGGAATTTTGCGAACTCGGTAAAGTGAGCACCCGCCAAACCCTCAGCTCGTCCATGACCGATGAAGCGATCGCGAAAAGCTTCGGAGAGAACATGACCTACAAAAACGGCGTATATGAATCCGAAAGCTCCGAATATCTTTTGGAAGACAGCCAGTTGTCTTTCATCGACAAAGACAAACAGAAAAGCGGCGCTTGGACCATTTCCCGCAAGGGCGATACCATCACCATCGTAAAGGCGATCTCGAAGAAAGAGGACTCCGCTGCTTTCGCCGCCTTCTGCGAAGGCATGCGATTGACAAAAGTGGGTTCGTAACCAGGCAAAAAGGATCTCCCAAAACGGGGCTGCCTCCGACGAGACAGCCCCGTTTCTTTATGATTTTTTCTTCCGGAAGCAGAGCGCGGCGACCGCCACTGCGCCCGCGCCCGCAAGAACCGCAAGCAGGACCGGCAGGAGCTTCCCCGTGCCGCCGGAGGGCTCCGAAGGGTTCTCCTCCGCGGAGGTCGATCCGTCCTCCGGCGCAGACGAAGGATCACCGGCAGGTTCCTCCTGCGACGATTCCTCCTGCGAGGGCTCCTCTTTCGGCGGTTCCTCCGCCGCTTGTGCGGCGAACGCTTCGATCTCGCTCACCCAGCAGAAGGTCCCGGCGATCTTGTAAACCGCTTTCACGTAAGCGGCGTCCGCCGTTTCTTCGGCGGTGTAGGCAAACAGCAGGCGGGTCCATTCGCCGCCGCTTCCGCCGTCCTCGCTCTCCGCTTCCCCGAACAGGGTGAAGGTTTCCCCGTCCGTGGAGACAAAAAACTGCACCGTAGCGTCCTTCGGATCCGGGATGCCCCATCCGCTGTTGCCGAACAGGTCGGTCGTCACGCGCTTGAGCGGGAAAACGCCGCCCAGATCGATGGTCACTTCCACCCTGCCGCCCTTCCAGCAGCCCACCGCCGTATCGGTTCCGTCCGTCGCGGAAACGCCGTCCGTCCATTTGCCGATGGGGTTACCGTCCGCGTCCGCATCCGTCCAGCTTTCGTTTCCGTAGGCGTCCCCCTTGACGGTGTAGGGGCGCTTGTGGGCGGCATTGACGTATTCTTTGCCGTCCCCGTCCGTAAAGACCGCGGGCTTGCTTCCCGCAGGGGCGAATTCCGTCTCGCAGCTTTCCAGCGCGATCTCCTGCAGGCGCGCCGCCAGATCCGCGTCCAGATTCGCCGTGTACGCATTTCCCACGGGGGAAACCCCGAAGAACGCCTTCAGCCATGTGCAGGCGATCAGATAGCTGCCCGCCGCCGAATGGTGGGAGCCGTCGTCCGCGAAGAGGTTCACTTCCGGATCATCCCGCATACACAGGTAATACGCCACCGCAGAAGGGGCAACGACGGCGTCGAATTCCTCCCCCATCGCCGTGTAGATGTTGTAATACTTGCTCTGCCCGGAAAGGCTGGTGGAATAGCGCATATACAGCAGCGGCTTCGCGCCGCGTTCCCGCACCATGGGGACCAGCACCTTCAGCGCCGCTTCCGTGTCCGCAGCGGACGCTCCGGCGGCGTCCTGAAAGACCACATAGTCGTATCTGCCGCTTTCCAGCTTGTCCCGCAGGGCTTTTCCGTTGGCATGGGACGCATCCGCGAACTGGTGCAGGTAGGCGCTGCCGAAGGTGCAGTAGGTCACGTCCACATCCAGCCCCGCCGCGAGGCACAACCCCTTGAACTTGATGGGGGTACCATTGAAGTAGGTGCTGCTGTTGCCTACGAACAGGAACCTGACCGCCTCCTCCGACGCCGGGGTCGGCTGCTCATAGGAGATGGAGATCTGCCCCTTCGACGGGTCATACGAGCCGTCCACGTCGTAAAGAATGGACATGGTGGCGTTGTAAAGCATCGCGCCCTCGAAGGCGGTGTAGTAGCAGGTCATCAGCCGGCTGTCCGCGCTGTTGCCGAAGCCGATCATGAACCCGTGCGCAGGGATGGTGACGGACAGCTGGGGACTGCCGTAGGTGCCGTCCTCGTTGGCGTACAGATCACCGCCCGCCTCGACGAGCTTGCCGTTCCGATCGAAGATCAGCAGTTTGGCGGTGCGGAAGCGGTTGCCGGTGGTGGGGATCACCCGGGGCTCCTCCGTATCGTTGGGGAACACCACCACGGAGGCGGCGGAAATGTCACCGTCCACGCCCGTCACATCCAGGGTGAAGGAAACGCGGCTTGCCGCCGGCTCCGCGCCCCCCGTCACGCCCGCGCCCGCCGCGGCAAAGGGAACAAGCAAAAGCGAGGAAACCAGAAAAGGAAGAAAACGCTTCATGGCAGATCATGCTCCTTTGTCTTTTTTTCTTTGCTCAAATTTTACCATATCCGGCGGAAAAAGGCAAGCATTTTTTCTTTTTGCCGTTTTCGCGCTTCTTTGTCAAAATCCGAAGAAAATGTCTTGACACAAAATATTTTCCTGTGGTATAGTATGGCAAAGGAGCGGAAGGAACCTTTCCCCGTTCCCGCAAACGAGATGCACGCAAGGAGTGAAGCATATGTACTGCCAAAACTGCGGAAACAACATGCCGGAGGGGTCCAGCTTTTGCGATTTCTGCGGAAAACCGCTTACTGTGCAAGCGCCCGTCGAGGAGATGCCCACGGAGATCCCGCTGAACAAGCACGAGTTCTTTGCGTCGCAAGGGTCTGCGCAATCCAAAATCCTCATGCGCGCCGCATGGATCGTGTTTGCGATCTGCACCGTCATCGGGTTTGCAGTCAAGCTGACGTATCTCGCAAAAGCGGACATTTTTGACGCGTTCCAATCGTATCGGGAGCATCTGCTCACAGGGGACTACGCCCTTCTTGTTCTCCTCTTTTCCGTCATGGGGACTTTGGCGCTTTTGAGTATTTTCTTCGGGATGCTTGCCTGCGGTCTGAAAAACACCGGAACGGCAATCACCTACCTGCTGTTTGCCATCCCGGTCCCCGTGTTCTGCACGTCCGTGCTCCTTTACATGATGCTTGCCGGCGGGGAAGCCGTTCGCGAGATGTCTCGCGTGGCGCTTTATCTGTTCGATTTGTTCGGTTCCGTTTCGTTCGGCATCTTTTTCGATCTGGTCGCCGCCGTCTGCGTTCTTGTTTCCGTGTACGTCATAAACAAGGAATACAAACAATACCTTTTGAAGTGCGGATTCACCCGTGCGCCCAAAAACGTCCGTTACATCGTCTATAGGGAACCCGCGAAAGAGACCGAGGAGCCCAAACAGAAGGAATGTCCGCACTGCGGAGCGCAAATCCCGGAGGAAAGCAAGTTTTGCCTGAAGTGCGGCGCCGAGATCGTCGAGGAAGTGAAAAACGTCCCGCTGGTCTGCCTCCAATGCGGAAGCACCCTGCCGGACGGGAGCATCTTCTGCCTGAAATGCGGGAAGGCGGTCTCCGACCGCCCTTCCGAAGCAGAGACATCCGCCGCGGAGACGGATAGCCATTTCAACGAATAAGCGAGCCCGCAAAGTCGCGCGTCCCGCATCATCCACAAGACCGACTGTACCCGTCCCCCGGGGCAGCCGGTCTTTTTTCGCCCTCTCACCTTTCGGCGGAAAGCGTCATATCCTGTCAGTGGACAGATCACGAAAAAAGCAAAAGTCTGTCAAATCCAACAGGAAAAAGGAGAAGAAGCCGTTTTGGAACCGTTTGATCAGGAAACGCTGGAATCGGTCATGCCGGACGAGGGAATGTTCCCGAAGAATATCTCGCTCGCCATGTCCTATGTACCCAACCAGCCCTTTGACAACCTTTACGACGAACCCACCGCGCTCTCCCGCGGGACGCTCTTCAAATCGCTGGATTTTCCGTTCGTGGGGGCGAAAAAGAGATGAACAAACCAAACGAGCAGGCAGCGCTGCTCCAAAAGATCCGGGAGGCATGCTTCACGCTGCATGAGCTGGTCCTCTATCTGGACACCCATCCGAACAACCGCAAGGCGTTTGCCATGTATAAGACCTACCGCAAGAAATGCGCCGAGCTGACCGCGCAATACGAGGAAAAATACGGTCCGCTGACCGCAAACGGCGTCACCGGCGACCGCTGGACCTGGGGAAACGGCCCCTGGCCGTGGCAAACCGGGCAACATCAGGAGGGAGGCAACTGCCATGTGGACGTATGACAAGAAACTGCAATACCCCGTCAAGATCAAGAACCCCAATGCCGCGCTGGCGAAGCTGATCATCACCCAGTTCGGCGGCCCGGACGGGGAGCTGGGCGCCTCCATGCGATACCTCTCCCAGCGCTACTCCATGCCCAACTCGCACGTCATCGGCGCCCTGACGGACATCGGCATTGGTGCATCGGAGTTGCCACCCTGTACTTGTTCAGCAGCCGCTTTCGCAACGGAAAATCTCCATTTCCGGGGCAGAATATTTAAGTAAACATCTACGTTATCCGCGTCGATCACCACCATTTTGTCCAACAGGGGTTTGTAAAACTCGTCCTCATACGCTCCCCCGTCCGCCAGCTCGTTGACCGCGTTTACGATATCCGCAAACACGGTCGACTGCTGTTCTTTGAGATCTTTTCCGTGTTCGATCCTGTCCATTTCCGTCTTTAACGCGGCGATTTCCGCATCGTATTTCCCCCGTAGTGCGCTGAATTCTTCCTCATCGATTTTGTTGCCCACGTACAGCTCCAGCAATCTTTCCTGTTTACCATTCAGGTCTGCGATTTGCTTTTGAAGCGGCTTTGTGCTGGTTTCCAATGATGCGTCGGACAGTACCGATCGGATCGCTTTGAGCAGGTTTCCGGTGATCTTCTCCCGGTTGTATTTCAAATTCTTCATCACAAGGGACATGATATGCATGGCGTCGTCGTCCCGGATGCTATGGCTGGTACAGCCGATCCTGTTTCCGGCTTTGTCCGCATGGAGACCGCCGTGCTTTGCCGCTTCTCCGCAGCGCCACGCCTTATACTGGCTCCCATCCTGCCGATCTTTGTACCGTGCGACATAGGTTCTCCCGCAGCATCCGCATTTAATTTTTCCGGAAAATAGATAGCGGTTGCTGTGTTTGGAGATTCCCACCTGCGACATCGACCGTTGGTCTAAAATGCGATTGGCTTTCTCAAATAGTTCGCGGGAAACGATGGGTTCGTGGTGATCTTTGATGATGACGAACGCCTCCTCCCCGCGATTATATTTCTTCTCGTGGGACAAATAGTCCGGCGTAATGGTTTTCTTCTGAACAAGATCACCGCAGTATTTCTCATTCCGCAGCATCCGCAGGATCACCGTATTGCTCCACTCCGTCACCCGCATGGGAAGAATGCCCTCCTCGCGCAGCTCCCGTGCGATGGTGTGGGTTCCCTTCCCTTCGTTCACGAACTTATGAAAGATATACCGCACAATTTTTGCTCCTTCTTCGTTGACATACATCTTCCCCTCGCGAACATCGTACCCCAGCATACTTCTGCCGAATACGACCCCCTGCTCCATCCGGCGTTTCTGCCCCCATTTGACCCGTTCGGAGGTTCTCCGGCTTTCGTCCTGCGCGATGGAGCTCATGATCGTTAATCTCAATTCCGCATCCTGATCCAGCGTATTGATATTGTCATTCATAAAAATCACGCCTACGCCGTATTTTTTTAACTCTCGCGTGTAGTAGATGCTGTCCAGCGTATTTCGGGCAAACCGGCTGATTTCCTTGGTGATGATCAAGTCGATGCACCCGTTCCGAGCACACTCGATCATGCGGTTAAACTCTTTACGCTTTTTGGTGTTGGTTCCGGTGGTGCCTTCATCCGCGAACACTTCGTATAGCGTCCACTCTGGGCGCTCGCTGATATACCTTCGGAAAAAAAGCCGTTGGCTCTCAAACGAACTCGTCTGGTCCTCGTTGTCCGTTGATACCCGGCAATACGCGGCAACTCTTTTTGTTTTGCTGCTTTTCTGCTGCTCCATTTGATTGTAGAGCATTTCATACTTGTCAAGTCCCATGTTCATTGGTTCCTTTCTGTAAAAATGATTGCAATAGAGGGAAAGCCGAGATATCACTCCCGGCTTTCCCTTTTATACGTTTTTATACGTTTTTTCAAGCTGCTCCACGCATTGATCGACCTGTGCCTGTGTCAGAAAGTTCCGTTTTTTCAGCGATTCTAACATGGCTTTGGAGATTGCCAACGCGACTTCCGGCGTTTCGGCAATCTCCGGCGCATCATCGCATACATACGCTTTGTGTTTCAATGGCTGCAACCCCTTTTACTATACTGTATGGATCGCAGCTTGTACTTTAACACACATAACGATAATATATGTTTCAAAAACAAACCATTAACGAAGGCGGCTTTTCAGCCGCCCTCCTTCGTCCCCTGTTGGATCATCAGGTCGATCATTTCATAAATGATTTCCTCTTCAAACTGAGAAGGAATCATAGCGTTCACAATTTGTGAGAACGCGTTTCCGCGCTGTGTCAACACGTTCTCTATTTTCAGGTACAATAGCCTTCCGGCGATATCACGCGGATCGACCGCTTCACCGGGTCTCGCATTAAAATAAGTTGTTATTTCACTGTAGATTGGGTCAAAGAACGATAACTTGAACTTCACCAATCTAATTTCCCTGTCATTCACCAACAATTTCAAGATATATTCGTTGTTTTTCGACCAACGAGGTCGCTCGCAAGCGAATATGCAAACGGCATATTCCCCCGAGTGGGGAAATCCCCATCGTTCCTCCAAAACCTGTACGGCTTGCCCGCTCGCAATTGCATCATACGTAGTATAAGCATCGTAGAGATCGCTAATACGGTCATAGCCTAAATATAGCTGGTTCGTAAGCTCTTGCTTCTCCGGCGTCATGCTGGAGAAATCGTAGCCATCCCTATACGCACATATGCTGTACTGGATATCGTTCTCGTTTCTTGTCTCATTGCTCATTGTTTGTACCTCTTCTCTCTAATAAAATGTAGCGTTCTTTTCCTCTCCCGATATCTACGGTGACGCCAAGGATTTTTAGATCGCTATTATGCAGGGATAGTTTTTTGGATAACTGAATAGCATTTACAGGAAAATCATACGGCAACTTATCCATTAAGCTATTCTCGAATAATAAGTTTCGCAACGTCACCAGCAATTCCGTGGAACTGCCTTTCCAAGATGGCTGCCGTTGCATCAACAGACTCACGGCGAAAACAAGAGAATTGCTTCCCACAAAATGAGATGTAGACACCCGAATGTTTTCGCGGTACGCATTTAGAAACCGTTCGCCGCCATTTTCATAGATTGCCTCAGCAATGCAGTAACCCCAGAGCGCGAAATCCGCCATCCTGAATTGGCTCGGTAGTTTGGTCTGCTCCACCATTTTCATCGCTCTGCAGAGTGTATTAAAAATCGCACCAAGAATCTTTGGCTTGTACGCATGGAAGCACTGCCAGATTTCCTGCTCGGTTTTTCTCATATGATCAGGGATTCGAGCAAGCTGAACCGTAATAGAACGGTCAAGCAAGTCCGACCGCGTGATGCTCATTTCAATGCCTGAGATTGCTACAATTGAATGTAGCTCAACAACAGCTTCTTGATTGTCCGTGTACAGCTTACGCTTGGAAACAGAACCGTGCGTTGCGGATTGGCACAGAATGTCAGAAAGCCGACCGGAAAAATGACTGATGTTGTCCAGCGGGACGAAGTAGTTATTACTTAGAACACTAAAGAGATCGTCCTCTTGCCGGGGCATAGCAAACAAGTCCTTCTTATTTGGATCAATCAACTGCTTTATAAACCGCAGCGTTGTAGATTTTGCGGCTCCCTGTTCGCCATGCAGCCATAGTATTGGGTGGTTGATTTGGGGAACAAAGCATGATATAATATAAGACAACAGGAGAACTTCCTGCTCCGTTGTCAACTGGAAGAAGCGCCGCAAAAGTGTTGGAAGCTGATCCGGCGGGGTGTTCAGTTCTGGCAGACTTTGCTCTACTAAACCATCGGATTCGATGAAGAAGTCCACCTGCGTTTTCCGGACAATCGTCGCTCCAGCATTGGAGATTTTTGCGATCCGATCTCCGAGGACATAATAGATCGTGCCTTTGTTTGAGTGAATGCGTTGCACTACGGTACGTTGATCATGGCACACCTGCAGTTGTGCCATAATGGTCGCGTATGCGTCGCTTACGCTTTTAGCGGATAATGTCCCTCCTCCCTTGGCGAAGTGCAGATTTCGGATAGTAGCCCCCAACTCACTTTTCCCTGTGCGGATAATCTGGGTTGAATTCCGCGCTACTACAAATGGGACATGGCGCTGGTCGAGATAAAGGCTAAAGTTGTCTGCAAATTCGTTGTAGACGCAGTCCGATACTGTTAGCGGATTTTTTACCTTCTTGGGTTTCATATGAACTCTCCTTATTGATTATTTAGGCAATCGCGGATGTTTTGCTCTCGACGATGTCAAGCCATTTTTCATTCAATTCGAATCATTTTTCATCAATTTACTATATAATTCCCATTTTCTTTTAATTTTGCTGCAATTTGTCATCGTGAGCATATTTTCTTTCCGTTTTTTGCCTATATAGATTTGTCCGGAGCATAAAAACCATCATTTTTTACAAAACATTGTCACCTTGTCAAGGCAGGAGGATACGTACTCATGAAGCCGGAAGAGATTCTTTACGCACTTATCAGCATCTTTGTTAATCACATTCCTGCAGGAAAGGTTGCGGAAAAATTATCTTGCAGTAGAAATACCATCAATAGATACAAAAAGAAATTTGACGGGATCCGGAATGAGGTGGAAGATTTTATTCGCGAAACCCCCAAATTGAAAGATGCCCCGCCGTGCAGATTACGAAATAATGCAGCGGCGAGATCGTTCATGGACAGGTACACCATAAAATCGCATCGTCGCAAGTGTACATATGAAACCCGTGAGGTGATTCGGGAATACTGTGAAGCGTATTTTAACTACTACATATATGAAAGAAGTCCGCATGAATTTGCCTGTAAGCTGCTAAATGAATTCAGCGAGCGGCTTTACAAAAAACACAACGATGACTTGAGGGATATATATTTCAGACAAAACGGAAAAACTCTTCAACCCATCTATCTTCGCGATCGTCAAATTGAGATGATCAAACAGCACTTAATCGACTATCCCGCTCTGTCCTCATACGATTATGAAAAATTGGATTTTCTGGATCAACAGGGATGTCAGAAATACATGAAAAGCGTCACAACACTTCGCGGCTATCTGCAAAGCCCCCGTCCGGTGCGAAAGAATTATGAAGAAGTTTATCTAAAATTTCAAGAAAGCGATTGCTACAAAACAACCCCAATTTCCTATGAAGCATTTTTCAAAATTGCCTGTAAGTTCTGGGGAAAAGAGAAATATCAATATGATTTTTTCCATGATATAAAATGCGTCAATAGCGACAATGAAAAAAAGAAAAACAGTTAAAATAGAGCCGATACCGCCGTTTTATTGGCGATATCGGCTGTTTCCAACGCTCAGATAAACACTTACAATTTACGAATCAACCATTCATGCGCATACGGGCTGAGGGGATGGGAAAAGGGTTGCCCTTTGAGGTCGATCAGGGTGTAGAGTTTCTTCTCAAACGGCGAAAGCGCATTCAGCATGGCTTCTTTTTCCACTAAAAAGTTTGTACCACGCCCGAATGCGACGATGATGCAATCCGCCTTTTCGCATTCCTCCATGATGATAGAAGTGTTCTGTTTGTCCTGTTTAGGAGCTGGATTGTGAATGGCAGGGGTGAGGTTGACGATCGAAATGCTCCCGAACCCGTTTTTTACCGCTCCGTTCCGGCACAACATACTCGTCTGGTCGAACAGTAATTCAGACGCTACCGAGGGTACGCTCATGATGATCACCGCAGATTTTTTCGTGCCGTCCCATTCATATTTCAGCAGGTACCGGTCTGCTCCGCTTTTGCTGAAAACGGCAGTTGTTTTCACTGTACTTGTTTTTTCAATCAGGTCTTTACTCATGTGGATGTTTCCTTTCGTATGTTTTCAAAAATTGTGGATTTTCCAATGATATTGATTGCCCTGTCAGTATCTAAAACGATACAACCATTGCAATACCCGCCTATGTCCTCAATCCATTCAAACGAATTTTGCTGAATCGGAGAACACAATCCCATTTCCGCGTAGAGCTCTAAATCCTCCGCCCTCTCCAAAAGAAAAATAGCCCCGATCCTCTCAATGGAAGAGCCGGGGCAATAAACGGCATATTCTTTTAGAAGACTATCCAGCAGATTTTGAATGTACGGGAATACCTCTGTATCGGAAATGTTCTGTAAATCCTCCGGTTTGACGATTTTAATCATCTGCGCCTCCTACGGTTTCTCGGCGTTTTTACACCGCAGTAAAGCGAGACGGCAGCTGCGGCACCAGCAAGTACCGCGTCCACCGAGACTTTTGAAAGTGCTGTTGCTATGAGAAATGTTAACATGGTTTTACTCCTTTCCTTATGAAATGGACAATGCTTTGTCGGTTGCGATCAGCAACGCAAATACGGACAGAAAGCCGATTAAGAAAAACTTCATCGCGCCCACCTCCCTTCAATAGTCCTATGCCAACATCATGGTGCTGTATTTGCCTTCCGTGATGATATAAATCTTTTCTGCCACGGGTGCATCCGTCAGAAAAAGGATTTCTTCGCTCCACGGCGGTTGCTCTTGATGATGGCGAATGTGCTGTTTTTCGTTTTGAACGCTTAGATTGAAAATCTGCAAGTAATCCTTTTCCACCTGCATCCGGTCAAACAGCATCCACAAGAGGAGTTGTGTCCCCACCGGGATCCTGCCCGCCGCGTTTGTTGTAATGTACCGCATATGTAACCCTCCTGTTTTTTTGTTCATGTATAAAAAACACCCATCATCCAAGACAGGATGATGGGTGAAATAGTTGTGCTAAGTTAGTGTACAATTTTCATCTTTTTATTAGGGTACTCTCCATTAAGAAAATGGTAATAATATTTGAATTAATGCGGCAACACCGGGGAAAAGAACCGTCAGCAAGAAAATGCAGATATCATTTGGGTTTATCACAGATAACGATATATTTCTTAAATACATCACTTGGCCATTGTTTAAATCATTGCCAAGTTCTTTTAGCTTGTTCTCAATTTGATTACGTGTTTTCGTGTTCAATAAAATATAGGTGACGATTATTATAGCATAATATATTACCGACAGTAGGATGGTAATGGCTATAATCGCGCTCCGATATTTGTAGGCGTCCATCAATAGTCCAAAATGAGTGAATGCACGATAATCTGAATATAAAATCATACCTATTGCAAGTATAAAATACACCCCAAACCCCATGGAAGCCGCAATTGCATTATACAAACTTTTCAATCCGCATTTTTTATCCGAGTTATATAAATCGATATCACCCGTAAACTTTTTCAAATATTTGTATAAAGATATCATCTGAATTCCTATGTCAATAAATAGTTTTGCAGACATAATCCATGTACAAATGATTAAAAACGTATAATAAAGCAATTCAATTCTATTAAGTCTAAAATACCAATTTTGGTCTCCGGTTTCAGACGCGACTTTTATAAACGGGGTGCAAAATAAAGATATTCCAATAGCGACTAAAATCAAGGCAAGCCTGCAGCCATCGATTCTTTTTCTGTAGTAATCGTGATTGGCTGGCGAAAAGGACTTGCCAAAGGCATCCACCTTGCTATCAAGCCACGGCAAAAACATACCATGCACAAAATACATGAAAAAGAATATGTACGCTAACATATAACAGTTTGTATAATCATCTAAAAACCCATATCCCGTTTCCATATTAAGCGCTCCGGCGGAATATAGAATCAAACCAAACGCAAGGATTAATACAAACGGAATTAGAATGTATACTATTTTTGTGAGCATGTTTCTTTTCCATAATATTTTGTATAGTGGGCCTTCTAACAATGTGTCTTTTATCATTTTCATGTTTTGTTTCTCCTATACTTTCCACATTCAAAATCGGTTTTTCACAATAATTAAATTAGAATATTGTTCCAGAAAAATTTATACAATCTCTTTTATATAATCATATATCTCGGTCCAGCTGTGCACTCTTATTATCTTTTGATCTTGTACATCTTGATTATAGGGTGCGTCAAAAAGCAAAACCGTGATTCCGCTTTTCGCTAAACACTCTGCTACTTCAGGTCTGTCTTCCACCATGATTTTTGCACCGTGTTCAATACAAGCTTTTGTTTTGGCGGGGCCTGTATTTTTTTCGGAACAAAACACGATTTTTGAAAAATGAAGCCCATATTTTTTATACCACTTGAGTAGCAATTTTTTACTGTACCATCCAAGCGGGTTTTTCATAGTTACAAACTTTCTTGCTGTGATTTCAAATAGTTCATGACCATCTTTGGTCAATTGCGCTATTACCTTTTGGGCGTTTTCCCGAGGAGGACAGTTTTTGCAATAGTTTATAAACAAGGGAATACCATACCGCAATTTTTCACTTTTGCTTGTGTTAAACATTTCTTCTATGCTGTATGCTTGCATTTTTACAGGTTCACGCTTTAAATATTGTTTACCTGCCAATTGCAAAAATCCTGCCATATCGGTTAAAACACCGTCTGTATCAATGCCTATTTTCATGATTCTTTCTCACACAAACCTATAATTGATTTTTTGATTTCTTCGGTCATCTGCTTAATTTCGTATCCGTGAGGATCAATCGGCTTTCCAAATTTTATAGTAATTTTTCGCTTTTCCGAAAAGCTCTTTGGCTCATCGCATTGAGGAGGCCATATTTCAAATGCGCCGACGATTCCCACCGGCACAATTGGCACGCCTGTTTTTGAGGAGATAATAGCTACTCCGTCAAAAAACTTGCCGATATTCCCAGTTCGAGTTCTTGTTCCTTCGGGATAAATAAGTGCGCTGTAATCTTCTTCCGCTATACAATTTTGCAAGGTTTTAAGCGCTGCTGCGGAATTCACCTTACGGTCTACCGGAACAGCACCAATGGCCTTGAAAATGCTTTTAAATTCCGTATTTTCCATAAGTTCCTTTGCGGCAAGACAACACATTTTGCTTAGTCTTCTTTCATCAATAATCGACAACGCCTTATATATGGCCACCGTGTCAAGATGGCTGCTATGATTTGGTGCAAAAAGGCAAGGATCGGCGGGAATATTCTCTAAACCAATATATTCAAAATCGCAAATCTGTTCTGCATTTGCACAAACAGCCTTTAGTTTTTGAATATCTTCGTCTGTTCTTGGCAAAGGATACGATTCTTTTTGTTTTGGCTCTGTATGCAAATGTGTTTTTATGTAATCCACAAGATCTGCAACGGTGCTAAAATTCAACCACTCGTCAACAGTCGACACACCGTAAAGGTCTTGTAGTAGTATATCAAGTTCCAAAACGCGGAGAGAATCAAGGCTTACGTCGTACTGTAGGTTGCTTTCTAACTGTACAGCATCACCATTTTGTAAAACTCGGGTTATCAACACTATGACACCCTGTTCCACAGACATTTTTTGCAGCGCTTCGTTACTCGGCACGCTCTTTTCCGTCGTATTTAATGTGGTTTCACCTTTAATAAATCTTTGCAACTCGAAACGCTTTACTTTACCGACGGAAGTCATTGGTATCTCGTCAATCTTATGAACGGCATCCAGTCGATAAAGGTTTGCTTCTTTTGCCGAAATAGTGTTGATCTGCTGTATTACATCCTCAATATGATTTATCGATTGTCCCTTGGTTTGCACAAATAAATGGATTCCGTCAAAGCTTGAATCCTCCTTGGGATAACCGCAACAGGCAAAAGGAATATTGCCGCAAGCGGACTCGTAGAAGTTCTCCACATCGGTTGGCGAAACTTTTTTGCCTGAATGAAGCAATATCGACTCCTTCACTCTACCTGTAACAAATAAATTCCCCTTTTTGTCAATATAGCCGTAATCGCCGGTTTTAAAATATTCGCCATCGTAGCTTTGGCGAGTAAGCTCTTCGTCACGGAAATAACCTTTCATGAGCAACTGACTTTTGACATATATCTCACCCACGCCGTCTTTATTGGGCGCATTTATCTTAATATCAATTTCTGGGTTGCGGTTTGCTTTGCCCGCCATTCCTACTGGATATCTGTCAAAATTGCCCGTAGATGCCGCAGGTACATTTGTTTCTGTAGAGGCGTAATTGTTGGTCCAATAAAGACCTAAGTCCAAAAAGAATTTTGATGTTGAGGGTCTACAAAGGGATGCTCCTGTTCCAATGGCAACAATGTTTTTACCGAAAACTTGTTTTGTTACAAACCCAAGCAGCCTTCTTCCTATCATGCAACCAAAATTTTTTCTTAAAAATGAGGACAACGACATTAAAAGCAACACAGCTTTTTCTGCAAAAAGCCCCTTTTGCTTCAATGTCAAACGAATTTTATCTTCCATCATCTCAAACACTTTTGGAATCATGCCAAAGCCGTGGGGCTCATATTTTAAAAGTGCATCTTGGAGCTTTGCCGCAGTCATGTTTTCAATCATTCCCAACTCTGAACCGCAAGACAAAAATGCCTGTACCGTTGCATAGCCGGCTATATGATTGAGGGGAAACACATGTAAATAACTGTATTCCGGTTTCCATTGCACATTGCGTATAAATATTTCGGACGCTTTCATAACCGAGGCATAGGTTATTTTAATGCCCTTCATTTGAGCGGTAGTACCGGAAGAAAAAAGTATAGCAATAACATCTTTTTCAGGATCAGGTGTTTTTTCTTTGTGCGGAGTTGATACACTACCCTCAAACAAGCGGTACTCGTTCTCCCTTGAGCACAGCTCAAAAAAGGGAACCGCGTTTTTTAGTTCCGTAGTTATACCGTTGTAAAGTTTATCTGTTACAAAACAAGCCTGCACATCTGAATAGGAAAGCAATCGGTTGATTTCACTTGCCGGAAGAGAAGCATCAATCAATACGGCTGTAATGTTTGCGTAAGCAAGCCCCAAAGCAGCCAAGACGCTTTGCGGTGAGTGTGGTGCTATAATAGCCGCTCTGTCACCGGCAACCACACCCGCAGTCGTCATGAGGCGCACTAAATCTTTGTGTCCTTTTAACATTTCCGCAAAGGTTGTTTCGGTAATTTCGCCGTTATCCCTCATATATGTAATTGCCGTTTTATCAGCAAAGCGTTGACACCGCTGGTCTATCTCCGTACGGTATTTTTGATAACTATTGAATTCCATTACAGTATTCACCCCGATCATTAAAAATATATAAAGAACATAATACGATTTCAAACGAAATCGCTAATATAAAATGGTTTTTTTGCTCTTTTCAAAAGCCATTTGCCAGTCTCGTCACTTCATTTTGTGCAAATGATCGTTTAACAATTTGCGGATCGTTCGTTCCGAATAGTTGTATTTGACGGCGATTTTGTTAATGGACTCAGCAGTTCCGTCGTAGGATTTGATCGCTTCCTGTAACACAAACTCTTTTGAGAAAAGTTTTGTGGGGAAATTGATTTGACTGCCACGAAAATTTTCGTACAGCTTTGTGGTATTGTCAAAACCGATCAGCTCGCTAATTGCTTCATAAACACCATTTAATATTTGCCCTTTTTCTTTCTCCATATGACACCCATCGCCTCCTTTTAGACATTATAGAACCTTCAATCCTCCATTTCCACCGGTATTTTCCACGCATTTTTCCAAAATAAAAAGGGATCTTCCCCTGCAATCGCAAAGAGAAGATCCCTGTTATTCCATCACTTCTTCCACAGACGCAAACACTCGGATCACACGCCGTCTGCCGCGTTTGATAGGTGTGGTCGGCTCCGGTATGAAAAAAGACTGGTATTTTGCCAGTCGTTCATTGGTTTTGATTTGCAAAATCGGGAAGCCAAAAGCATATGATTTTGCCGTTTGATATGTATTTTGGAGCGTTTCCGATGCTCCTGTGGGGACCGAGGAGCTTGCGCATATGGAAATGATCAGCGCAATCGTGTATCAGTTGACCCGGGATCTGACCCCCGAGCAGTGGCAGAAGGCGGGCTTTGACGCCTACTTCGTGGACCACACCGCCGGGATCTACCCGGTATCCGCCGCGGGGATCCCCTACGACGCGTACACCTTCCAATCCAAAGGGGACGCCATCACCGACCTACAGGAGGACATGGCGGCCGAGCAGAAGGCGCGCACCACCTACGACAACATCCTGCGCTTCTGCGACGACCCGGACGTGCGGGATCCCATCCGCTTCCTGCGCCAGCGGGAGCTGGCCCACTTCCAGCGCTTCGGGGAATGTATGCGCCTGATCCAGGACGATCTGGACTACAAGAACTTCTACGCCTACAACCCGGAATTCGACCGCAGATAACCCTGCACGGAAGTGCAAAAAATCTGCCGCACCGCGCGTATGCACGCGTGTGCGGCAGACCGTTTTTTTAGAACCCCTACTGTTGCGAGGACGGGGAGAAGTACTCTTTCGCGATCAACGCAAGGGAACGAAGATACTGCTCCTCCGTCAGGGAAAAGGACGCGTACTCCGTCGCTTCGATGACAACCAGCGGGATGTTTCTCTCGTAGAGGATGACCTTGACCGGCTGTCCGTTCGCGTCGTATTCATAGCGGGATTCGCGACGGTGTTCGACGACCGTCCCGTCCTCCTCCGTCGACCGGGTGTCGGTGATCATTTTTACGAGCTTCCCGTCCCCGTCGTATTGGTAGGCGTTCTCCTCCCGGAGATACAGGTTGCCCTTCGCATCCGTTTCGCTTCTTTCCACCTCCATGCCGTGTTCATCATACAGGATCTCCACGCGGCAGAGCAGGCGCGCGTCGGGGTGGCTGTTTTTGGTAATCAGGACCCGTCTGCCGTCCGCATCGTACTCCGTGATGCGCCCGACTTTCCCGTCCTGGTAATTCATGACGCTCCGGGTGAGGTTGCCCTCCGCGTCGTAATTGAACCGCTCGTACTCGTCTTGATACCCGTCATAGTCGGTGGACACCTTCACGACTCTGCCCTCCGCGTCGTAGTCGTAGTCCACTTGGGCGAGCACGCTCCCGTCGCTCCTGTAATGGAGGGTGGACAGCAGCCTTCCGGTCGGATCGTATTCCCACGCGACGTGGCTGATGCCGCTCACCTCGGTGTCGTAGAAACACATGACAGTATCTTCATTATAGAAAAGCCGGCGCTCGAAGGTTATGCCTCCGACCCCGTAAACATAGATCTTCGTGGGCAGCAGGTACCCCGACCCCTCTTCCTGCGCTCCGGAGGTCGCAGACGATTCCTCCTCCGGTTCGGCGCTCGACGTGTCGGAGGTCGCAGACGGCGCTTCCTCCGTTTCGGCGCTCTGCTCCGGCGCGGACGAATCGGCACTTTCCCGATCCTTGCAGGAAACAAGGAGGCACAGGGCAAAGCACAATGCCAAAATCGGCAAAACGGCAAAGAAACGTAAGGGTCTCATGAGTCTCCTCCCTCTCTGAAGTCGGCGCTCGCCGTGGGTCACCTCCATTATACACGCAGGGGTTCCGAAAGTCAAGAAAAATCGCCGCCAGCCCAAAAAGAGCAGACGGCGCTTTCCGTTTTCATCACAACATCGTTCCGATGCCGCAACGAGATGCGCATTTCCTTTTCATTCTACACGCAATGCGCTTGACGCCGTCACATGGCGCCAAGGAGAACCGGTTTTCCGAACGTTCAACAAACATCACGGTTTCGCCCGAATTCGGTTCCGTTCTTAAGATGCGCAGCGGCGAAAAAATCATTCGAAACAATTTTTTCCGACTGTTTCCGGCGAAACGATCCCCGTTTTCCGTCAATCCTTCGGGGAGCGGGCGGTCAGTTCCTTCCGCAGGATCAGCAGCTTTCCGCGCTGTCCGATGCGGACGAAGCCGGCGTGTTCGTACAGGCGGAGCGGACCCGTATAGTCCTGCGGATCGTAGGCGTCGTGCAGCATGGGGTAGCCCTCCACCGCGTCGTACCCTTCCGCCAGCGCGTCCTCGCATACCCGGCGCAGCAGCGCGGAAGCCAGCCCTTTTCCGCGATAGCAAGGCGCGATCTCAAAGCAAACGACGGATTTCACCCGCTCCGACCCGTCGGCAAACGCCGCGCATTCGCCGAGAGCGGGCAGCTTGTCCAGATCAAAATCCCCCACGCGGACGTAGCGGTTCCGATCGTTGGCGTTGCACCAGCCGACGGAAAGCGTCCCGTCGTAAGCGAGATAGCCCTGCAAAATGCCCTGCGCGATCATCCGTTCCGCGCTCTCCCGCATGGCCAGCCGCAGCCCTTCCGTTCCACCGCCGAGGGCTTCCGCACGGGCGAAAAACTCCGTTCGGATCTGCGCTTCCGTCAGCTGAAACGCATTGCAGTAGCAGGGATAGAAGTCGGATCCGTCCGAAAACGCCCGGCAGTCAAAAAAGGAGAAGAAGTCCTCCGCCAACGCCGGGGTCAGCCGCTTGATCGTGATGCTCATAGGTGTGCTCCTTCCGATTGGAAACGCCGCATAGAACCAGGAAAGCGACCCGATGGGTCGCTTTTCTGGTTTGGGGTCTTTGGGGGGATTTATACATCACAGTCAAAGGGGGAAAGACTGCAATGCGCAGAATGTTAACAGCGCATATTCGCGCTTTTGTAAGTTCATTATACATCGGAAAACTTAAACTTACATTAAAAAATGGGGCTGTTTTTGCCGATTTTCGGGAGGATTTCGCATGGTTCTCCCTCTTTTTTGCGGGTCTTTCCGAGTCTTTATGCCCCCGCGAGACAGGATTCCAGCAGCGCTTTGGCGCTGGCGATATCCGCGATCTGCTGGTCGCCGGAAATCTCCCGTTCGATGACGTACGGACCGGTATACCCCAGCTCCTTGAGCTTGCTTACGATCCCCGGGACGTTGGCGCGACCTTCGCCCAGCGCCACCTCCCTGCCCAGCTCCTTGCCGCAGGTGGGATACAGCCCATCCTTGAAGTGGGTATTGCGGACGTACTTGCCGAACACCTCCAGCGCGTCCACCGTGTTGGCTTTGCCGTACAGGATGAGGTTGGCGGTGTCCAGATTGATGCCCAGATTGCCGGTGCCCACCTCCTCGATGAACCGCAGCATGGTGACGGGGGTCTCCTGCCCGGTTTCAAACAGGAACCACTTCCCCTTTTCCCGGTAGGCGAGGGCGATGCGCTTAATGGCATCCAGCACCGGGAGATACTCCGGGCTGCCGGGGTTCTCCGGCAGGAAGCCGGCATGGGTGATGATGTCCGTCACCCCCAGCCATTCCGCGAAGTCCGCCGCGCGGATCAACTGCTCCACCCGCATTTCGCGGTATGCCTCCGGCACGATGCCGAGGGTCTGGGGTCCTTCCGTGAAGTTCCATGCGGAAGGTCCCGTCCAGCCCGCCCAGAGCGCGGTGATCTCGATGCCGTATTCCTCCGCCGCTTCCCGCGCCGCCTTCGCTTTTTCCGGCGTGAACATATTCTCCACGTCCCAGACGGAAAGCTGGCAGCAGGTCAGCCCCAGCTCTTGGAATTTCGAAAATTCGTGCCGGATGTCGGACTGGGGTCCGTATCCGAGCAATGCGCCGATCTTGTTCATGTGATGTTGATTCCTTTCCTTAACTTTTTTTATTCATACAGGAAGCGTACCGCGTCCTGCGCCCATGCGGCGACCACGTGCTCGTGGGCTTTTCCGTAGCGGAAGGGCTGCGTGACCTGATTGCCCAGACTTAACCCGTGGGGACCGTGGGGCCAGACGTGCAGCTCGAAGGGTACCCCGTGAGCGGAAAGCGCCTGTGCAAACCCGAGGGCGCTAACCACCGGAACGCAGTCGTCGTCTGACGTGGACCACAGGAACGCGGGCGGGGTCTCCCCGTCCACGCGGTTTTGCAGGCTGTACGCCTCGCGGCGCGCTTCCTCCGGCGTTTCTCCAAAGAAGTTGCAGGCGCTGGGCTCGTTGCAGGGGGGCGAAAAGCGGATGACGGGGTAGCTCAGAATCAGCTTATCCGGGCGGCAGAGGCGGTTCGCTCCCGGCTCGAAGAAGCCTTCCTGTTCCGCCTCCGGCTTGTTCCAGAGGGTCCCGAGACAGGCGCACAGGTGCCCGCCGGCGGAAAAACCGCAGGCGGAGACGTTTGCGGGGTCCACGCCGTACGCCTCCGCGTGCTCCCGGATGTGGCGGATGGCGGCAAATCCTTCCCGCAGCGCCGTCGGAAACGCCCGGGGCGCTTCATCGGTGCAGGTGTACTTCAGTACGAAGGCGGCGATCCCCTCTGCAACAAAGCGCAGGGCGATGGGCTCCCCTTCCCCGTCGTAGGTGTAGGCGTACCCGCCGCCGGGCAGGATCAGCACCGCCGGGCGCTTGCCCCGGTAAACGGTTTGCGGGGACGGCTCCGGCAGATAGGCGTACAGGGGACGTCCTAAAATCTCAACGGTTTCTACTTTCATTGCTTCTTTCCTCCTTTATGCTTCCGGCAGTTGGCTGAACAGCCGGATCTGCGTGCGTGCGCGGACCAGATTGTGCCCGGGGTACGCGGTCTGGTAGTACACGTCCCCTTCCAGATGGTCCGTCAAGAAGCGCACCGCCTGCTCGAACACGATCATCCTTGCGCCCAACATCAGCTTTTCCCGCTCGATGGGGAGCAGAATGTCTCCGCAGCGCTCCAGAAACCCGGCGCGGAACGCCTCGCAATAGGCGGGCAGGAAATTCATGCGCTCCGTGACCGGCTCGTCCTCCGCGACGGAAGCCGCCCCGGTGCGGATGGCGTCCCCGAAGTCGTACAGCACCGTTCCCGGCATGACCGTATCCAGGTCGATGACGCAGACCGCCTCGCCGGTCCTGTCGTCCAGCAGGACATTGGAGAGCTTGGTGTCGTTGTGGGTCACCCGGAGAGGCAGCTCGCCCTTCTCCAGCAGATCGACCACCTCCCCGGCGAAGGCTTCCCGCTCCCGCAGGAAGGCGATCTCTTTTTCCGCCTCTTTCCCGCGCCCCGCGGGATCCCTCTCCACCGCGTCCAGAAACGCCGCAAAGCGCTTGCGCGTGTCATGGAAGCCGGGCAGCACCTCCGCCAGCTCCCGGGCAGGGAAGCCGTCCAGCAGCCGTTGGAAATCCCCGTAGCCCCGCCCCGCCTCGTACAGCAGACGGGGGTCGGAAAGGACCGTATGCGCCCGCGCGCCCTGGATCAGCCGGCTGCACCGCCAGACGCTTTCGCCCTCCGGCGTATCGGCAACGTACAGGTACGCGCCCTCCGGCGTGGGCAGGAATTCCGGCACGCGGCGGGTCGGGTCGACCCCTTCCTCCCGCAGGCGATCCCGCATCCAGCCGGTCACCCGCAGGGTATTGCGCATCACCGCTTCGGGATCGGGAAAGATCTTCGTATTGAGCCGCTGCAGCACGTAGGACTTCCCGTCCGGCGTTTCCGCGCGGAAGGTGGTGTTGATCAGCCCCTCCCCCAGCGGACGAAGGGTGGAAGCGTCCCCCTCCGGCAAAAAGGCGGCGAGGGCGGCTTGCAGTGCGTCATTCGTCATCGGACGCGCCTCCTTTCGGTTCCAACAGCGTGCGCAGACGCAGCGCGGCGTCGTACAGCACGCCTTTCGGCGCGACCCGTTCCTTCGCCAGAGCGGAGACGGCCTCCCGCGGGGTCAGCCCGTCCTTGACCATGCGGTCCACCAGCAGGGCTTCCGGGGATAGCCGCGCCTCCTCCTTTTCCGGGACGGTCGCGCGGTAGATCAGCAGCACGTATTCCCCCTTGTTTGCATTGGGGTTTTCCCGCAGCTCCCGCAGCACTTCGGCGGGGGAACCGCGATAGACGCGCTCGAATTTCTTGGTCAGATCGTTGCAGACGCAGAGGGTGGATTCCGGCAGAACTTCCTCCACCAGCGCCACCGTCTCCGCTATGCGGTTGGGGGATTCATAGAACACGGAAAGCGGCGCGTATTCGATCGCCACCCGCCGAAGCACCTTGCGGATCTCCCCCGCCGTGCGGGGCAGGAAGCCGTAGAAGGCGAAGGACAGGGCGTTGAAGCCGGAGATCGCCACCGCGGCCACCGCCGCGCACGCCCCCGGTACCACCGTGACCTGCACCCCCGCCTCCGCAGCCGCCTGCACCAGCAGGTAGCCCGGGTCCGAGACGCAGGGCATGCCGGCATCTGTCACCAGCGCGGCGTTCTCCCCCCGCAGAAGCGCCTCCACGATGGAAGTTGCCGCTTCCCGCTCGTTGAACTTATGGTACGGGACCATCCGCGCTCCGGTGATCCCGTACTGCGCCAGCAACTGCGCCGCGGTGCGGGAATCCTCCGCCGCGATCAGATCCGCCGCCCGCAGGGTCTCCAGCGCCCGGGGGCTCATGTCCCCCAGATTGCCGATGGGCGTCCCGACAACGGACAGGATGCCGATTTTAGTCTCCACGGCGAAGCCCTCGCAGCACTTCCCGCAGGTAGGCAAACGTCCGCGCCACGGAAGCGACGGAGAGACTCTCCTCCGGCGTGTGGATGGCACGCATATCCGGCCCGAAGGACACCGCGTCCAGATCCGGGATGCCGCCGGCGAACAGCCCGCACTCCAGCCCGGCGTGGATGGCCTCCACCCGCATGGGTCTGCCGTACAAACGGGCAAACGTGGCGCACAGATGCTCCCGCAGAGGGGATTCCTTGCGGTACTCCCAGGCGGGATACGCGCCGGAGATCTCCGCGCTGCCGCCGAATTCCTTCGCCAGCGCGATCAGCGTTTCGCACAGGGCGTCCTTTTCCTTTTCCACGGAGCTGCGCACCGAATAGGTCATCACCAGCGCGTCCGGTTCCGTGCGCAGGATGCCCAGATTCAGGGAGGTCTGCACCAGCCCGTCGATCTCCTTGCTCATGGCCTGCACGCCGTAGGGCGCGCGGGCGAGAAAGTCCCCGAGCGGGAGGGTAAGCGCCTCCGCCCCCGTCCGTCCGGCGGGCGTGGCGGTCACGCGGATGTCCTCTTCCGGGTAGCTGGCGCGGAACCGTTCCTCGCAGGTACGGGCGGCTTCCGGGATCCCCTCGCCGCAAAGGGTCAGCTTGCAGGCGGGCATGATGGCGTTGTCCGCGCTGCCGCCCTCGATGCTGACAAGCCCGCCGCCGGATTCCCGCAGCAGTTCCCCCGCCAGAACGGCGGCGTTGGCGCGACCCTTGTGGATCTCCGCGCCGGAATGTCCGCCGGTCAGCCCGGAGATCTCCACGGTATAGACTTCCCCGTCACAAGCCGCGCGGGAAACCGGGAGGGTCAGCCGCACGGTAGCGCCGCCGGCGCAGGAGACCGTCAGCACCCCTTCGTCCTCCGAATCCATGTTGAGCAGCAGTCTTCCCTGCAATTTGGAGCAGTCGAACGCCTTCGCCCCCAGCAGACCGATCTCCTCGTCGGAGGTGAACACCGCCTCCAGCGCCGGATGCTCCGCCGCCGGATCTTCAAGAATCGCCAGCGCCATGGCGACGGCGATCCCGTCGTCCGCTCCCAGCGTGGTGCCGTCGGCGCGAACCGTTTCCCCGTCCGTCAGCAGCATCAGCCCCTCCCGCAGGAAGTCGTGGGGGCTGTCCTCCCGCTTGGCGCAGACCATGTCCGTGTGCCCCTGCAGGATCACGGCGGGCGCGTCCTCGTACCCCGGGGACGCGGGCTTGCGGATCACCACGTTCTCCGCTTCGTCCCGCTCGTATGCCAGACCGTGGGACACGGCGAAGTCCGCCAGCCAGTCCGCCGCAGCCTTCACGTTCCCCGACCCGTGGGGGATGCCGCACAGCTGCTCAAAGTAATGAAAGACCCGCGACGGCTCCAGCGCCGCCAATACAGATTTGTTTTGTTCCATATATTTATACTCAACTCCTTTTCCCGGTCAGTATAGCATATTTTTCCGCCGATTGCAAGAGCGAAACGCGCCCTCGCGCCGGGAAGAACCGGGCAAAACGGGAAGTTTCTCACGTTTTCTCCGAAAATCCCCCTTGACAAGGCAAAAAAGCTGTGGTATAGTTAGAATAGAGTTAAAATCTGAAAAAGGAGATCTGTTATGAAGAAAACACTTGCATTTCTCGTTGCGGCTGTCCTTGTGGTCACGGCGCTCTGCGCCTGCCTGACGGTTTCTGCCGCAAGCACCAATCTGGCGCCGGAAGCCACCTTCATCGGCGCGGATCCGACGGTCGGCAATCAGTATACCGATAAGTACAACGGCAAGCTGAACGACGGCAAAGCGGAAACCGAGCCCAACTGGTCCGAGGCGCCCGGCGAATGGTTCGGCTTCTACTACAACGCCAACTATCCCAGCAACGCAGTGGCCACCGAAGACGGCCGCGCGCTCGGTACCTTTACCGTGCAGCTGAAGTCCGTGGCGTCCGTGGACAGCGTTCGCATCCACATGGTCACTTCCGCCAAGTTTGACGGCAACGGCGTCGTGGCTCCCATCGTGCTGACGGTGGAGACTTCCACGGACAACGCGAACTGGACCACGCTGGGCGAATTGACGGATTTCTCCGCCTATAAGGACATCGACTGGGTCGAGGTCAAGGGCAGCGCCGCAGTGACGGCAAACTACATCCGCGTTTCCATCACGTTCCGCGGCTACACCTTCATGCTCAACGAAGTGGAAGTTCTGGGCGGCTACGAGGCTCCGGAAGCCGGCGGCGACGATTCCTCCGAGACTCCCGCTCCCGCAGTGAGCAAGAACATCGCGGAAGGCAAGCCCTACACCGGCGCAGAGCCCTCCACCCATCCGAACAACACCCGCTATAACGCAAAGCTGACCGACGGCGTCGCCAAGGATTCCCTTTCCGACCTGGTGGAAGGCGACTGGTTCGCGTTCTACCACAACGACGGAGCAGAGGGCATCAACGCCCCTGACAAGGTCGGCACCATCGTCATCGATCTGGAAGAAGTTTCCGCCATCAGCTCCGTGAAGATCAACACCTTCGTGGGCAACATGTGGGGCATCCTTCCGCCGGAATCCATCAAAGTCGAGTATTCCGAGGACGGCACGTCCTATACCGTTCTGGACGAGAAGGCCTTCACGGCTCCCGAAAAGGTCGACGATAAGGACATCGACAAGGTTGAGCTCGTGGAATTCAAGGGCGCTTCCGACGTCAACGCCCGCTATATCAAGGTGACTGTCAAGCTCAACGGCATCTTCGCCTTCCTCAACGAAGTACAGGTCATGAGCGCAGGGACTCCCGCAGGGGACGATCCCTCCACCTCCACGGAAACCTCCGGCGAGACTTCCACCTCCACTCCCTCTTCCTCCAATCCTCCCACGGGTGACGCGGGCCTCATCGGCTTTGCAGTCCTCGCGGTCGTGGCGCTGGCAGGCGCGGCAGTGGCCGTCAAGGTACGTCGGTAATTCGAACCGTTCCTTAACAAGATAAGGGTTTCCCCGGGGCAGAAAGCGTTTCTGCCCCGGTTTTTTCTTGACAAAACGCGGAAACCGTGTTATGATAAGGTACACAAAAGGACTGTTACGGGAGGTTCCCCATGAAGAAGCTCTTACCCCTTCTCCTTGCGGCGGCTCTGGTCTCCGCGGCGTTCTGCGCGGCGTTTGTCACCCCCTTGACGGCTTCCGCCGCCGGCACCAATCTGGCGCAGGGAAAGCGCATCACCGGCGCAGACCCCACAAACGGCAATCAGTACACCGATAAATTCAACGCCTCGCTGCTGGACGGGCTCGCCTCCGACGAGTTTGACCCCAACGGTGCGCCGGGGGATTGGTTTTCGTATTACTACAACGCCGAGCCCATCTACCCCAGCAATGCCGTCGCCGTCGATTCCGGCGCCATGGGCGAATTCACCATCGACCTGAACGCGCCCGCGTCCGTCGAATCCGTACGCATCCATATGTTCACCAACAACGCCCACACCTCGCAGGGCATCAAAGCGCCGGAGCGCATCCTGGTGGAAGTTTCCGCCGACAACGCTTCCTGGACGACCTTCGGGGAGAAAACGGATTTCAGCGGATACAAGGACATCGATTGGGTGGAGATCCCGGGAAGCGCTTCGCGTGCGCAGTATATCAAGGTTTCCATCTACTATCCCGGCTATACCCTGCTGCTCAACGAGGTGCAGGTCATCGGGGAGCCTTCCGAGGGCAAAGCCGTCCCGTCGGACGCAAGGTTCGAGGTGTTTGACCTGACCCCCGTGGATGCGGACGTAGATTGGTATCAGGACGGCATCGTGGTGGCCATCCCCAACGACAGCGACGAGGAGCTGTCTGTCGCTTCCGGGGACTATCAACTGCGCTATGTCTTCATTCTGATCTTTGACAAGGACGGCGTTTGCAGGCAGGTGGGCAACAACCTGCTTTCCGCGGACGACGAGCGGGCGAACGAATTCCCCCAGCACGACATCAAGATCCCCGCGGGAGGCTTTGCGGTGCTGTTCTATTACAACGCCAACGAAGGGCCTTCCAACATCGCGCTGTACGAATATTACGAGGAGCTGGGCGGCACCGCATACAGCAACGAGACGGGCAGCGCCGCCTCCGGCAAAAACTACGTCGCGGAGCTGGAAAACAACACCGTGACCATCTATTTCGCGGCGGCGGAAGCTCCCGCGGAACCCTCCACGCCCGAGGAGCCCTCCGACGAGCCTTCGGAAGAACCCTCCGCAGAGCCTTCCGAGGAACCCTCTGAGGAGCCCTCGGAGGAAACGTCCGGCGCTTCTTTGGAAGAATCTGACGCCTCCGACTCCGAATCCTCCGCTCCGTCCGCGGACGCGCCTGCGACGGACGGCGATTCCGGCACGGACGTTTCCGGCGAGGAGGACGGCGGTTCCAACCTCGGTCTCATCCTCGGCATCGTGGCTGCCGTGGTCGTGGCGGCGGGCGCCGTCGCAGCGGTCGTCCTCGTCAAAAAGAAAAAGAGCTGACGGCAGCATTACAAACGCATAGAAAGCGGCCCGTGAAGACATTTTCTTCGCGGGTCGCCTCTTTTTTTCTCCAAAATGAAACCGGTCGGCGTTTTTCCTCGTCTATGAAGTAGACGGGCAAGAAAAGGAGAAACGCAAATCATGCTTTTGTATTGTTTTTTTGTCGGATTATGGTATACTGGATATGCCGCCCCACCGTACGACGACACCGCGTAAGGACGGGGGGTGACGCACATGGGAAAACGACTGCAGTATCGGGACCTGTTGAAAAACTGGATGCAGTTTTACAGCATCACGGCGGAAACTGCCAAAAAAATGTTTGCGTCCATCTGGGCGCGCACGCAGGCCGCCAAAGAAAAAACGAGCGAGAAAGGAGCGGATCGGAATGAAGATCGCATGGGAGCAACTGATAGAAAGAGCGAATCGTAACGATCAGGACGCGTTTTACGACCTGTACCAAAACAGCTACGACCCGGTTTACCGCACCGTAAAATCCATGGTACGGGATGACGACGCCGCGCTGGATATCGTGCAGGACGCGTTTGTGAAAGGCTTTGCGAGCCTGTCCACCCTGGAGAACCCGGAGCAATTCCTCCCGTGGATGAGACGCATTGCTACCAATAAAGCGAAGGATTGGTTCAAACAGAAGCATAAAATAACCTTTTCCCAACTGGCAGACGAGGACGGCGACGAGCCGGATTTGGAAGACGAGCGCACGGAAAACCTGCCGGAGGTGGTGATCGACCGCAACGAGACCGCACGGCTCATCGAGGAGATCCTGCGGACCCTGCCGGACGAGCAGCGCATGGTCATCGGTATGTTTTACTATGAAAATCTGTCGGTCGCGGAGATTGCCGAAACGCTGGGAATCAGCGAAGGCACCGTCAAAAGCCGGTTGAATTACGGCAAAAAGAAGATCAAAGCGGGCGTGGAAGCGCTGGAAAAGAAGGGCACCAAGCTGTATGCCCTCTCCCCCATCCCGTTCCTCCGGCTGCTGTTCCAAAATCAGATGTGCCAAGCCACGGCGGGCAACGCCCCCGCGGCGATGTTCGGGAGCGTCATGTCGGCAGTCTCCGACGCAGCGGCAGCCGGCACAGCGGCGGGTGCGACGGCGGGTGCAGCATCCACAGGCGTCGCTGCCGCGACCGCCGGTACGGCGGCAGGCGCGACTTCCGCAAGCGCCGCGACGGGCGGCGGACTGCTCGCCACGCTGGGCGCAAAGATCACCGCAGGGATCCTTGCGGTCACTTTGATCGGCGGCGGCGTCGGCACGGCGGTGTATCTGTCAAGCCGCGACGAAGCAAGCGAACCGCCGGTTGTCGCCGAGACAGGTTCGTCGGAGGAATCGGTTCTGTCTGGCGAGGACTCCGGCACGCCGTCCGTAAGCGACGAATCGGAGGAAGAAAGCCGAAGTGCCTCGGAGGAATCCGAGGAACCCAGCGAAGAACCCGTATCGGAGGAACCCGTGTCGGAGGAGGAGCCCTCTGCGCCGCCTGAAGAGGAAACCCCGGGCGAGGATCCCTCCGCCCCGCCCGAGGAGGAAGACCCGGAAGAGGACGTCCCTGCGGTGACGGAGGACGGCGAGTGGTCTTACGAATACAAGATCGAAAACGGCGGCGCCGTCGTGACCGGCTACAACGGCGTAGGAGGGGACGTAGTCATCCCGCCCACGCTGGGGGGCTACCCCGTGACGACCATCGGCTGGGCTTCGTTCTTTCATCGCGATCAGCTGAAAAGCGTGACCATTCCGGACAGCGTGACCATGATTGGGTATGAGGCGTTCTCTTATAGCAGCGTGGAACGGATCTACTTTCCAGACAGCGTAACGGAAATCGCAACCGGGGCGTTCTCCTTTTGTTACCGGTTGAAAAGCATCGAGATCCCGGCGGGCGTCACGTGGATCGCACCCAATGCGTTCCGGGGCTGCAGCGACGTCGCCAGCATCACCGTCGATCCGGGAAATGAACGCTACTACGCGGAGGGGAATTGCCTGCTGGAACGGGACGCGGGCGTGAATCACACGGCGGTACTGATGCAGGGGTGCGTCAACAGCGTCATTCCGTCCGGCGTCACGGAGATCGGCGACCAGGCATTTGAATACTGCTACGACCTAAAAAACATCGTCATTCCGGATGGCGTCGTCCTCATCGGAGACAGCGCGTTCCGCTGCAGCGGGCTTACGAGCATCGACATCCCGGACAGCGTGACGACCATTCGGGAAAGCGCGTTTGACAGGTGCAACGAC
Source organism: Oscillospiraceae bacterium (assembly GCA_022508745.1). Taxonomy (GTDB): domain Bacteria; phylum Bacillota; class Clostridia; order Oscillospirales; family CAG-382; genus Coliplasma. The sequence goes on along the minus strand of JAFLUP010000010.1, from coordinate 2,967 downwards.
CTCAAGCGGGCGAAGCTCCCCAAAGGGATCACATCCATCGAGGCGTGTCTGTTCTTCGAATGCGGCAGCTTGACCGACGTCGACCTTCCGGCGAGCGTTACCTCCATCGAGCGACAGGCGTTCCGCGACTGCAAGAGTCTGAAACGGATGGATTTCCGCAACGTCACGTCCATCGGGGACTACGCGTTTTCCAACTGCGACAGCTTGGAGGTCAGGATCCCGAGAACCGTCACGTCGATTGGAAACCGCGCGTTTGAAGGCACCGCGTGGACAGACCTTTTCTGCGAAATTGACTCCAAACCGGCAGGCTGGGACGAGTTCTGGCAGGATTGCAACGCCATCATCCATTGGGGCGTATCCGCAGAAACTCCCAACGGCGTCGTGCGGGAAACCTTCCGGTATTCCGTAGAAGACGGAAAGGCGTACATCACCGGCTACAACGGCGCAGGCGGCGCCCTGACCATTCCCACCACCATCGACGGCTATCCGGTGGCGCTCGTATCGTTGGACTACTGCCACAGCCTGACCGGCGTCACCATCCCCGCCGGCATCAAATTGGGCAGACTCTCTTTCTGCGAAAATCTGACCGACGTCTCCCTTCCCGACGGGCTGACGGAGATTTGGACCGGCGCGTTTGCAGGCTGCACCCGTCTGACGAACATTGCCCTTCCGGAAAGCGTCGAGGACATCGGGGACCTCGCGTTCGAGGATTGCGAAACCCTGAAAGCCATCAACATTCCGGACCGCGTCACGGCGATCGGATACAGTGCCTTCATAGGATGCCGCAGCCTGAAGACCGTGATCATTCCCAAAAGCGTCAAGTGGATCGGGACATTGGCGTTCTACCAGTGCGACAGCCTGAAAGACATTTACTGCGAAGCCGCGTCCCGTCCGAAGGAATGGGAGGATGACTGGGTGTTGAACGACGGCACCACCGTCCACTGGGGATACCGCAAGTAAAGACGGAGCCTCCCGCAACAAAAGCAAGGCGTTGCAGCGGAACAACTGCAACGCCTTTTTTCGCCTTCTGATCTTGACAGATGCTTCCTTTCGTGGTATGATAAGCGTGCCAAACAAGGATCATACCGTCATAAGAAGCGCGCGTTTTTTATGTTTCAAAAAACGCGGGCTTATTCATGCGCGCGTTTTCTTTTTTTATAAAAATATAAAAATTTTTTCAAAACCTAAAACCTGTTTTCTTTTTCCATCGTCTATAGGGCGAAAAGAGAAAAAATACCACCCGTAAAAAGGAGACAATCATGAAAAAAATCAGATTTACCGCACTTTGTATGGCACTCGTGCTGTCCATCGGTCTGCTCGCAGGCTGCGGCAGCTCCACCCCCAACGCTTCCGACGGCGAGACCGTGAATAGCAGCACCGCGGATAACAACGCTTCCACAGGCAACAACAGTTCCACAGGTAACAACGGCTCTGCTGGTGACAACAGCTCTGCGGACAACAATGGTTCCACTGGTGACTTGTTCGCCCCGCTGACGGGTACCGTCACCCTCAAGCAGTATCTGGACAACGGTCCGAAGGTCGGGTTTTATGGGGACTTTCCGCTGGACAAGGACAAAAAGCCGACCGAAATGTATCTGTTCGAGAACGGCAAGGTCTATTTTGTGTACTCTTTCGACAAATACGACGCCGTGACGCAAGAGTATGCACTGACATGGGGAGAAATCGCCCAAATGTCCGACGAAGAACTGCTTGCGCACGCGAGGAAGTACATGTCGCTGCACGCCGGAGCCGTGAAGTATGAGAACGGTGTGTACTACTATGAATTTGATCCGAATACCGCAAATGTCCATGTAAACCATATTGGCCCGACTGATTATGACGTCTATCCGACCGATCTGGGGAACTATATCAAAAAACCGGGAGACTACATATTCAGCGTACGTGAGAGCGATTTCCAGCATGGATATCTTGATGCGACTCGTGAATACGGCAACTATGAATTCAGAGAGTGGACGGCATGGATGGCGCTGTATTATTATGACCCGAATCAGCCAAACAGCAAGTACGGCGCTTATATTGGGCATGACGTCATTCACTTCGATCCGTCCGGCAATTTATATATTTCCGATGGCGAGGATATGTCATATACCCTTATGCCGTACGATGGAAGATACGGAGAATTAAAACTTCCCGAAATGACGTTCAAATGGGATTATGCTAAAATCATGACCACCGGCGCGTACACGCTGCACGTGGATACCGACAGCACCGGAAACCGCACGGAAACGGAACAGATTTCCGTTGAATTGACCACCAACCACGTGAAATACGAGGATGCATACACCAAAACACACGAGTCAATCACAAAGCAGACAGGCATCATCGAGCTGTATAACACGTCTTCCGCGCAAGGAACGGTCTACGGTTCGACCTTTACCGTTTTGTTCAACAGCGCAAAACAGGAACGCGGCTTGATCTTCCGCACGGGCGCCGATCTGACCATCACCCTTGACAAACCCGGCGACACGGGCGTTGCCGTCGATTAACGGCTCGCCCCCTCGCTCCGTCCGCTGCCCCGACTGTCGCCAACGATTGACACAAACGGAAAGAAACCCCGCTCTTACGAGCGGGGTTTTTGTCTCAATACAACTTTCTCTCGTGCCGGAGGCACACATCATGCACCGAAGGTACGCATCATGATGTGCTGAAAGCGCATCCCCTCATGTTCCGCGACAGCGGAACACGTCATGCAAAAAAAGACACCTTACGGTGTCTTTTTTTGCTGGTGGAGCATAGGGGACTTGAACCCCTGACCCCGACACTGCCAGTGTCGTGCGCTCCCAACTGCGCTAATGCCCCGTTTTGGGAAAGAAACGATTTTTTGAAATGGACCCGACCGAGCCTGAACCGTATCCTTACGTTCAGGCTCAGCCAGTGGCGCGGAAGGAGAGATTTGAACTCTCGCGCCGGTTACCCGACCTACACCCTTAGCAGGGGCGCCTCTTC
>JAFLUP010000001.1 GCA_022508745.1 Oscillospiraceae bacterium | reverse complement strand
GCGGCATGGGCACCTGCTGCGTCTCCGGCTGCGGCGACATCAAGATGGACGAGGAAAACAAGTGCTTCACGCTGATGGGCAAGGTCTATCACGAAGGCGATCCACTCTCTCTGGACGGCTCCACCGGCAAGATCTACGACACGCTGATCCCCACCATCCCCGCAGACCCCAACAGCGGTTACTTCGGCCGCATCATGGAGCTGGCGGATAAATACAAGACTCTCGGCGTCCGCACCAACGCGGATACGCCCCAAGATGCACAGCAGGCAGCCGCCTTCGGCGCGCAGGGCATCGGTCTCTGCCGCACGGAGCATATGTTCTTCGAGCCGGACCGCATCGGCGCGTTCCGCGAGATGATCTGCGCGGAAACGCTGGAGGAACGCCGCGCCGCGCTGGCGAAGATCGAGCCCATGCAGCAGGCAGACTTCGAAGGTCTGTTCGAAGCGCTGGGCGGGCATCCCGTCACCGTGCGTTTCCTTGACCCGCCTCTGCACGAGTTCGTTCCCACGGACGAAGCGGACATCGAAGCGCTTGCAGCCTCCCAGGGCAAACCGGTTTCTGCCATCAAGCAGTTGATCAACGATCTGCACGAATTCAACCCCATGATGGGCCACCGCGGCTGCCGCCTGACGGTCACCTACCCGGAAATCGCAGAAATGCAGACCACCGCGGTCATCCGTGCAGCGCTCGCCATCAAGGAACGTCACCCGGATTGGGAGATCGTCCCGGAGATCATGATCCCGCTGGTAGGCGAGGTCAAAGAGCTGAAATTCGTCAAGGACGTCGTGGTGCGCACGGCGGATGAGATCATCGCCGCCTCCGGCAAGACGCTGAAGTATGAGGTGGGCACCATGATCGAGATCCCCCGCGCCGCGCTGACGGCGGACGAGATCGCCACGGAAGCGGACTTCTTCTGCTTCGGCACCAACGACCTGACGCAGATGGCGTTCGGCTTCAGCCGCGACGACTCCGGCAAGTTCCTCCCCGCTTACTACGCCGGGAAGATCTACGAATCCGATCCTTTCGCCCGTCTGGACACCACCGGTGTGGGCAAGCTGATGAAGATGGCGGTGGAGATGGGCAGAACCACCCGTCCTTCCCTGCATTGCGGCATCTGCGGCGAACACGGCGGGGATCCGTCCTCCATCGCGTTCTGCCATGAGATCGGGCTGGACTACGTTTCCTGCTCGCCCTTCCGCGTGCCGATCGCTCGCCTCGCCGCCGCGCAGGCAGCCATCAAGAGCAAGAAGTAATTCAAATTAAAAAAAGCAAAATACTCCATCTGTCGAGAAATCGGCAGATGGAGCATTTGTTTCTTGTACCAAATTTGGCACAAGGCATCTGATAAAATAAAATCGAGGTGCAAAACAAAAAAATATAAAGGAGTATAAAGTATGGTAAACGATGCAAAAGAATTGGGATTAACGATCAAAAAGGCGCGCTTATTGACCCGGGCAGAATTGGAAAAACATGAGGAAATTCTACCTGACGTAAACGCAGGCGTTTGCTGGTGGCTGGCAGATATCGATCCGAACGATGATAGCTACATCGCCTATGCCGAAGGCAACTATACGGAGGAAGATATGTACTGCGAGAACAGCGATGTCAACATGTATGTTCGCGCCGCGCTGGAGCTTGAGGGCACAAGGAAAGCGGGATTGAAGCCGGGAGACGAATTTATCCATTGCGGATACGTTTTCACCGTGCTTGATGATACGCTTGCGATTTCCAACAATTTCGTTGGGTGCGCAAAGTATTATGACGAGGAACTCACAGCATATATGTATAGCGAAGACGAAATCACTTGCACGCTGGACGCTCTATTCGGGAATCTTTTCGAGTGACCCTCCCCTTTCGCTGATTACCCCCGCAAGCCGCGGTCAAGAGCAAGAAATGACCGCATTTTCCTTCAATCGCAAATACCCCTTGTCGGATCAACTCCGGCAAGGGGTATTTTGGTATTCTTTTATCCGTTTTCTTTCTGCTTTACTCGCCCAAACGGATGGATTTCTCCAGCTTTTCCTTCGCGAACAGATAGGTATCGTCATAAACTGAACGAATGAAGGGATCCTCGGAAGTGAAAGCGGTATGGAACGCACGACCGGACTGGTAGTACATCTTGATGGCATACATAAAGCCCTCGTCCACGCCGGCCTGCAAATACTCTTTATACCGGTCGCAATCGTAGTGACTGTCCGCCGAATTGATCTCCATTTCATAGCACATCCCGTATTTCTTTGCAAGACGCGCATTGACATACAGACGTTCCGCCGGTGTATTGGGCTGGAAGGCATAGTTGGGCTGCATGGCTGCCGCGTCAAAGCCGTAGGACTTCCATTCGGTGTATCCCGGCGCCTGATAGTAAGGGATCCAGATCAGCTTATATCCCAATCCGTGAACATATCCCTGGACAAAATCCAATACCTCGCGTTCATAGGCGGTATCGCAGGCGATATCCTCCTCGAACCAATAGAAGCCGCAAAGCTCTACATTGGTGCGCTCCTTGGCACGGAAACGCCGGATCTGCTCGTCGATCATCCATTTGGTGACCTTGAGCTTCCCTTCAAGGGTGGTAACGTCCTCGTCGATCCCGTCGCCGTCAAGATCCCCGAATTTTTCGGGAAATTCTCCGTAATAGGGCGCAGTATGGAAAATCGAGAAGAAGAGCTTGGGTCTGCATGCTTTCCCGAGCGTTTTTTCAATTTTCGCGGCGGCGGCGTCGAACGCATCGACGTTTTTGCCGTCTTCGAAGGTATTATCAATATAATACTTCCAGCCGCTCGCGGATTTATAATTGGCGGAATAGGTGAATCTGGCGTATGGCAGGAACAGCGCCGCGTCGAAGAAGGTATCCTGCAGCTTGCCTTCCCGATCTATGTAACCGAGATACGGCAACGCCTCCTCGACGGTATAGGAAGAGATCCGCAACGCCTCCTCATCCTTTGCTTCGGGAGGCATACAGTTATAGGCAAGGACAATGTTCTGCACGCCGCCGAGGGCTTCATACGGGGTGTAAGCGTTGACGTCGAGGGCTTTTCTTTCGGCGCGGCTGCCGTCTTCAACGGGGACGACGGCGCCGTCCGGGATCAGCGTGGAGCCGTAAAGGGACAGGTGCTCCGCCCAAACATGGCAGGCAACGGAGATCTCAAAGCAGACCCACGATGCCTGATAAATTTTCTCAAACTCCGCCTTTACGCTCACGATGCCCGGATCGGAACCGGCAATCAGATTGCGGGCTTGCCCCGCGCGTTCCCAGGTTTTGCCGTCAAGAGACAGGAACACGTCGATCCGTTCGGGAAGGCGGATGCCCAGCTTTCTCTGCAAAAGGACAGACGCGGAAAAGCCTTTTACCGCGGAGAGATGCTCCAGACGGTAAAGGACGGAGCGGGCGCCTCCGCGGGTGAAATGGGTAAACGCCGGATCGGTATAATCGACAACCGCCGCTTTCACGCCGTCTGTCAACGTAAAGTGATCCTCCGGCGTATTGAAATGGGGCGTATCCAGTCCCGCGTCGATGTCCAGATCGTTCGCAACACCGTAGGCGGAAAGACCTCGGATCAGGTCAACCGTCTCACCGGAAGGATTTGGGCTTACCGGGGAAATGCCGTCAGGTTCGGAAAAAGATTGATAAACGCTCATCATGACCTCCATTGGATTCGCAATGCAATTGCTGTTTGTGGGTTTACGCGGATAGTTTATCACACAATTCCGAAATATGCAATGGGTTCCGTGAAAACTCACAAAGAATGTGTGCGCGATTTTCTCTCACGATGCACCAAATTCGGGGCGCACAAAGCGGTATACTCAATTTCGTAAAGAAACACCCCGCTTTCAGGAGGTTTACGATATGTCAACGTATGGAAAAGAAATCGCGTATGTAAAAGGAAACGGCATTTTGATCCCGAAAAACGTCACGACTTTGTGGCGCTGGGACCTTCCCAAAAGCTGCGACGCCATCGAAACAATCGAAGTAGAAGAGGGAAACCCCCGGTATTACAGCGAAGGAAATTGCCTGATCAACAGAGAAACCCGTGAATTGATTCTGGGATGCAATCACAGCGTCATTCCGCAGACCGTTTTTCGCATCGGTCAGGAAGCTTTTGCCGGCTGCAAAAACATCAACTCCATTTCGCTGCCGAAAAATCTGCTCAAAATATGCAGGGCGGCGTTTGCCCGCACCTCGCTTTCCTCGATTGCGTTTCCGCCATACCTCGCGACGATCGACGAGGACGCGTTCATCGACTGCGTCCGTCTTAACGAGGTGGTTTTGCCCGACAGCGTCGCGAAAATCGGGAAGAACGCTTTCTGCGGATGCACCAATTTGAAATGCGTCACGTTGTCAAAGGCTTTGACGAAAATTCCCCGTGCCGCGTTTCGGAATTGCACGAGTCTGGAGAGCGTGGAGATTCCTGACAGCGTTACCGCGATCGCTGACCTTGCATTTGGCAACTGCGAGAAGCTGACATCCGTAAAGCTGTCGTCCGAGCTTGAAAAAATTCGTATCGGAGCGTTTTTAGGCTGCAAAAGCCTGACCAACGTCACCGTTCCTTACGGGGTCGTGGAAATACAGGAGGGCGCGTTTGCCAAATGCGCCAACCTCCAACGGATCGTGATTCCCTCCAGCGTTACAAAAATCCACTATTTTGCTTTTCTGGGGTCCCCTGTCACGATCATTTGCGGGGCAGGCGGAAGTTACGCGGAAGAATACGCCCTGCGACATGATCTCTCGTTCAAAGAAATCGAGGAATTCCCCGCGTTTCATCTGTATTGCCCCGCATGCGGAACAAAACTGGTGAGAAAAAGCAATTTCTGCCATCATTGCGGTGAAAAAGTTAGGCCGTCCACCTCCGCACAGGCAGCGGCGAAATGCGAGAAGGAATCGGAAGACAGCGAATCATGACCTCTATATGAATGTCTTGCGGAGGGCATCCCGCACGGTCTTTCCCATATGCCACAAAAAGCGGCGTTTTTCATCCAAAATCAGTGATTCGATTGTTCATTTTTCAATAACATGATATGTCACAAAAAATTTATTTTTTTAAAAATAAGGCGGCGAAAAAATCGAAGAAAACGCCAATTTATGCAGGAGAATCGGCAACGGAGGGAGCAAACGCCCCTGCGGACATACAAAGGGACGGAAACATTTAAATTATTGAGAATTTGTAACATTTCTTTGTTATTTTAGTTTTCTCGGTTGACTTTTTCGGGTGTATACAGTATGATGAAAGCACGAGTAGATTCGCGATTTTTACATATATCGTACCAAGCGACAGAATCCGCGGCTGGACGCGGCGTCACGTTTGTCGCAGTTTTTGAGAAAGAAGGCATTTCTTTTGGGCAACTCCGTATCCAAAATGATCAAAAAATTTCTAAAGGAGAAGCAGTTCCGTCGCAGACAGTTGGCGATCCTTCTGGCTTTGGCGTTTCTTGTCGCATTAGCGACGACGGGAGCGTTGAAGTTGACCGGCGTCACGAGGACGAAGGAGCTGGCGGTCATTGATTGCCCTGCGAACATCCACGAACACACGGACGGCTGCTACAGCGGGGAAGGAAACCTCGTCTGCGGCTACGCGGACTTCGCGGTGCATACCCATAGCCTCGATTGCTATTGCGAAGGCGTTTTGACCTGCGATCTCCCCGAAATCGTGCCCCACACCCACACGGACGCGTGCTATCTCCGCGAGGAGTATCTGGTCAGCGACCAGACCCAGTATGCGGAAGCGGTGGACAAGGGTCACACCCACACGGATGCATGTTATACGGCAGAAACGATCCTGACCTGCGAGCTGGAGGAAAGCGAGGAAGAGGACGGTCACATTCATACGGACGCTTGCTACGCGACAGAGAAGAAGCTCACCTGCGGTCTGGTCGAGACCGCCCCTGTATACGTCAGCGCTGATGAGTGCTATAAAGTGCGCGAAACGCTGATCTGCGGAAAGGAAGAGGTCATCCTGCACACCCACGGCGAAGATTGCTTCCGGGAAGCGCTGTTCGACGAGAACGGCAGAATGGTGGCGTTCGCCGCACAGCTTCCGAAGGATGTGACGATCCCGGATACCTGGACATGGCACATGGTTCCCGCTTGCGGTCAGCTTCAGATCGAAGAGCATATCCACGGCGCAGGCTGTATTCACACCATTGTGCTTTCTCCCGAAGAAGCGGAGGAGTACGTCAGCAGCATGGACGCCGAAGAATCGCAGGCAGCCCCTGCGGAAAGCGACGACAGCGAAAGCTGGAGCGGCGCGAAAGACAGCGGGAACTGCAAGGACATCGGCAACGAAGACGGCGACAAGACCATTCAAGAGCAGCTCACTTGGTCCGTGACCATCAACTTCCCGGACGATGAAGCGTGGACGGACTTCACCTATACCGACAGCTTCCGGCAGACCGTGACCGGCTGGATCCAGCAGAAAAACGGCGAAAAGACTTGGGAAGAAGGGCATCTCGTCCACCATTACCAGACCCTCGACCAGTTGGCGCAGGAGCTGGATGACGCCCTGCTGTTCTGGCTGGAACAGACTGACATGGAGGACGATCTCAACTATACCCTCCTATATAAAGATCAAGACGGCAACGAAGTCACCGACGGCGATGCGGAAGTGGCGAGCTTTGAAATCCTCTTCCAACGCGAAGCGGGGCAAAACCTGCACGGGCAATCCATCAACTTTGGCTACACTTCGCTGGTGGATACGGAAGATTTCGTAGATCATACCGATTACACCATCGGCAGCGATTTCACCCTGCCGGGCTTTGAAGGCACGGGGAACTTCACCTTCCAATATACCGACCATGTCTCCGACGAGTACGAGACGGGCGAGACCACCGTGAAGAAGACCTGGCAGGACGTCAAAGGCGATCCGCTGACCGACAACCTGCCCAAACAGGTGAAGATGACCCTGCTGCAGTATGCCGTCAAGGGCGGCATCTGCCTCACCGAGGAGCCGGAAAATCCGAGCATTTGGTGCGAGCTCACTCTGCAGATCGACCAAAGCGCGATGGACACCCCCTACGATGTGATGATCAAGTCCCTCACCGGCGACGAGCTGGGCACCAATACCATCACGGTGTGGATCCCGAAACACGCCCTGATCCAGTTGAGCGCGAACTACCCCAGCAGCGAAGAGTCCTCCCTGGATGACGCGGAGAGCGAGCCCACGCCTGACGGCGGCTGGAGCTACACCTTCGATATGAAAGATGTGTCCAGCGGCGTTCTGACCATCACCGTCGACGCCGAATACGATACCATTTATCTGAACGTAATCGGCAAAGCTCCCGCCGGCTACGCTCCCGCCGGTATGTCCACCCGTTACGACGAGATCACGCTGAACGGGATCGACGACGATTGGAGCTATACATGGGAAGACCTGCCGCTGAATGACGGCAACGGCATCCAATATGTCTATACAATCGAGGAATCCGAAGTCCCCGACGGCTTCTTCTCTACCGTTGAAGCCGACGGCGACAGCACCTTCACCGTGACCAACCGGAAGCTCATGGAGCGCGGCAAGATCACCGTGGATATGGTCTGGATCGACCTCGAGGGCAACGCCCTTGTTACGCACCCGGACTCCGCCGAAGTGGAACTGCAAGTGAAAGATGCGAACGACGAATGGGTCACGGTGGAAAACAGCTGCCTGACGCTGCCCAACGAGAAGGGCGAATGGATCGCCACCTGGACGGACCTGCCCGACGGCGAGTATCGCGTCACGGAAAAAACCATCAAGGGCTATGTCCCCGTCTGCACCTACAGCATCTATGACGGGCAAGGGAACAAACATTCCAACTCGGAACACCTTTCCGGCAACGCAGGCTTCGTTACCATCATCAACGTGGAAGTCTGGGCGGAGGACGGCGAGATCGTGATCGTGAAGATCTGGGAAAACGAGGACGGCACGCCTGACAACGACCATCCCGATTCCATCGACGTCAGGATCAGGCGCGCAAAGAAGAATGAAACGAGCGAGTCGGAGTCCTCCGAACCCGAATCTTCCGAGCCTGAATCTTCTGCGCCCGAATCCTCCGAGCCGGAGTCCTCCGAGCCTGAATCTTCTGCGCCCGAATCCTCCGAGCCCGAATCCTCCGAGCCCGAATCCTCCGAGCCCGAATCTTCCGAGCCGGAGTCTTCCACGCCGGAGTCTTCCACGCCGGAGTCCTCCGAGCCGGAATCCTCCGAGCCGGAGTCTTCCAAACCGACGTCCGGGCCGGATTCCTCCGAACCGATCGACGGTCCGACCACCGGCGACGAATCCAACCTGCCTCTGTTGATCATCGCGGAGGTGATCAGCGGTCTGCTGCTCCTTGCGTTCGCGCTGTGCAGCATCAAACGTCGCGTGGCGGGAAGGAAGAAGTAATCGAGGACGACACAGATGCGTGAACGATTGATGTCTCCCAAAAAACGCCATAAGGGTGGGAAGGTTCTTCCCGCCCTTTGCAACCTATTGGGAATTCTCATTTTATTGGCGATCATCGCCAGCGGGTTGATGCTCGTCCTGCCGCAATGGAGAGGCTACGACGTCTATCATGTGGTCAGCGGCAGTATGGCGCCGGAGATCCCCATCGGCAGCATCGTCTATGTGCATCCCATCGCGCCGGAAGACGTGCAATCCGGGGAGATTATCGCGTTTTGGTCTCCCAACGACGCTGTTATCACCCATCGGGTCGTAAAGAATTTCATCATTGAGGGCGAATTCTCTACCAAAGGAGACGCCAACCCCTCCGAGGACGGGGATCGCACGCGCTACGAAAAGCTGATCGGCGTCGTCAAGTACCACTACCCCTTTCTGGGAGAACTGCTGTCATTTTATTCTACCATTGTCGGGAAAATCTACATCATCCTCTTCGCCGCCTGCGGCGCCATGCTGAACATCCTGGCGAGTCGGCTTCGCGCGCGCCACAAGGTGTGGTGCAAGCCGGCGAAAACGCGACACGTGGAGGAACCGACCAGTTAGGTATGCAACGGAAATGAGGTTGCCATGCTATGACCGAAAAAGAATTACGCAAATTAAAACGGGGCGATTTTCTCCAACTGCTCCTTGCCCAGAGCAAGGAGATGGCGGCGCTGCAAGCCCGTCTGGAGGAAACGGTGCAGGAACTGACGCAGCTCCGTGCAAGCAACGAACGTCTGAACGCCCAAAACGAGCTCATCGAAGAACTCAAAGGGAATCTGGACAGCAAAAACGCAACCATCAGCGAACTCCGGCAGGAGATCGAAGCGCTGAAGTCCGGCAAGCAGTCGGAGCCGGAGGTTCCGCCTGCGGAAGACACGCCGGAGCCGGAACCGACGCAAAAGCCTCCCGTAAAGCGGACCGCAAAGCAACCGGCGGCGTCAACGCCCAAAAAGAAAAGACCCGCATACCCGGCGAAGGTCGCCAAACTCATAAACAAAGTGCGCAAGCGAGGAAAACGGTAAACTTCTCCGCATAGGGGGTGGGAAACCCGAATGAGAAAAAAAGAAAAAGCGCAGAAGCAGGAAAAGTCGCAAGAAACGGCGCAAACGTCGGCAGAACAGGAAACGGCTCAAACGTCGGAGCAAGAAACGGCGCATACAGAACAGGCGCAAGCAATGGCGCAAGCGCCGGAAACCGAACAGACCCCTCCTGCAGAACCGAGCTTGGAGCTTCCCAGCCTGGAGCAGCTTGCCGACGAGCTGGAACGCGAGCAGTACAAAAAGAACTATCGCCGGGTGCTCCGAAGCACGGTCGTTGCCCTTGTGGCGGTGGCGGCGGTTTCGGTTTTGATCGCAGTGCTGCTGCTCCCCATCCTGCAAATCACCGGTACGTCCATGACGGACACCCTGCAAGACGGCGACATCGTCGTGGCGTTCAGCGGGAAATCCTATAAACAAGGGGACGTCATCGCATTTTACTACAACAACGAGATACTGGTCAAGCGCGTCATTGCTACAGCGGGCGACTGGGTCAATATCGACGAGGACGGGAATGTCTATGTCAACGACCAACTGCTGGACGAACCTTATGTCAGCGATAAGGCCTTCGGGCAGTGCAACATCGAACTGCCGTATCAGGTGCCGGACGGGCGCTGCTTCATCATGGGGGATCACCGCTCCACCAGCATCGACAGCCGGAACACCGCCGTGGGCTGTATCAGCAACGACATGATCGTTGGCAGGATCCTCTTTCGGATCTGGCCCTTTGAATCCTTCAGTTGGATCCATTGACCGCCCATCGAAAAGAAAATTTTCGGCAAAAAATAGTTGTGACGTCACAGTTAGAACCTTTAGATCCCCTGAACTTTTAAACTTTTGTAAACATTCAAAGAAATATGTAAACAAATGTGCCGCCAATTGAAAAAATGAGGGAGATCCCCTTGCAAAGATAGTTATGCGGTGCTATAATTTGGCAAGATCATACTTATATAGGAAGCCGCACCGTCCTTCGGTTACGGTCGGCAACGTCGGTCCGCGTGACGCGTTCCGGCAGAAAGTGATCTTTTCCATCACAAAGTAAATAAGAAAAAAGTATAATAAAAAGTGCGCAAGAAAGAAGGGATGACACGCCTCCCCCGGCGTCTGCCGAGGTGGGGAAAACTCGAACAAATGCGCAACCCCGACCCAAAAGCAAAAAAACATTTTCGAAAGGAAGAAAACCATGAAAAAACAAAACAGAGTGCTTGCACTTGTGTTGACACTCACTCTGGCGTTCGTCATGACGCTCAGCCTCGCGGTGAATGCGTTCGCTGATAGTGGCTACACCATCAAGATCAACGAGACGAAACCCGATCACACGTTCAACGTATACCAGATCTTCAAGGGAGATTTGAAGACCGACGACGATGGCACGAAGACCCTGTCCAACATTACGTGGGGCAAGAACATCGACGAAGGCAAAGTTGCCGAGCTGTCTATCACCATCCCCGGCGATGAGGAAGACACGACCGTCTCCTTTGAAACCGCTGCAAAGTGGGCTGAATGGCTGGATGAGAATCAAGACAAAGTCAAGGACTTTGCAAGAGCGATTGCAAAGTGCCTGACCGGCGACCCTGTGACCACCCTTGATGAAAAGACCGGTGCCGAGGAGAAAACCGAGTGCTACGAAGGTTCTGTCTCCGATGCCGGCTACTACCTGATCATGGATGAACTGGGCGAAGGCGAAGAGCTCAACAAGGGTGACGCGCTGAACAGCTTTATCCTGCAGGTTGTGGGCGATGTCGATATCGCTCCGAAGAACGGCACTCCCGAAGTCGGGAAGGAAGTCCTTGACGCCAACGACTCTGACAACTCCGTCGATGTCGATGAAGCCGCAAATAAAGACGGCTGGGGCGATACTGCCGACCATGATATTGGCGACACCGTTTCCTTCCGCCTGACCGGCAGCCTGCCTGATAACTACTCCGACTACAAGTCCTACAAGTACATCTTCCACGATACGCTGTCCAAGGGTTTGACCTACAATGGCGACGCCAAGGTTTATGCTGTAAAGGGCGGTGACAAGATTGAGATCACCGACTACTTCACCATTACTCCCGATGGCAAAGTGGAGCCGAACGGAACTGACACCACGATCACCATTTCCTGCGATGATCTGAAGGGAATCGCCAATCCTGTCCTTGACGAAAGCTATACGATCGTTGTGGAATACACCGCAACGCTGAATAACGACGCCGTCATCGGCAACCCCGGCAACCCCAACGAAGTGTATCTGGAATACTCCAGCGACCCCAAGTACGATGGCGATGGCGACGAACCCACCAACGAAACTCCCGAAGAGAAGGTTGTCGTTTATACCTATGAGCTGGATGTCACCAAGGTTGACGAAGCCGGTAATAATCTGGCCGGTGCTGAATTCACCCTTGAGAAGTTCATCGAAGATGATGAGCACGACGTGGATGCCAAGACCGGAAGGAGGGGCTACTGGAAAGTCATTGACCAGGCAGCCGGCACTCCGGGTTACGAATTCAAGTTCGTTGGTCTGGACGACGGCAACTACAGACTGACCGAGACGAAGAATCCTGATGGTTACAACATTCTTGAAGAACCGATCTACTTTGACATCGTTGCAGGTCATACCCTGAAAAACGGCACGGAAATTAGCGACGGTAACCTCGGCACCTTCGAAGCTGCCGCAAACGAAGGTACCATCAATGGCACCGTCGAAAACAAATCCGGTTCCAACCTGCCCTCTACCGGCGGTATCGGTACCACGATCTTCTACATCGTCGGCGGTCTGATTGTTGTTCTCACCGGCGTTCTGCTGATCACCAAGAGCCGCATGAGAGGCAGAGGCTAATTCCTATATAGGAACATAACGTCTCTTATCTAACGCGTTTTTGCTCCGGGGACGGGGAGTTTCCCCGCCCCGGGGTTGCCGCACGAGTCAGCACCTTCCCGCGGTGTGCGGCGAGCAACAGGCAAGCACCTTTGTCTGGCCGACGCTGACAAGCTGAACACAAGCATCAACGATTTCCCACATGGAGTACCCAATGGACGAGGAAAAACGTTTGGAAACGGCGGATACCGATACGCAGGCAGCCCCCTCCGCGGAGGAAATGACCTCCCAAGCGGAAGCGCCCGCGGAAAAGCCTTCCGAAACGGAAGCGCCCGAAGCGAAAAAACCGGTCACAAAGAAGAAAAAGAAGAAAAAGCACGGCGGCATCATTTCCACCGTGATCCTGATCGTGTTATTCCTGACAGGCGTATGTATCCTGCTGTACCCCACCTTCAGCAACTGGTGGAACCAAATGCATGCCACGCGAGCGATCGCGAGCTATAAAGAGGCGGTAGAGGATCTATCCGAAAAAGACCGCGCACAAATGCTGGAGGCTGCCGAAGCCTACAACGCGCGCCTTGCCCGGACGGGGGTTCACTTCACGCTGTCCGACAACGAGCTGGCGGAGTACAAACGCCTTCTGGACGTCACCGGCACCGGGATCATGGGCTATATCCAGATTCCCGCCATCAGCGTGAACCTCCCCATCTACCACACCACCGGGGAATCCGTCCTACAGATTGCAGTAGGGCACATGGAGGGAACTTCCCTGCCCATCGGCGGCGAAAGTACCCACGCGTCCCTCTCCGGTCACCGGGGGTTGCCCTCCGCCCGTCTGTTTACGGATCTGGACCGTATGCGGGAAGGGGACATCTTCACCATCACGGTGTTCGACCAAACCGTTACCTACCGGGTGGATCAGATCCGCATCGTCGAGCCCAGCAATGTGGAGGACCTGCAGATCGTGGAGGGGGAAGATTACTGCACCCTCATCACCTGCACCCCCTACGCCGTCAATACCCACCGTATGCTGGTGCGCGGCACCCGCATTGAGAATCTCACGGAGGAAGAGGCCGTTCAAGTGCGGTCCGAAGCACGCAAGCTGCCCACCTACTACGCCATGTTCGGCGTGGGCATCCCGTTGCTGTTCCTCTTGCTGGTCATCCTGATGATCTTCAGCCGCAAGCCCAAACCGAAAAAACCAGTTGATGAACTGTTAGATGATATTCAGAACGCATAGGTTCGCAAACCCGGTTCTTTGCACGAATGGAGGAAATGCCTCATGAAACAGATATATAAGCGCCTGGGTATGTTGTTGCTGGCACTTGTCATGCTGGTCACAACGACGTCCTTTACCGGCGTCGGCGCGGCAGCCCCTTTGGATTGGTCGAGCACATGTTCCCTGACGGTGAGCGATTCGTCGCTGACCGCTGAATCGGGATTGGTGATTGATCTTTATTTGATCGCCCAAGCGGTCCCGGTGGACGGAAGCGACTCTTACGCCTTCCAAGCCGAACCTCGCTATGCAGACGCTCTGAAAGCGATCGGCGATACGCCGACCAACGAGGATTGGCAGGCTTTGGCAAAGAAGGCCTCTGTCCTTGCGTTAGCGGGCGATTCCAAAGATGCTCCCTATACGGAACAGAACCCCATCGGCAGCAAGATCACAGATCTGGCACCGGGTCTGTACCTGATCGTTCCCCACGGCAGCGGCGTTCCTTCCGAAGAATATATCGAAGAAGGCACGGACAAAAACGGAAATACCGTTGTCAATACTACCTTTGCATACGGTGCTTACAACTACACGTTCAGCCCTGCGCTCATCTCCCTGCCCACCAAACCGGCGAACGAGGACGACGTCATCAACAGCGCCAACCCCGGCGAGTGGATCTATGACCATGAAGTCACCCTCAAGGCCGGTCAGGGCAACCGTATGGGTTCTTTGGTGATCCAAAAGACTCTTACCAGTTTTATGGGCGGCCCGGCGACCTTCGTTTTCCAGATCGAAGCCACGAAGCCCAAAACGAAAGACGGGCACCCGGTGTATGACGATGACGGCAATGAGATACCGGAAACGGTATACAGCGACGTGATCACCATCACCATGGATGAGGTCGGCACCGCTTCCGTCGAGATTCAGGATATCCCCGTGGGCGCGACGGTCTACGTCACCGAGGTCTACTCCGGCGTGAGATTTGAGCTGGTGGACTATGATGCGACCAAGATAGTTACGATCCCGGAAGGAGAGTCCGCCTTTGTTGAGTTCACCAACGCATACAAGGAGACCGTCAACAGCGGCGGCGGCATCAACAATATGTTCACGTACGAGGGGCAATGGAATCTTACGGAAGCCCCGTTCGGGTCATAAAGGAGCGCGAAGATGAAGAAGAAAACCATTTTTCTGCTGGCTTTGTCCGTCCTTTTGATCACCGCTGTCACCATGAACGGCACGCTGGCTTACTTCACCTCCTATGCGGAAGCAAAAGGCGGTCATCCCATTTTTCTGGGGGATACGCACATCACGGAGACCTTCAGCAGTTGGACCAAACACGTGACCGTCTCTAACGACGGTCAGCCGGTGTACGTCCGCGCCAGGGCCTTCGCAAGCGATCAATATTTGTTGTCATACGGTACAGGCACGGAAAACGACGATCCCAAGTATACCTGCAACCCCGGCGATTGGAGCGCAAAGGACGACGGATATTACTACTACAATACCATCCTCGGGCCCGGAGAGAAGACCTCCGAGCTGTTAATCCGAATCGAAAACATCCCCGAAAGCGTGGCGAACGGCGATTCGTTCAACGTGGTCGTCATCTACGAATCCACTCCGGTACAGTATGATAACGACGGCAGCCAGAAAGACCCGATGGATGCGGATTGGGATCTGACGCCTGATGGAGGGAACGAAGGATGAAAAGATTGAAAAAGTTCCTTTCCGCTTCAAAAATCAACGTCATCGCGTTCATCCTGATGGTGAGTCTGGCGCTGGTCGCTTCCATCGGCGCGGCGCACGCGGCCGTCGGGTATCTCGTGCAAAGCACCGGCGTCGGAGTTCGGATGTATGAGATCGGCGTGTCCCTTCTGGAGAATGGCGAACGCGTCTCTTGGCGTGACTATGTGAAAGAGACTGCGCAGTGGGATGAAAACCACGGCGTCCTTCTTCGGAATATGCTTCAGGACGGCAAACAGGTCGTTGTGGGGCAAAGCTACTCGGAGGAACTGTCCGTCCGCAACAGCGGAGCCATCAATGAGTATGTCCGCGTCAGCATTTACAAATACTGGGTCGATAAAAAGACCGGCGAAAAGCGATTGGATCTGGAACCCGCATATATCGATCTGCATCTCCTTTGCGACGCAACCGGCTTCAACAACGGCTGGCATCTTGATTCCGCGTCGTCGACTGCGGAACGCACCGTTTTGCTCTATGATTCCCTCCTCTACAGCGAAGTCGAGCTCGGAGGCGAGGGCGGCGGTCCGTCCATCACCCAAGTATTCAGTGATACGTTGACCATCGACCCCAGAGTTGCCAGCGATAGGCATCCGATCACCGGCGAATATCTCTACAAAGACGTTGAGTTCCGTATAGAGATCTCCGTAAACTCCGTTCAGGAGCACAACACCTCGTGGGAGGACGTTTCTTGGTCATAACGCGCCGCAACGGTCAAACGCAATATCCGGTATAAGGAGATCATCACTATGAGAACATTACAAGGAGGAAGCAGCATGATGAAAAGAATATTTGGCTGTCTGCTGATCGCGGCACTGCTGTTCTCCTTGGCCATCATGGTCGGCGCCGAGACCGTCACCGATGGCGACTATTCCGTCAACCCTCTTTCCGCGGAAGTGACCGATCCGGATCCCTCTTCGGAATCCGAAGAATCCCTCCCGCAGATCGTGATCGTGCCCAGCAAGGAAGATCTGCCTGACGGATACGAAATTGATGAGGATTTCTACATCCATCTCAACCTGACCGCCGAGAACGGCTGGTTCGACAGCCGGACGTGGGAGGAAATCTTCAAAGAGGCAATCGACGACGGCGGCGACTACATCTACTTCATCGACGAGGAGAACATCCCCGCGGGCTACGTCGCTTACTACTCTCTGGTCAGCCCGGAGCTCACGGACGGTCACATTCTCATCATCAAGAATGTCAAGCAAGGGGAGCCTCCCGTCTACGAGCTTCCCGAGACCGGCGCGGCAGGCACGACCTATTACACGCTCGCCGGCACGGCGATCCTCCTGATTGCCGCGGCGTACGGTCTGTTCCTATACCGCAAGCGCAGGAACAACGCATAACTCCGCTCAAAACAGAAAGATACCCGTGCCTTTCCGAAGACACGGGTATTTTGTTTTGCCCTCCGTCCGAAACGCGTTTACAGCACCGCCTGCCGAATTCGCTCGATTTCCGTAGGAAGCCGGTTGACTTCCGGCGAAAAATATGCTACACTACGCCTATCACCGGCTCTGCCGAACAAACCTTCCGCCGCTCCACCGAAGAAAGGCTGTTTTTATGTTTTCCACCCGTATCTTCCGGCTCTTTGCCGCCCGATGTCTTCCCATTTTGCTCGCCATGGTCGTCCTGCTGGGCGGATGCGCGGCGGAACCGGATGCCCCCGACAAGGGTGCATCTGCGCCCGACGCGTCGGCTCCCGTCGAGTCTGCGTCCTCCCAACCGTCGGCGCCCGACGGTCCTTCCGCGGATACATCCGCCGGTGAGAGCGACGTCACGCCGGGGGGCTCCGTTCGCTATGTCCTCTGTACGGAAGACGATCTGCACCGGGGGGATCTGCTTCTGGTGAACCGCACCGCTCCGTACGACGCGTCGCTGTGCGCCGGAGAGATCACCGACGTCCGCAGCGGACGTGTCACCAATATTCAGGAGGGCACCTACGCCCTGCCCATCGAAAAATCTCTGCTGCAAACCATGGAGGCGCTGCAAACCGGCATGCAGCAAGCCATGGGCGACGGCGTCTGCCTGCTGATCAACGATTCCTACCGTTCCGCAGCGGCACAGCAGGCCACCATCGACGAATATCTGGCTCTTTACGGGCAAGCGTACGTAGATAAATACGTGGCTCCCGTAGGGTACAGCGAGCACCACACAGGGCTTGCGGTGGATATGAGCTTTTATAACCCCTCCAACGGAGCGGTGATGGCTACCACCTCTGCCGAGGCGGCGGCGCACTATGCGTGGATTTTGGAAAACTGCCGCCGGTACGGGCTGATCCTGCGCTATCCGCCGGGAAAAGAGGCGGTGGCGGGTACTGCGGAGACATGGCACTTCCGGTACGTAGGGATCCCCCACGCCGGTTACATCGCCTCCAACGATCTGGTGCTGGAGGAATATATGGACATTCTGAAGAAGACCTCCCTTGAGCAGCCGCTATACATCACGGCCGACGGCGAGGCGTACAGCGTCTATTACGTCCCCGCGACGGGCGACGAAACGCTGGTCCCCGTGCCGGCGGACAAGTCCTACACCCTCTCCGGCAACAACGCGGACGGTTTCATCGTTACCGTAAAAGAAAACGGTTGACAGAAGCCAAAGAACAGAATCGGATCCCCGCTGTGGGGTCCGATTTTTCTATTGAAAACACCCTTGCATTTTCCCGTAAAAAATGGTAAGATAAGAGGGAGAAAACCGCGAAAGGACACGAAAGCACCATGCAAACCCAGGATCAAGAACAAATGCAGCGTCTCAAGCGGCTCAACGAGCTGGCGAATAAGGCAAAGGCCGGTGAACCGCTGACGGACGAGGAATTGGCGGAACAGGCGCGCCTGCGGGAGGAATACCGCCTCGCGTTCCGGGCGGCGTTCCGCGGAATTCTGGAAAACACATACATCGAGCAGCCGGACGGCAGCCGGAAAAAGCTCATGCGAAAGGATTGATTCCCCATGGCAAATATCCTCATCATCGAAGACGACGCCCACGTCGCCCTGACCGTACAGGCGACACTGACCATGGCAGGCTACGGCTGTACCGTACTGCCGGACGGCAGGGACGCCGTGCCCCACGCCGCTTCCGGGAACTACGATCTCATCCTGCTGGATGTGATGCTGCCGGGGGAGGACGGCTTTACGCTGATGGAAAAGCTGCAGGGCTGCGACACGCCGGTCATCTTTCTGACCGCGCGGCAGGACGTGCTGGACAAGGTTTCCGGGCTTCGTCTGGGGGCGGAGGACTATATCGTCAAGCCCTTTGAGGCGCTGGAGCTGCTCGCCCGCATTGAGGTGGTCCTGCGGCGGTACCACAAGCTGTCCGGTGTGCTGACCTACGGCGACCTGCGGGCGGACACGGAAAAACACGAGGTCACGGCGAAGGGCGTTCCCGTCCCATTGACGCCAAAGGAGTTCGATATGCTGGTCTTTCTGATGCAGCACGTGGACGTGGCCGTCACCCGGGAGCAACTGCTGCAAAATGTCTGGGGCTTCAACTTCATGGGGGAAAGCCGCACGGTGGATATGCACATCCGGCAGCTGCGCAAAAAGCTGAACCTATCGGACGGGCTTGTCACCATCCCCAAACTCGGCTACCGCCTGGAAAGCCAAAAGACCCGATAACTTCCCCACCAATCCTCACGAAAGGAGCCGGATAACGTGAGACCGAAGAAGCGATGGCAACGGTTATACCTATGGCAGCGGTTGTTCCTTTGCGCACTGGCGTTCTGCCTCCTATCCGGCATCGTGACCGCGCTGGTGCTGCAAAGTGCGTCTTTCTCCGCGTCCGTGACGCGGGAGGAAGAAAACGCCGTGGCGCTGCACGGATTGTTCGCCTCCACCCTTTCCGCCACGGTAATAAAGGACGGACTGCCCGAGGCGGGCAGTTTTTCCGCCGTCGGTCTGCGGGACGAGGAAGGGACGGCGGTTGCGGGGGAACTCCCCCTCCCGGATGAGGACGTGCAAGCCTTTGCCGCCTCCGCCGCCGCTTCTGACGGCTATCTGACCCGTTTGGAAACGAACGACGGACGCACGCTGTTGCTGGTGGGCTCTTCGCTGACGTGGGGCGGGAAGCGGTACGCGCTCCTGTCCGCCCGGGACGTCACATCCCTTTACGCCGACCATCGTTCCCGGGCGATGAGCGCCCTGCGCGCCATTTTGCTGGGTTCCCTATTGATCGCGGCGGCGCTTTCCCTGCTTTGCATCCTGTTCCTTCTGCCCCTCTCCCGCGTCAACCGCGCGTTGAAGCGGCTGTCCTCCGGCGAGCGGGATCTGCAACTGCCGGAGCGCGGCGGGCAGGAACTGCGGTCTCTGATCGCAAATGTGAACGCCATGGCGGTCGCCACCGAAGAGCAGACCCGTCTGCTGCAGGAAACGGCGGACAGCCGGAAACGCTTTGCGGACAGCATGGCGCACGAAATGAAAACGCCGCTGACCTCCATTCTCTGCATGGCGGACGTGCTGCGCATCAAGCGCAGCGTCACCGACGCGGAACGGCGGGACTACGCGGGGGTGATCGTGGAGGAAGCCAAACGGATGCGTGCGCTTTCCTCAAAACTGCTGACGCTGGCGTCCGCGGACGGTACGGCGCCGGACTTCCGGGACTGCGCGCTGACGGAGCTGCTGGAGGAAGTGCGGGCAGCGATGGCCCCCATTTTGGAACGTCGGGCGATCCGTCTAACCTTCGCCGGGGAGGATGTGACCCTCTCCGTGGACAGGCAGCTGTTCCAAACGCTGCTCATCAACCTCATCGACAACGCCGCCAAAGCCTCCTCTGACGGACAGCAGGTTCTGCTCTACCACACGGTGCAGGACGGTATGCTGCTGCTTGCCGTGGTGGACGAGGGCATCGGCATGAGCGAGGAGGAGGTCCGCCGCGCAACGGAAGCCTTCTGGATGGCGGACAAGTCCCGTTCCCGCAAGGAAGGCGGCGCGGGGCTGGGGCTTTCCCTCTGCAAGGAGATCGTCAAGCTGCACGACGCCGCCATGACCATCACCAGCGAGCCCGGCAAGGGAACCACCGTGCAACTGACCATTCCTTTGCGGCAAAAGGCGCGGGAGCCCGCGCCCAAGACCGAGAAAGGACCGGTGTGACGAAATGCGTATGAAAAAACCGCTGCAAACGGCAGGCGTAACGCTGTTGGCGACCGCGATCCTCCTGCTCACGAGCACGCTGCTCTTTATCGTCGCGCGGGCGCTCCTGCCGGATCGGACGGGAGAAACCCATTCCTATGCAGCGCCCGACCTTCCCTCCGAGGAGAGCGCCGCAACGGAGCTGTACCCATGGGACCGCATGACGACTCCATGGAGCGACGGCGAGAAATTCATGAGCGACAAAGTGCTGTTCAATCTGCTGGACCCGCTTCTCCCGGAGCAGTTCTCGCTCCACGCGGTGGATTGGGAGGAAGCGGAATTCCTCTGCGACGAAACACAAACGCTGCACGGATTCCGGAACGTGGAGGTTCTGGTACGTTCTTCCGCCTACGTCATCGTGGAGGATGACGGCCGGGGAGAAGCCATCGCCGATACGGGGCGTCTCCTGCCCTATCGCTTTTCCTTCGCGTTCCAGGAAACGCAGGAGGGCATGGAGGTCTGCTTCATGAGTCTGGAGCCACCGCCCCGGGAGGAATCCCTCCCCTCCGCCGAGGAAGCGGGACTGGTCGCCCTGACCGAATGGGTGAAGAAACGGGATCTGTATTTGGACAGCGGAAGTCCCTTCGCCGTCTTCCTGTGGCGCTTTGTGGACGTTTGCGCTGCTCTGGAAAGCGATTACGATTCCTACAGCCGCGCCATGCTGCTGTACGAGACGGGCGTATGCGAGATCAACCGGAAAGGGCCTGCCGTCTATTGCACCTTCAAAGGCAGGGATGGCGTTGTCACCCTGCTTTACAACCCTGTGTACCAAACCGTTTACGGCATCAGCATCCAAATCGACCGATAACTGGAAAACCCGGCGAAAGCCGGGTTTTTTCTGCCTTTTACAACTTTTTGACAACTTGATGCTGACTTCCTGCAAAGCGGAGTGCTACAATGAACACGCAAACCACTCCAAAGGAAGTGTTCTTCATGAGAAAAAACCTATGCAAAGCCGTGCTGCTCGGCATGCTATGCTTCGCGCTGATCTTCTCCGCAGGCGGCTGTCTCCTCCCGAAAACGGAACCGAAACCGGAAGCACAACCCTCCGACGCCCCGACGGTGAGCAGACAGCCCATCGCTGACAACCCGCTGATCGACGAAACCAGCTTCACGGAGCCGGAAGTCTCCTCCCTGCAGGAGGCGTTCCGCGGAAAGATCGTGGTGCTGGATCCGGGGCACGGCTTCGGAGACACCGGCTGTCCCTTTCCGGGCAGCTCCCTGCTGGAAAAGGACATCACGCCGATCCTGGTCGCCAAGATTCGCGAAGCGCTGGAGGCGGACGGCGTCACCGTCCTGCAGACCCACGACGGGCAGCGCTTCCCCAGCGGTTCGGAGATGCAAGCGCTGGCTTCCTCCCTCTCCTACGATGCGGACGCATATCTCCACCGGCTGGTCGGGCAATACAGCGGCGCAGACCCCGCCAGGCAAGAGGAGATCGTCGCCAGCTTCCAAAGCGGCATCAATGATGACGACCTGTTCAGCATCTACGAACGCTCCCATTACGCGAATCTGCTCTCCGCCGGCGCGAAAGCCCCTGCAGACTTGTTTGTATCCATCCATGTCAACGCGAACGAAAGCTCCACCGCCCTCTCCGGCTTTGAGCTTTACAGCTGTACGGACACCCCCTATGCCCGGCGCTCCAGCCTGCTGATGGACGCGCTGGAACAGGGGTTGCAGCAGGCGTTTCCGCAAACGGTAAGTCGCAAGATCGCGTGGGACTGGTCGGAAGCCTTCGTAGTCAACAAATATCCGGATATGCCCTCGGTGCTGATCGAATCCGGCTATGCCACCAACCCGATAGACCGGGCGAACCTGCAAAACGAAGCGTGGCAGAACGCCTTCGCCCGCGCCGTGGCGAACGGGATTGAGCTGTTCCTGCTGGATCTATAAAGCTTCCGCTGAAAAAACACAATACGCAAGGGAAATGTTCACGCATTTCCCTTTTTTTGTTCAATTGCTTTCCCATTTCTCTTGACAAGCGCCTGCCGATGGGATATAATAAACTATATTTTGTTTTTGAGGGCGACCGAAAGGGATTTCGAGCGATGAAGCGATTTCTGACGCGCATCCTGCCTCTGTACGGCATCCTGCCTATCCTTTGCAGCGTACTGTTTAATATCGTCGTTTACTTCGGCAACCGGCTGATCACCTCCGGCTGGCCGCATTACGACCTTTCGCTCCCGTTTCTGGATGGCAAGATCCCCTTTCAGACCTGGGCGATCACCATTTACGTGGGGTCCTATGCCTTCTGGGCCATCGGGTTCCTCCTCATCGCGCGGGACGAAAAAGAGGTCTGCTACGGGGCGTTTTCCGGCGAATTGATCGGGAAGGCGCTCTGCCTGCTGTTCTTCCTCCTGCTCCCCACCGTAATGGCGGATCGTCCCTCCGGCTTTGAACTGACGAATGTGTTCGACCGGCTGACGCAGCTGGTCTACGATATGGATTCCCCGGATAACCTGTTCCCCTCCATCCATTGTATGGAGAGCTGGATCGTGGTGCGCGGTGTGTTCCGCTGTCAAAAACTGCACCATCCGACGGCTTGGCGGGTGTTCAGCGTCAGCATGGCGTTGGCGGTGTTCGCCTCCACCCTGCTGGTCAAGCAGCACGTCTTTTTGGATGTGCTGGGAGGCGTCGCCGTGGCGGAAGCGGGGTTGCGGCTGTCCCGCGAACTGCGCGCAGACCGCATCTTCCCGGCGCTGGAAAGGCGCCTGTTCTCCAAACGCAGGGAGCCGTAGAACCTGCCAATACAAACGAAAGGAACCTCTCTGATGCAAAACGAGACGCGTCAACCGAATACGGAACAGCCAAAGCGACGCTTGTCTGCACATCGGGTGATCTGGTTCCTCGTCTTCCTGCTTCTGGTGGGGCTGACTCTGTACGCGATCACCTGCCGAAGCGATGATTTCTCCAAGGAAAAGCTGGGCGCCATGCTGCGGGGCGCATCCCCGTTCTGGATCGTCTGTGCGTTTCTTTGTATGTTCGGGTTCATCCTGTTCGAAGCGGTGAGCCTGCGGCATTTGACCACCTTCCTCGGGCACAAACGCTCCTTCTGGCGCAATACCATCTATTCCTCGGCGGACATCTACTTCTCCGCCATCACCCCCTCCGCCACCGGCGGGCAGCCCGCCAGCGCGGTGTTCATGCTCGGGGATAAGATCCCCGGCGCGGTGACGACGATGGTGCTGCTGCTCAACGTCATGCTCTACACCGTTTCCCTCCTTGTAGTGGGGATCCTATGCTTCCTTTTCTGCCCTGCGGCATATTTTTCCTTTTCCTTCCCCTCCCGCGTTCTGATCGTGGCGGGATTCCTCATCCAAACGCTGTTCGTTGCGGCGCTGCTGCTGTTGATTTTGAAGGAAAAGATCATCCTGCGGGTGGCAGGCGCGGGACTGACCCTTCTGCACCGCCTGCACCTGCTGAAGGACGTGGAAAAGCGGCGGGAATCCCTGCACCACATGGCGGAGGAATACCGGGAATGTATCCACACCTTCCGAAACGGAAAGGGCGTAGTGTTCCGCGTGTTTCTTTTGAACATGATGCAGCGGCTATGCAACATCGGCGTCACCCTTTGCATTTTTCTTGCCATCGGCGGTTCGCCGGAACAGATCCGGGAGGTGCTTGTCACCCAGGGGTTTGTGGTGCTGGGCGCCAACGCCGTGCCCATTCCCGGCGCAGTGGGGGTTTCGGACGGGCTGTTTCTGGATGGATTCCGGGAGCTGATCCCGGATACCGCCTGCGTGGAGTTCCTCTCCCGCGGGATCTCCTTCTATGTCTGCCTGCTGTTCTGCGGGTCCATCTTCCTGATCGCCACCGTCGGCAACGCCATGCGGAAACGCCGCGAACACCGCAAGACCGACAAGAACGCGTAGCGCTTCAGCGCAAGGTTTCTTCACACACAAAAAAACGGCAGGGAGCTTCCCTGCCGCTTTTGTTTGCTACGGATTACAGAACAGAACGAACGTACTGCGCAGAAAGGCGCGCGGTTTCCATCGCCGTCTGCCCCTCCGCGGGCTCGTCGTGCTCGACGATCAGCCAAGAAGCACCCGCTTCCTTCGCCGCGTCGATCACCGCGGGAACGTTGACCGTCCCGCTTCCCACCGAGCGGAAGGAGAAAGGTGCGGCGTCCGGCGCGGGACGATGGTCGATCCCCAGGCTTTCGTAATGCTCTGCCGAACGATCCCCGACGGAGTCTTTGAGATGCACCAGCGGCGCACGGCCGGCATACTTCCGAAGAAGCGCCGCCGGGTCCACGCCCACGATGTTGACCCAGCAGACGTCGATCTCCGTTTGCAGCAGCGTTTCCGGCGCGCAGGCGTACAGCGCTTCCAGCTCGGTGCGCCCGTCCGGCAATTTGGCAAATTCAAAGTCATGGTTGTGGTACAGCAGGGTCAACCCCTGTTTTGCACATTCCTCCGCGATGGCGGCGATCTCCTTCGCGGCCTGCGGGAAGTTTGCCCCGTCCGGGCGATCCTCCGCGGCCAGATGCGGAATGGCGATATAACGGCAGCCCGCCGTGCGGTACCGCGACACGGTCTCCGCCACGCCCTGCCGGAACTCCGCAAGCCCCACATGGGCAGAGATGACCGTCAGCCCGACCTCCTGCGCCAGATCCCGCACTTCCTCGGGAGTTTTTCCGTACAGCCCTGCCAGCTCCACGCCGTCATATCCCATCGCAGCGAGCGCCCGCAGCGTCCCGGAAAGATCCTGCGCCGCGTCGTCCCGCACCGAATACAGTTGAATCCCCAGTTTCATGCTTACTCATCCTCGTCTTTCTTCTTTTTACCGAACAACTTCTTCCCCAGCAGCAGACCGCCCAGCGCCGCGCCGCCCAGCAGGTACGGGAACGCTTTTTTCTTCAGTCCTTCCCGCTTCCCTTTGGCTTGTTCGGACGCTTGCGGCTCGGTTTCCCGAAGCTCCATTCCATCCACTGCCTCGCAAAGCCCCGTGTACGCGCCCCGCAGCGTTTCTTCTTCCGCCGCTTCATTGGCGAGCATCACCTTCGCATACGCCACTGCCTGCACCAACGCGCGATAGCTTTCGAAGGTGTAGAGCCTGTCATCCAACAGGACCGCCGCGGCGTCCGTCAGTTCCCGCAATTCTTCCCGCAGTTCTTCCATTTCAAACCGTCCTTTCAAGCAAATTGCCTATATTGCCCAATCGCCGTTCACAAAGACCGGCGTTGCTTTTCCGTCTTTCCAGCCGGTGATGGTCAGATCCGGCGTTCCGATCATGAAGTCCACGTGTACTTGGGAGTCGTTGACCCCCATGTCAAGCAGCTCCTCCCGAGTCATGTCCTCAAAGCCCTCGACGCAGTTGGTGTATCCCCGTCCGATGGCAACGTGACAGCTGGCGTTCTCGTCGAACAGGGTGCAGTAGTACAGCAATCCCTGCCGGCTGATGGGAGAGTTCACCGGCACCAGTGCCAGTTCGCCCAGCATCTTCGCGCCTTCGTCGGATTGCAGGATGCCGTCCAGCGCTTCTTTGCCCACCTTTGCGTCCCACGCGACAGCTTTGCCGTCCTTGTAGTCGATATAGAACCCCTCGATCAGCACGCCCTGATAGGAAAGCGGCATGGAAGCCACCAGCCGTCCCTCGCACTTGCCCTTCATGGGAGTGGTAAAGACCTCCTCGGTGGGCATATTCGGGTTGAAGAACACGCCGCCCAACGTCTTTTCGCCGCCTGCGCACCAAAGGGAACGGGGCATCAAATGGCAGCGGAAATCCGTGCCGAGGGCGTTCTTGTACTCCAGATAATCGAACCGGCAAGCGTTGAGCACGCGGCTCTTTTCCTCCATCAGCCGGTCCTTTTCCTCCCATGCGGCGACGGGATCGTTGTCCTTGGTGACAAGGCAGGCTTCAAAAATAGCTTCCCAGAGCTTCTCCACCGCGGCGGAGGTGCGCAGACCGGGGAACATCTTCTTCGCCCACGCCTTGCCCGGAATGGCTGCCACCAGCCACTGGTATTTGTTCTCCATTTGCTCCTGATAGGGGCGCAGGATGGGGTAGCGCTTCTGCCGCACCTTCTTAAGTTTTTCCTGATTGATGCCGCGCAGTCCGTCCGGATCCTCCGATACCAGGCGGATGGCGGCAGGAAGCTGCTCGGACTCCTCCTTCATCTTCGCTTCCTCCCACGGATGCACCCGGGAGAGCGCTGTGACGCTGCGGTGACGATAGTGCAGACGGCTGAGCGTCTGGTTGCTCCATTCGATCTGTACGTCGCCGGCGCCCGCCTTGTAAGCCTCGTCCGTCAGCAGTTCGATGAACGGGTAGCTTTCCGTCTGGGCGCGGACGATCAACGTCTGTCCCTTCTGGATATTGACCCCCGCGCGTACCAAAAGACGCGCGTACTTTCTTTGCATAGTTTTGTTCATGGAAAAGTCCCTTCCTTTCTTCCTGTTTGCCCCTGCCCCCGAGGCAAGGACCGATGGATCCCCTCGCGATCAATCGCGATAAGCAAGAAGCATACAAAGAATACCTATGTGGGATTCCCTGTATGCTTACTCCTCGTCAGCTCCTATTTTTTCAGCTTCGGCTTTTCCGAAGATTTCTCCACGGCCTTGGTGCCGCTCTTCTCCGTTTCCGCTACCGGATGCGCCTTTTCCTCGATGCCGCGCACCGCCCATTTCATCACCTGCAAACGGGTGCGATCCGCGCCGGTCTCGATCAGCAGCATCTCATCCTTGATGCGAACGACTACGCCTATCAGACCGCCCACCGTGGAGATCACGTCCCCCAGCTCGATGGAGTTGCGCATAGCGGTCGTCTCGCGCTCCTGCTTTTTCTGCGGACGGTACAGGAAGAAGTAAAACACCACCACCAATACCACGATCATGGCGATCATGGGAAGCAGGGAAAGCGCGCCCGCTGATTCTCCCGCCCCGTCGTCCAACAGCCTGAAAATCGAATACAATCTGTTCATGAATGACCCTTTCTTTCTGCGTTACAACTATACCTTTCGCTATCTTTGCGCGATGCGCAACTGTCACTCCCGAATCCGCTTCACCGACACACAGCGCCCATCAGAAGGGGAGATCTCAAAGACCGCGCCGCAAAGCACCGTCTTACCCTCCGCCGCTTCATAGCGAGTGCGGATATGCGTCCGATAATACTGCACCACCTGTTCGGCACGGGTGCCGATGATGGAATCCTCTACGCCGCACATCCCCAGATCGCTGATGAACCCGCTGCCCTTCGGCAGGATCCGTTCGTCCGCCGTCTGCACATGGGTGTGTGTGCCCCAGATGGCGGCGATTCGCCCGTCAAAGCAGGATGCAAACGCGGCTTTTTCGCTGGTCGCTTCCGCGTGGAAATCGCACACGGCGAAGTCATACTGCCCCTTCAGCTTGTCAAGCAGCCGCTCCGTGGCGGTAAAGGGATTGTCCACCGTGGCGTCCAGATACACCTGCCCCTGCGCATTGATGACCAGTACCCGCAGCCCTTGAGAGGCACGCAGGATGCAGTACCCCTTGCCCGGCGCAATGTCCGGGAAGTTCAGCGGGCGCAGCACGCAGGGATCTTCCTCCAGAAGACCGAAGCAGCTGCTTTGGCGCAGGCTGTGATTTCCGCCGGTGAGGACGTCCGCTCCGGCTTCCAGCAGCGCTTTCGCGCCCCGCAGATCCATGCCGTTGCCCGGCGCACAGTTTTCGCCGTTGACGATCACCAGCTCGGCGCCTTCCCGCCCGCGCAGCTTGCGCAGACGTTCCGTAATACACTCGACTCCCGCTTTGCCATATACATCGCCGATCGCCAGTATTTTCAAAGCAAGCCCTCCTGCGACCGTTTTCCCCTTTTGGGGAGAAAAGATAGAGAACAAATACAATAAAATTCCATGTTCGGTGCGGACATGTGCCGCGCCGAACATACCTTACGGTTCCGCGAGTGTCAAAACGCGAAGCGTTTTGGCGCGAAGGCGCGAGCGAACGGAACCGCAATTCGGCGCAACGAACGTAGTGAGTTGCGGCGGGAACGAAGTGACTCTATTTTGCGTATTCGCTCTGGCGCGTCTCCCGCACCACGTTGATCTTGATCTGCCCGGGATACTCCAGCTCCGATTCCACCTTCCGCGCAATATCGCGGGCGAGGAAGAGCATCTCGTCGTCGGAGACCTCGTCCGGCTTGACCATGATGCGGATCTCTCGACCCGCCTGAATGGCAAACGCCTTTTCGATGCCCTTGAAGGAGCTTGCGATCTCCTCCAGCTTTTGCAGACGCTTGATGTAGTTTTCCAGATTCTCGCGCCGTGCGCCGGGACGCGCCGCAGAGATGGCGTCCGCCGCCTGCACGATCATGGCGATATAGGTATTGGGCTCCACATCGCCGTGATGGGACTCGATGGCATGGAGCACTTCCTTGGATTCCTTGTATTTACGCGCCACGTCCACACCGATCTGCACGTGGGAACCGTCCACCTCATGGGTCATGGATTTACCGATGTCATGCAGCAGCCCCGCGCGCTTCGCCATGGCAACGTCCACGCCCAGCTCCGAAGCGATCATCCCGGAAAGCAGGGAGACCTCGATGGAATGGCGCAGCACGTTCTGCCCGTAGCTGGTGCGGTATTTCAGCCGTCCCAGAAGCTTGATCAGTTCCGGATGCAGACCGTGAATACCGGTTTCGAAGGTCGCCTGTTCCCCCGCCTTCTTGATGGCGGCGTCCACTTCCTTGCGGCACTTCTCCACCATATCCTCCACGCGGGAAGGATGGATCCGCCCGTCGGAGACCAGCTTTTCCAGCGCCAGTCTTGCCACTTCCCGGCGAACCGGGTCGAAGGTGGAGATGGCGATGGCCTCCGGCGTATCGTCGATGATCAGATCCACGCCGGTGAGCGTCTCGATGGCGCGGATGTTGCGCCCCTCGCGGCCGATGATGCGGCCCTTCATTTCGTCATTGGGAAGATCCACGACAGAAACCGTCTGCTCGGAAACGCTGTCCGCCGCGTAGCGCTGGATGGCCAGCGCGATGAGATTTTTCGCCTTATCCTCGGCAATGTCTTTATATTCCGCTTCCAGTGCGGAGATCCGCATCGCCATATCGTGCCGCGTTTCAGTTTCCACGCGGTCCATCAGCACGTCACGCGCTTCCTCCACCGTCATCTGCGCGATCTGCTGCAGCAGCTCGTTCTGCTGGGCGATGCTCTGTTCGATCTTTTCCTTTTCCGCATCGTTTGCCTTGATCTTATTGTTCAGCTGTTCCTCTTTCCGTTCCAGATTTTCCAGCTTGCGATCCAGATTTTCCTCTTTCTGGGAAACTCTGCGTTCCTGACGCTGCACCTCGACCCGGCGTTCCTTTGCTTCCCGCTCGGCGTCGTTCTTGATCTTAAACGCTTCGTCTTTCGCTTCTACGAGGATCTCTTTTTTCGCGGCTTCAGCCTCTTTTTTGCCCTCTTCCAGCAGACGTTTCGCTTCCGCTTCAGCGGATCGGATGGTCTTTTCTGCAGAAGTCTTCCGAACAATGTACCCAAGAATGAAAAACACCACGGCAGCGGCGACGGCCGCAACCGATGCACTCAAGATAGGGTTCATAGATTTGCCTCCTTCAATATATTTTCAAATCCATGCTTCCCCGATTTCCATATGGAACTGTATTTGGTTTTTCCGCGCAGATAACGGCCGTATACAACGGATCCGCACGGATACATTTCTTCATACAATCTATATAAAATCGAAAAAGCGTTCGATCTGATCTATTATACTCTTTTTTTTACCATCTGTAAATAGAAATTTTCATAAAGGCTTCCCGAAAAGGGAAAAGTTTACAAAATGTTAAAGATTCTTTGCCCTCTTTTTGGGTTCCCATCCTCTTTTTTCGGTTGACGAACGGATCGATTCGCTGTATAATGTAGCATATCCGAACACAAGAAACGGAACCGAACGTCATGCCATATCTTTACTTTGATTCCGCGGCGACCGCTCCGCCCTGCATGGAGGCATTGTCTGCCGTGACAACCGCATACGAAGCCTACGGGAACCCTTCCTCCCTGCACGCCGCCGGTATGCAGGCGCGCCGGCTGGTGGAGGATGGGCGCGCCGGGCTCGCCCGCGCCTTCCGCTGCGAACCGAGGGAACTGATTTTCACCTCCTCCGGCACGGAATCCAACAATCAGGCGTTGTTCGGACTGGCGAAGCTGCGTGGCAAACGGGCGAGGACGATCATCTCCACCAACAGCGAGCATCCTTCGGTGGAAAATCCCTTGCGGGCGCTGGAGGAACAGGGCTTTACGGTGAAACGTCTCTCCACGGCGGGCGGCGTTTTGGACTACGACGGGCTGAAAACAGCGCTCGTACAAACCCCCGTCGCATTTGTCACCATGATGCAGGCAAATAATGAGACCGGCGCGGTGTACGACCTGCCCCGGGTGAAGCGCATCCTGGAAGAAACCGGCAGCGACGCGCTGCTCCACTGCGACGCGGTACAGGGCTTTCTGAAGGTAGAGGGGGACCGCCTCTCCGCCTGCTGCGACGTGGTAACCCTCTCCGCCCATAAGATCGGCGGCGTCAAGGGCGCAGGTGCGCTGTATATCGGAAAACGGGCGCACGCGCTCCCTCCGCTGCTGTTGGGCGGCGGTCAGGAGAACGGGCTGCGTTCCGGCACGGAGAACGTCGCCGCCATTGCCGCCTTCGGCGCGGCGGCGGCCGCTGCGAGCGGGAGGAAAGACCGGCTTCCCTATCTGGCGTCCCTGCGGGAGGAAGTCCTGCGGCGGCTGCAGGACAGCGGACTGCTGTTCCATCTGCCGGAGCGGCATCTGCCCAATATCCTGCACCTCAGTATCCCCGGCGTGCCCAGCTCCTGGGCGCTGAACTTCCTTTCCGAACGGGGAATCTGCGTTTCCGCCGGAAGCGCCTGCTCCGCCCGGGAAAAGAAAAAAGGCAACCCTGTGCTGAAGGCCTACGGGCTGCCGGATCAAGAGATCGAAACCTCGCTCCGCATCAGTTTTTGCGAGCAAAATACCATGGAGGAATGTGCGGTTCTGTGCGACGCACTGCGGGACTGCGCGAAGCTGAAACGATGACTGCAAACGAAGTAATCCTGCTAAAATACGGCGAGATCGTCCTGAAAGGGCTCAATAAAAACCGGTTCAACCAGCTTTTGGAGAAAAACGTCCGCCGGACACTCCGCAAAGCGGAAGGCGAGTTCCATACCGAGTACGCCCAATCCATCCTGTTCGTGCGGGGGGAGGAGGGCAGCGACATGGACGCCGCCTTCGCGCTGCTCAAAAAGGTGTTCGGCGTCGTCACCGTTTGCCGCGGCGTCGAGTGCGAGAAGGACATGGAAACCATCCTTTCCGTCCTGCGCGAGCACGCGCGGGAGCTGCTGGGCAACGCCCGCACCTTCAAGTGCGACGCCCGCCGCAGCGACAAGCGCTTCCCGCTGAAATCCCCGGAAATCTGCACCGCCTGCGGCGCGGAACTGCTGGAAGTCTGCCCGGATCTGCGGGTGGACGTGCATCACCCCGACGTGGTCGTCACCATCGAGATCCGCGATCAGGTCGCCGTGCTCCACGGGATCCAGGAGAAGGGCGCAGGCGGGATTCCCGTCGGCAGTGAAGACCGCGCCATGCTGCTGCTTTCCGGCGGGATTGATTCCCCCGTGGCGGGGCACATGACCGCCAAGCGCGGCGCGGAGCTGGACGCCGTCTACTTTGAAACGCCTCCCTACACCTCCGAGGCGGCTCGGGAGAAGGTGCTTTCCCTCGCCCGCAAGCTCACCGACTACGCCGGCACCATCCGCGTGCATTGCGTCAGCCTGACGGAAGTGCAGGAGGAGCTGGCAAAGGTGTGCGACGAGCGGCTGTTTACCATCCTGCTGCGCCGGTTCATGGTGCGCTGTGCGGAAAAAATCGCCCGGAAATTCGGGGCAGTCGCCCTCGTGACCGGGGAATCCATCGGGCAGGTGGCGTCGCAGACCATGCTTTCCATCGCCTCCACCGACGACGCGGCGCAGATGCCCATTCTCCGCCCGTGCATCGGGCTTGATAAGGAGGAGATCGTCGTCCGTGCCCGGCAGATCGGCACCTTTGACATTTCCACCCTGCCCTACGAGGACTGCTGCGCCATGTTCACTCCCCGCCACCCCAACACCCGCCCGGATGTGGAAGCCGTCCGCGCGGAGGAAGCAAAAGTGGACGTAGAAGGGCTCGTCGCCCGCGCCATCGAAACCGACCGCATTGTGCGGGTTTGGTAAAGGAAAAGAGGTACAATATGCAAATCAAACCCTACGAACGTCAAGTTAACTATTACGAGACCGATCAAATGGGCATCGCCCATCATTCCAACTATCTGCGGTACTTTGAGGAAGCGCGGATGGATCTCATGCGACAGATGAACCTCAGCACGCAGGAGTTGGAGAACATCGGCATCATCATTCCCAACGTGGACGCCTACGCAAAGTATCTCCGCCTGCTGCACTTCGAGGATCGCTTTCTGGTAGTGGTGAAGCCCGCGCTTTACACGGGCGTGCGTATGAAATTCGAGTACGAAGTGCTCAAAGACGGCGAGCTTTGCAGCACCGGATTTACCACTCACTGTTTTGTGGACAAAGAGATGAAACCCATCATCTTGCGGCACAACTACCCGGATCTGCACGCGAAATTTACGGAAGTTTTCAAAGGGTAACAGGAAAAGGGAACGTTTTTTCGTTCCCTTCACATAAGGAATTACGGCATAGTCATAACGGCTATGCCGTTTTTTGTTCCCTTGCATGTGTATCAGGTGTCTGTTACTCTTTCCAATAATAACACAAAAGCACTTTTGACAACCTTACGGCCATCAAAAGCGCATTACGCTCTCCGAGGGGCACCTCTTTTTCATATTCTTCTTTGACGGCTTATAAACCATTCGTTTATAAAGTTCACAAGCGATTGATGATTGATTCTTTTTTAGAAAATGGTATAATAAAACCGTAAGCTTACAAAAATCATTTTTTAGGAGATAGAACAATGAATGTAAAGATCGGTATGAACATAAAGAAATTAAGAATAGAAAAGAAGGTAACACAAGATACTCTTGCTACGGCGATTGGCGTTACACCACAGGCGATATCTCGTTGGGAATCAGAAAACGGATATCCCGA
The DNA here is from genome assembly GCA_022508745.1 of Oscillospiraceae bacterium. Classification (GTDB taxonomy): domain Bacteria; phylum Bacillota; class Clostridia; order Oscillospirales; family CAG-382; genus Coliplasma. The sequence goes on along the minus strand of JAFLUP010000001.1, from coordinate 52,824 downwards.
CATTGAGCTTTTGCCGTCGCTTGCTGACTTTTTTAATGTGAGCACCGATGAGCTCCTCGGATACAAGCTTTCGGAGCGGGAAAATGAAATTGCCAACATAAAGAAAGAGATGTCACGTCTTGGCGAGGTCGGTACGATCGAAGAGCGTATTGCTTTCGCGAGAAACGCTATATCAAAATATCCGTCGGATCATGCGATCAAGGAAAATCTCGCGGTATGTTTATACCATTTATGGAAAGACACGAATGAAAAGTCTCTATTGAGCGAGATCGAGAACTTATGCTTATCTGTGATTGACGAGTGTAATGACGAGGGCACACGATATAACGCAATCAATCTATTGGTAAACATCTATGGGAACACGAAACAGAGTGACAAAGCCTTAAAAGCTATAAATTTGCTCGCTCCCATAAAGTATTGCCGTGAGTTTGCGCTATCATCGGGGATCGGTGACGGCAAAGATGAATTTTATATTCAAGACGAGATTGACAAGCTGACGGATTGTTTAGGTATAGCAATCTCAAATTACCCGTTAGCGGAAAATCTCCCGAACGATCCGTCGACATGGGACAAGAAAATTGAGATGTTGATCACTTCAAACAAGCTTTATCAGATGATATACGGTGATGATCTTATGTTTTATCACTGTAGGCTTGCATCTAATTATTGGCTCATTTCAACGTACCAGATCTCGCAAGGAAAAGCGAACGATGCTCTCGATTCGCTTGAGAAGATGTGCATTCACGCTGTAGGGTATGACCGTTCCTATAATGAAAATCACGGGAAGGGTTACAGCTCAATATTTACTGATAAATTGGTATATCCCTTCCCCAACAAAGATTTTCACGAATTGAAGGAACATTCGCAGTGCTATCATATGCTTGACAGATTAAAAAACACAAGATATGATAGGATTCGTGACAACGAAAGATTTATAAAAGTTATTGAATCACTGAACGAATATGCACGATAAAAGACTCGGTATCGATCCGACTAGTCTGTAACAAAGCTTAACGGGCACCTCTTTATGGGAGGTGCCCGTTTCGTTCCCTTTTTCAATTTCATTTTAACATCCGCTCCAGATCTCCTAACAGGTCATCCGTGTGTTCCAGCCCCACCGAAAGGCGCAGCAGGCGGGGCGTGATGCCGATCTTCTCCCGCAGCTCGGCGGGGATGGAGGCGTGGGTCTGGGTCTGGGGATAGGTGATCAGCGAGGTCGTCCCGCCGAGGCTTTCCGCAAAGCGGATCAGCTTCCCGCCGCGCAGCACGCTTTCCACCCGGTCGTCTTTCAGCGAAAAAGACAGCACCCCGCCCGTTCCCGTGGTCTGCTCCCGCATCAGGTCATGCTGCGGGTGGGAAGGCAAACCGGGATAATTCACCCGTTCCACGCGGGGGTGCGATTCCAGATACTTCGCCACCGCAAGCGCGTTCCGGCTGTGCTTTTCCATGCGGAGCGGAAGGGTCTGTATCCCCCGCAGAGTCAGCCAGCTATCGAAGGGGGAAAGCGCGTTCCCCAGCGTCCGCTGGATCAGCGCCATGCGCTCCGCCAGCTCGGGGCGGTCCCCTACGATCACCAGCCCGCAGCTGGTATCATGGTGCCCGGAGAGGAATTTCGTGCCGGAATGGATGACTATATCTGCCCCCAACGCCAGAGGGCGCTGGTAATACGGGGTCAAAAAGGTGTTATCCACCGCGAAAATCGCGCCTCGTGCCTTCGCAAGCTCCGCCAACACGCGGATGGGCAGCACCTTCATCATGGGGTTGGTGGGAGTTTCCGCGAAGACCATCCGCGTGGGGATTTGCAGTTCTCTCTCCACCACCGCCGGATCCCGCAGGTCGGCAAAGGCGAAGGTGATCCCGAAGCCGGACCAGATCTGCTGAATCAACCGATATGTACCGCCGTACAGGTCGTCGGATACCAGCACCCGATCTCCCTGCCGCAGCAGCGAAAATACCGCGCTGATGGCCGCAAGTCCGGAAGAAAAGGCAAATCCGTGCGCTCCGTTCTCTAACAGCGCCGCGGTTTTCTCCAATTCCCGGCGGGTGGGGTTGTCACACCGGCTGTAGGAGAACTGCTCGCTGCCGGAATAGGTGGACGTCTGGAAGATCGGCACACTGACCGCACCCTCATACCGGGCGCTTCCCGCCCCGTGTGCCGCCATAGTTTCAAAATGCTGCATAAAAAAGACCGTTCCTTTCCCTTTTGCCTGCTTTTGTTTCAAAAGCAGTATATGCAAAAGGTCGAAAAACGGTCTATTCTTGTATGTTTGTGTCAATTCATCGGTTGGATTTTCAGCGGGCGGAACTGCAAGTAGTCCGCCGCGATCAGCTCCGAGGACGCGCCGGCGATCTGCCGGACCAGTCGGGACGGATCGGCATTGTGCATATGCCCGTAGAAGATCCGCTTGACGCCGCTTTCATGCAGCAGATCACAGATGGGACGGCAGCGCAGGTTCCCGTAGGCGGGCGGATAATGCAGGAACACCAGCAGCTCCTTCTCCGGATGATTCTCCCGCAGGCTTTCCCCTGCGCGGATGGAGGTGCGCAGCCGTTCCGTTTCCCGGTTGACGATCTTCGCGTCCTCCTCGTTGTAAACGGTATCCAGCGTCCATCCCCGCGTGCCGCAAAGGATGAACTCCTCCGCCTCGTAGGCGTTGTTGAACAGGAAATCCACCGAAAACGCGCCCACGCGGTCGCGAAATTCCTGCAACTTCTTCATGGTCTGCCACCAGTAATCGTGGTTGCCCTTCAAGATCAGCTTGCGCCCCGGCAGGGATTCCAGAAAACGGAAATCTTCCTCCGCTTCCTCGATGCGCATGCCCCAGGAAACATCTCCCGCGATGACCACCGTGTCGCCGTCGGACACCGTTTCCAGCCAATTTTCGCGCAGCTTCTCCGTATGGTTTTCCCAGCGCGGACCGAAAATATCCATCGGCTTATTCATGGTGTGCGCCAAATGCAGATCCGCAATGGCGAAAACAGACATAAAAACGGCTCCTTCCGGGCATACTGTATTTGTCCGCAAAAAGACAATATTAAACGGAAACGGAAAGGACTGGTCATCATCATGGACCGTTACGAGAGAGACGACAAACGGGTGCCGGACCACATTCGCGGCATCACTTGCAGCGTGAAGAACTGCGTCCACAACGACGGGCAGTGCTACTGCACCGCTGACCGCATCAGCGTCGGTCCCTGCACCGCCTGCACCTGCGGCGATACCGTCTGCGCAACCTTCGAAAACAAGCGTTCCGAGAAATAACAGAACGCTGTTTTTTATCACCGGTTCACCCGGTGATTTTTTTATTTACCGAACGCCAGCACGGCTTGCTGCATTTCCGAAGGGGAAACGACCTCCGTGAAGCGGTCCTCTTCCTGCTCCAGCGCCTGCAACCGTTCGGGCGCGGCGACGCCGGTGCGTTTTTGTAATCTGCGCAGCGCCTCGAAGCCGTCCGTAGGAACTTCCTCGCCGATTGCTTCCAGCACGGCGGGAGAGAACTTATAGGGCGACGCGGTAGAAGCCACCAGCATCCGGTTGGTGAACTCTGCTTTCGCGTGGTACTGCTCCGCCGCCGAAAGCGCCACCGCCGTGTGGGTGTCGCACAGATAGTGATAGGTTTCGTAATAGGTCCGCACGGTGGAGCAGGTCAGCCCTTCGTCGCAGAAATGCGCGGAAAACTCTTGCTGGATCGCAGCAAGTACCTCCGGTTCCACACTGTACCAGCCCTTTTCCTTCAGCTGCTCCATATAGGCAGCGCAGCGCTCCGGTCCGGCGATCAGCCACAGGAGCCGCTCCAGATTGCTGGAGATGAGAATATCCATGGACGGGGACACCGTCTGGTAGAAGGTACGCCGCCGATCGTACACGCCGGTGTTGATGAAATCCGTCAATACGTTGTTCTGGTTGGAAGCGCAGATCATCCGCCCGATGGGCAGACCCATCCGTTTCGCAAGACAGCAGGCGAAGATGTTGCCGAAGTTGCCGGTGGGCACCGTCACGTCCAGCAGTTCCCCCTGCTTGATCCGCCCCGCACGGAGCAAATCGCAGTAGGCAGAAACATAGTACACGATCTGCGGCACCAGTCTGCCCCAGTTGATGGAGTTTGCGGAGGAAAGGAAGATCCCCCGCTCGTCCAGCGTCTTTGCCACTTCGGGGTCGGAGAAGATCTGCTTGACGCCGTTCTGCGCGTCGTCAAAATTGCCGCGAATGGCAGTCACATTGACGTTTTGTCCGCTCTGGGTCGCCATTTGCTTCTTTTGGATGCGGCTGACCCCGTCAACCGGGTAGAACACCTGGATACGCACCCGAGGCACATCTGCGTAGCCCTCCAGCGCCGCCTTGCCGGTATCCCCGGAGGTCGCCACGAGGATCAGAGCGTCCCGGGTCTCCCCGGTCTTTTCCAGCGCCAGGGAAAGCAACCGGGGCATGATCTGCAGCGCCATATCCTTGAACGCACTGGTAGGTCCATGCCAAAGCTCCAACACCTCCGTCTGCCCCACGGCACGGACCGGCGCGGGCGTTCCCGCTGTTTCCACGGAGGAAAACCGCTCCTTGCCGTAGGCTTCCTCTGCGGCGTGCAGCAGCTCGCCAGAGGTATAGTCGGTCAGATACATCCCCAAAATGGCAGCCGCACGCTCCGGATAGGTCATATCGGCAAGCTGTTCCAGCTGCTCCGGGGTGATCTGCGGAATGGAGGTAGGCACAAACAGACCGCCGTCCGGCGCAAGCCCTCGCTTGATCACCTCCGCAGAGGAGTATTCCGTTGCCTGTTCAGTCTTCCCGCGCGTGCTGACGTATTTCATAACCCATATCCTCGATTCGATTGATTTTTTGCAGGCTTCCGTCCCCGTGCAGGTAGACCTCCACGCCGTCGATCCGCTGGTAGCGAACCCGGCGGAGCAGACGCAGCCCGAATCCATAGAAAACCGGCACCTTGCCGCCGGAAACGTGCGCGCGGGCGAATTCCTTCGCCGCCCGCTCGATGCGCCGGAGCTTTTCCCGATGGATGGCCTCCGCCGCGCTTCCCCAGCTTTCCCCGGTGCGGGTTTTGACTTCGATATACAAGAGACCGCCGCGGCAAAAGCCGATCAGATCGATCTCGCCGCCGTGGACGCTGTAGTTCCGCGCCAGAATACGGACGCCCTGTTTTTCCAGGTACACTTCCGCCAAGCGCTCTCCCAGCCGCCCGACTTCCCCGCTCTTCACGGCTGTTCTCCCAACAGCTTGCGCAGAAAGCTGCGCCGGTGCGCCGGACAGGGTCCGTAGCGCAGAATGGCCTCCCGATGCGCTTTGGTGGCGTACCCCTTATGGGAGGCAAAGCCGTACTGCGGGTAGAGCCGATCCAGCTCCATGCAGTCCCGGTCCCGTTCCACTTTTGCCAAAATGGACGCCGCCGCGATGGAGGGGCACTTTCCGTCCCCGCCCACCACGGGAAACGCGGGCAGCGGGAACTCCCTTGCGATGGGTCCGTCGACGAGCGCACCGTCCGGCATCTGCTTCAGACCGGCGACCGCCCGACGCATGGCAAGCATGGCGGCGTTGAGAATATCGATCCGCTCGATCTCCTCCACTTCGGCGCGAGCGATGGCAAAATCCAGCGCGTGGGCGCGGATTTCCTCATATAACTTCTCCCGTTTTGCAGGAGAGAGTTTTTTGGAATCGTTGAGATCTGCCGGTAAAAAATCCCGCGGCAGAATCACCGCCGCGGCGTACACGGGCCCCGCCAAAGGGCCGCGCCCCGCCTCGTCACAACCGCAGAACACCTGCAGCGCGTCCGTGCGGAAGCCGTCCTCGACGACCCAATCCAATGCGTTTGCCATGGTAATGACAATCCCCTCCTTTACATTTGTGACGTTTTTCCTTCAGGAAAATGAAGCGCCTTGCGCTTCACGGCACAAATGGGATTTGAAAACACGATCGTAATCACTTTCGCTTTCGTGATTTTCAAATCAATCCAGCGTGATCTGCCCGATGGTTCCGGCGCGGAACTCGTCCAGCAGCACGGAGGCGGTACGATCCTCGTCTATCACGCCGCCGGAGCGGATCCATCCCCGCTTCCGCGCGATCTTTTCAAACAGGTCGTAATCCGAATCCTCGTCCGTCCATTCCACCTTGTAGCGGGCAGTCAACAAAGTAGGGTATTTCACCCGCAGCATCCCCAGCATCGCGCAGGAAAGCTCAATTTGGTCGAGAATTTCATCCCGAATGGAACCGAGGATGGCCAGCTTGCGTGCCACCGTCTGGTCCTCAAACTTATGCCAGAGCAAACCGGGCGTATCCAGCAGCTCCACCCCCATGGCGGGGACGGCGATCCACTGGTTGCTCCGGGTCACGCCCGGACGATCCTCCGCTTTGGCCTTCTTTGCCCCGGCGAAGGTATTGATAAAGGTGGATTTCCCCACGTTCGTGATGCCGACGACCATGGCGCGGAGAGGCTTTTTCATGCCCTTTGCTTCATATCTTGCCAGTTTTTCCGCCATCAGCTCCCGAATGGCAGGGGCGACTTTCTTGATGCCCATGCCTTCTTTGCAGTCGATGGGAAGCACCATGCGGTTTTCCCCTTTGAGCAGGTTGACGTACTTGCTGACCGCGTTCCGATCCGCCAGACTGCACTTGGTCAGCAGCGTCAGGCTGGGCTTTCCGGCGAACAGCTCCGCAAAGGAGGGATTGCGGCTGGAGAGCGGCGCGCGGGCATCCAGCAGCTCGATCACCAGATCCACCAGCGGCAGACTTTCCTTGATCTTGCGCCGTGCGCGATTCATGTGTCCGGGGTACCAGACGATCTCCCGATCCATGCGCGATCCCTCTCCTTTTTCTCTATCGTATGCCGTAAAACGCTCTGAAAACAACGGCGTGACGGTTGTTCTATACCGGTCCAAACTCCGGCAGCGGGAACAGCCGTAGGATCACCTTCCCCAGAATGTGCTCCACGTCCTGCTCTCCGATCTCCCGGAAGCGGCTGTCCTTGGAATCGTTGCGGTTGTCCCCCATGACGAAGACCTTGTCTTCGCCGACCGTAAACTCGCAAACGCCGTTTTCATCCACCCCGTACATGGCAGCCATGTCTCTGACCTCCATCGGTCTTCCTTCCACGTACCAGATGTAGTCTTCCTGCAGCTTAACGCCGTCCACGGAGACTTCCCAGGTCTTGAAATTGATGCGAACGGTCTGCCCGCCGGCGGCGATCACCCGTTTGATCAACGGCTTCTCTCCCGTGCCGGTGCTGATGACCACCACGTCGCCGGTCTTCGGATGATACAGAAAATCGGAGATGATCAGCCGGTCCGCGTGATCGGAGGCCTTCCCGCCGTGCAGCGTGGGCAGCATGGAGTCGCCGTCCACCGAAACATAGCGGAATACGAACATGAACAGCAGGATCATCACCCCAAGCGCCACACAGAAGGTCTCCACATACTCGAAGACCCCGCGGAACTTGCGCGTCCGGGCTTCCTCCGGCGTTTCTTCCGGCTTATCTTCCGGCTTATCTTCCGACGTTTCTTCCGCCTGATCCTCCGGCGCTTCCGCCTGATCTTCCTGCGTATCCTCCGGTGCTTCCTGCGTTTCCTGCCCCTCGGGCGTCTCCTCGGACTGCGCCTCGGGCTGCTCCTCTTCAGCGTTCTTCTTCGGAGCCGTGCCGTCGTCTTCCGGCGCTTTCTCCGTCGGGGGGGCCTGCTCGCTTCCGCGCTCCAGCTCCTCGCGGATCTGCTTTGCCAGTTGCTCCAGATCCGGTTCCTCCGGCGTCGGCCGTTTCGCCTTTCGCGCCGGTTTTTCCTCCGTATGCGCGTCGGGCGTCAAGTCGAGGTATTCGATTGTATCGTTTGTATCGCGTTCCATATCCTCGTTCATACCGGCCCGTCTCCTTTCTCTTTAGAAGAAAAGCACCTCACAGAGAGGTGCTTTGCATCAAAAGTCAGATTTTTTCCTTTACCTTTGCGCTCTTGCCCACTCTGTCGCGCAGGTAGTAAAGCTTGGCTCTGCGAACCTTACCGTGCCGAACCACTTCTACCTTCTGGACGTTGGGGGAATGCAACGGGAACGTCTTTTCCGTTCCCACGCCGAAGGAAACACGCCGGACGGTAAACGTCTCGGAGATGCCTCCGTTCTTCTTCGCGATCACGGTGCCCTCAAAGAGCTGGGTACGCTCACGGGTGCCCTCGACAATCCGCTGGTGTACTTTGACCGTATCACCCACGTTGAACTGCGGGACTTCCGACTTCAGTTGCTGACTGGCAAATGCTTCCAGTACTGTCATGTGCTCATCCTCCTATAAGATTTTTTATAGTCCGCAAGAAACGTTCGTGCCGAGCAGCAGAGGACCGTTTCCACAAATTGACGGGTTATTATACCATACTTTTTTTAGAATTGCAAGGGCTTTTTTTATTTTTTTTGCTTTTTCCGGCGTCTTTTTTACGCTTCCGGCTCCAAAATCACCAGCAGATCCCCTTCGTGGACGGTCACTTCCGTCTCCCGCCCGCAAAAGGCATTGCTCACGCCCAAGGGGAAACGACCGGTCAAAACGCCCTTTTCCAGCTCGTAAGCGGCGCCCCGCACGGTGACAACCGCCTGCTCCCCCGCCGCAAACAGCGAAAGGAAGCCGGTCTGCCCCGCCGGAAACCGCACCGTCCGATCCCGCAGCAGCGTCACCTCGCAGGTCGGTCCGTAGAGGGTCCCCGCAGCGCCCTGATCCGCAAGCCAGCGCAGCAGTTGCAGGTTCGCCACCGTGTGGCTGACCCTTGCACCTCCCAGTCCGCCGTACAGACGGAACACGCGGTATCCCCGCGCAAGCCCTTCGCGGCAGGCGATCATCAGATCGGTTTCATCCTTTGCCGTGGGGAAAACCCGCACCTGCTCCCCCTCCGGGACAAAGCCCAGAGAATCGAAGTCGCCGAGGATCACGTCCGGGCGGATGCCCAAATCTTCCAGCTGCCGCAGACCGCCGTCCGCCGCCACCACCAGATCCGCTTTTCCGGGAGGAACGCGCACGTCGCAGGCGTCCCCCGCACCGAATACGTAGCAAACCTGCGCTTCGCCGCGCAGATCGTTCATCGCTTCTTTCATTCCGCCGCCTCATACGTAGGAATCTCCACGGCGTCTCCCGTATTCCGGAAGGAGAGCCGCGTACGGATGGTCAGATCCAACCGACCGTCGTCCTTCCCCCCTGAATAGCCGGGGGTATAGCCGGTCTTTTCGAACAGGGAGACGGTCAGCTCCACATACAGCGTTTGAACCTTCCCGTCCGTCACAGACCAGGTATAGGTCACGTCCCCGTAGGACTCCTTTTCCCGGTCCGGCGAAGAGATGCCGGCGAGGGCATACAGATCCAGCCCCCAGATCTCCTCGATCAGCGCCTGTTGCCCCGCCGCCGTTACCAGCGTGTAGAGCATTCCGCTGCCGTTCTCCTCCGTTTTCGTGCTTTTCAACTCCGAAAACGCGGGCAGCGGCGCCAAACGGTAGGGAAACGCGCCGAACATGACCTCCGGTTCCGTGGGGAGCAGCTTTACCTGCCCTCCCTCCAGATGGGTTTTCGTGCCGTCTGCGTAGTATTCTTCCCCCGCGGCGGTTGCCCCCAGCCGCGTGACGGTGAACCGCTGCCATGCGGTTTGGGAAGCCGTATCGTAGCGGGTCTCCCCGTCCAGAGAGTAGAGCACGCCGCTCTTCCCGGTGTCCGGGTCCCGGAAGGAGGCTTCCATCCAGAAGCCTGTTTCCGCCCTCGTCCGGCTTTCCAGCCCCGTTTGCAGACCGGAAAGCAACTGATAGGTTTCCTCATCCGGCTTTGCCCCGCAGGACGCCAGAAGGAACACCGACGCCAGAAGCAGGGCAATGACCGCAGCAGCCGACCGCCCGCGCATCATTTGCCGACCTGCTCGCCGTTGATGAACTGCTGGAGCTTGGTGGTCACGTTGCGCAGGGAATTGAACAGGCAGTAATAGCCGCCGGAGCCGTTGATGGTATAGTATGCGCGGCTGGAAGACACGCGGTAGAAGACATATTCCTTCTCATCCGACGTGGTCTTGATCTTCACGCGCAGGTATTCCGTGGGCGTATCGCCATCGGCAGGGGTATAGGTATCCCGCATATTCAACTGCACGATGGACAGGTACAGGTAACGGAAGCTCCGCTCGTCCAGCTCCTGATTGCCCCAGGTGACGGAGGTGAGGGTATTGCCGTCCGCTTTTACGTTAAACACGTAGTCCGTGCCTTCATACGTGACGGTCATCTGCTGGATCTCATAGACGAACATCCCCACAAGGGAGTGATCCACCAGTTCCAGCGGATCCCATTCCAGCCATGCGGCGGTGGAAGCGGAGATCCTCGCCACCAGACCGGTGCAGATGGTCACGGTTTTTCCGTTCTCGTACACATCCCCGGTGATGGTGGAATACGCATAATAGCACTGGTTTTCCTCATCGCGGGCGGAAATATACAGGTCGGTAACAAGTCCTTTATAGAGGTAGGAAACGTGCGTTGCCGGGCGATCCAGCCCGAATTCCGCCAGCATTTCCATGTCAATCACGTCGTCGCCCTTGTTTTCGCCGCGATGGCTGATGCCCACCTTCGCCACACTGTCCCCTTGCAGCGTTGCGATGCTGTAAAGGAAATCGGAGAAGTTGGTGCTGTCCATATAGGCGTAATTCTTCCCTTCCGGGACGAAATCCCCGCCCTTGACCATCCGCCACACGCCGGAAAGCGCGTCATTGGGTACCGCATCCTCGCCGTTGGCGGTGATGCGGATGTCGTCCATGACCAGATAGCCCTTGACCTTCGGCAGGGTGAAGGTCAACTCGATCTTCACCACCGGCTCCTCGCTTTCGATGCGGAAGGAGTAGTTTTGCACGGTTCCTTCCGGATGGGAGGAGAAGTCCAGCCCGTGGGAGGAGAGTTTGCGGTAGCTGATCCCGTCCGTGCTGTAACGGATGCTGATGTTTTCCGGCAGCAGCGCGGCAAAGGTTTCGTTTTCACTGTCCAGCAGCAGCCCGAAGCTACATTCGTACACGCCGTCCGCGGCGATATTGGTCACGGAAGCGATCACCGAGAAGGGTTCCCCGTCGCTGCTGTTGAGCCCCACCAGATATTCCGCGTCCGACCCCTTCGTCCAATCCCGATAGGTCAGCCCGCTGGAGAGATAGGGTTTCTTATCCCGCAACAGCTCCGCCACGTTGGAATCGTTGGAGGTGATATTGTCCGAAAAGCCAATGACGGGCATATTGAGGATGGTGGCGGAAAAGTCCGGCATCTCCTCATCGTAATAGTAATGATCCAGATGCACCTGATCGAAGCTGTAGATCTCGTCCACCTGGGAAATGCCGGTGACAAGATTTGCGTCGAAGAAAGTCTCCACCGGCTGGACCAGATTGCCCTCCACATTGGTACGGGGGATCAGGAAGATCCGCGGGTTGTAGTAGCTTTCCACGACCTTATCATGCGAATCCATCTTCCCGCCGAAATACCGCGCGTAATAGTAGGTTCCGGCGGAATCCGGCTTCCCGACCCAGACATAATGGAAGAACCGATTGCCTTCCTTGTCCGGCGTGGTCATCAGCAGGTACTTGCAGGTCAGATTCTTTTCGCTGTCGAGCCCATAGACGGCATAGTCCAGCTGGTCGTCCAGCTTGCCCGCCGTGATCACATACCGGCAGTCCACCAACAGGGAGGCAAACCGGTCGGCGTTGTAGGACAACTGCTCATAGTTGGAGAAATAGAAGTTTTTGCCGTTCCGAACGACGACATACTGTCCTTCGCCGTTGGTCACGGTCAACATATCGATGTTTTCCCGCGCCACCATGGGGAACATGACAACACCGCCGGACACCAGAACGTCGCAGCCGTCTTCGTCATATCCGTTCAAAGGACGCACCTTCAGTTCCAGCACTTCCTTGCCCGTCATGGTCAGCAGCGCGTTGGTAAACAGCGCTTCGCCGTCGAAGCCCCACACCTTGCCGTCGATGGCGCGTGTGCGGTAGAAGTTCCCATAGGGGATCTCCATGGTCTGCCCGTTACACTCGATGCGCACGCCGTTGAAGGTATCCTTCGGTGCGAAAGACAGCTTGACGCGACTGCTTCGGTCGGCATACAGCGTAGCGTAGGCATAAATCCGGTAGACGTCCGGATCCGTTTCCTCGGACAGTTCGCCCTTGGCCCGGTTGCAGAAGGTGATGTCCGCCCGATGCTCCAGCCCATCCAGCACTTCCTGCGTGGAAGCGGTCTGTTCGTAGAACGCGGGGAGGGGTTCGGATTCCTGCAAGAACAGGAAATAGACGCCCAAAAGCACCCCCGCCAGCACCAGAACGCTGCCGATGAGGATCAACTGGTTTTTGACCGTCAGGCGGAACCCGCTGCGACGGCGTTTATTCTCGTTGGTTTCCGCGAAAACGGAGAGGATCTCCTGCCGTTCGGCTTCCGAAAGGCCGTCTTTATTCTCCTCCGCCGGCGGAGTCGTCTGCTCCTCCGGCAGATCCCGATTTTCGTTTGATTCCATACTCATGAAGTGATTCCTTTCCGCATCTTACAGATGTCTCCGGCGGACAAAGACCACCAAACCCGCGATGGTGATGGCGGCAGGCAGCACCGCACAGATGATGACGCCCAAGCGGAACGCCGCGTCCGTCTCGATGGTCAGTGCCACATCGTTGATCGCCTTGTAATCAATGTTCAGCGAATACCGCTCCACGCCCATGGTGCGGACGGCGGAAAGCACGATGGCGCTGTTGACGTACGCCGCGCTGTCCAGACAGCCCGGTCCGGCAAAGTCGGTGGAGCCCACCAGCATCACGTACTGGAATTTCATGGTCTGGTTGGTGCTGTTTTCGTCGTTCAGATCCACGTAATCGCCGTCGGTGGAAAGCAGCATCAGCGGGAACGCACCCGTTTCCTCCTCGCCGGTCTTGATATAGGTGGAGGTCGAGCCGGCGGCAGAACGCAGTACCGTCTCCAGCGTGTACCGGTCCTTGGTCTTGACAGGCGCGCCGTACAGCTCCACGCTGTTGGGCATGATGGTCTTTCCGTTCAGGTTTTTGACAATCTCATATCCCGCGCTTCGCTCCGCTTCCGCTACGTCGGTGACGTACTGCGCGGACAGGTTCAACTGGTTGTTATTGAAATTCACCGAGGACGTGACCTGATGGTACGGACGGTAGTCCATCCCCCACTCCTCCAGCAGATAGTCCTGCAATTTTGGCAGCGCGGGGGTGGAATCGTCCACCAGAACGATCAGGCTGTTGTACGCACCCACGTAATCCATCAGCTTTTCCACTTCGGAATCGGTAAAATCCGTCAGGGGATCGTTGACGATCAGGATCCGCGTGCGTTCGTCGATGTCATCGGTGGACAGATCGACTTCCAGCACCTCAAATCCGTTTTTCCCCAGCAGATTCGCAAGCGGGGTGGACGCGCTGGCAGGCTCCCCGTGACCGGAGGTGAACGTCACCACCTGCGGCTCGGGCATACAGCTTTGCAGCAGCGCGGTGGTCAGACGAAGCTCGCCGTTGAAGCCGATGTACTGCCTCGTTTCGCTGTCCACCGTAAAGAAGGCGTCCAGCGTCAGCACGCGGGCGTGGTTCTGCCCCTCCTCGTGCTTGGTGCCCTCCACAACGATGTGGCTGGTGGTCAGCGTGGTATTGGCGCGTTCGTTATATTCCTTCGCCCATTCCGGGTCGCGCTCCAGATTCTTATACTCCACCTTGATGCCGCTGTACGTGCGCGCATATTCCTCGCAGAGGTCGCGCACCAGCGCCAGCGGGTTCAGACCGCGCATCGCCGTGCGAGTCTCGTCCGCCACGTTGTCGTACGCGTCCCGGTCGGCAAGCAGGTAGATGGTGGCCTGCAGATCACCGCTTTTATCCAGGGAGCCCAGCACATTGCGGGAGACATCCCCGATGGAAATAAATTCCTCCGCCGTCAGGTCGATGGTCAGGCTGACGGAGCCTGCGATGGAGGAAATCACCAAGTTCAGGGCGATCACCAGCGCGATGAACACCACGGTATAGATGACGGAAACGGTTCCCCGTTTGATGCGGTTCCCCCGCTCCGCCGAAAGTCCTTTTTTATTCATGGCTTATACCCATCCTTTCGCTTATGACCAACGGCGCTTGTCATAGACGCGCACCGTCAGGAACACGAACACCGCGGCAAGAGAGAAATAATACACGATGGACGGGATGCTCATGCTCTGATTCGTGAAGGGCACATAGCGGTCCAGCACGGAGAACCATTGCAGCACGGAACGCAGCCATGCGTAAGGGATCGCGTCCCCCAGCAGGAACAGCAGCAGCATGGCGACGATGGTCCCGATGGAGGAAACCGCCGCGATGAGCTGGTTCTGGGTCAGGGACGAAAGGAACAACCCGATGGCGATGAATGCCGCGCCGATCAGGAATACGCCCAGAATGTTGGCGAAGATGGCGGCGGTATTCGGGGTCCCGTAACGGTATAACAGCACAAAATTGAAGGTGTTGACCAAAAAGGTACAGCCGTAAATGGTCAGCGCCGCGAAATATTTCCCCAAAATCATCCCCGTCAGGGACACGGGCGCGGTCAGCAGCAACTGCTCCGTCTTGGTGCGCCTGTCCTCCGCCAACAGCTTCATGGTCAGCAGCGGGATGAGGATGGCGAACACGCAGATCATCATCAAGAAGTACTCGTTGAGGCTGTCCATGCTCTGCGCCGCCAGCGTGGTCCAATAGAACAGCAGCCCCGAGACCAACAGGAACACGCCGCAGAAGATATACCCGATGGGCGTGATGAAATAGCCGCGCAGCTCGCGCTTATAGATAGCAAACATCAGCGGTCCCCTCCTTTTTGATTCTTCTTGCGGTTATCGCTCACCAGACGGATGAAGATGTCCTCCAGACTCAGCTCCATGCCCTCCAGACCCACCAGAGGCCAGCCTTTGGAGGAAAGCGTATAGAACAGCGGCTTACGGGCGTCCACCCGTTCCTCGGATTCGATCAGGTAGCTGACGCTGTCCGTATCCCGTTTGCCCAGCACATCCACGGTGCGGATGCCCGCCACCCCCTTGAGGGTCTTGAGCACCTCATCCTGCGGACCGACGATCTTCGCCACCAGCTTGCGGGAGCCATCCACGGCAGTGACCAGATCCTCCGTCTTTTCGTTGGCGACCAGCTTGCCTTTGTTGATGACCACGATGCGGTCGCAGACCGCCTGCACCTCCGGCAGGATATGGGTGGAAAGGATGATGGTATGTTCCTTCCCCAGCATACGGATCAGGTTGCGAATGTCGATGATCTGCTTGGGATCCAGACCCACGGTGGGTTCGTCGAAGATCAGCACCCGGGGGTTCCCGATGAGCGCCTGCGCGATGCCCACGCGCTGCTTATACCCCTTGGAAAGGTTGGCGATCAGCCGGTCGAACACGTCGCCGATCTTGACCACGTCGCAGATCTCCCGGATATGCTGCGCGCGAGGGAAGGTACAACCCTTCAGGTCGTAAATAAAATTCAGGTATTCCTTGACCGTCATGTCTGTATAAAGCGGCGGCTGCTCCGGCAGGAAGCCGATGTTCCGTTTCGCTTCCAACGGCTGTTCGAGGATATCCACCCCGTTCACGAGGCAGGTCCCCGCCGTGGCGGAGAGATAGCCGGTCAGAATATTGAGCGTCGTGGATTTTCCCGCGCCGTTCGGCCCGAGAAAGCCCATGATCTCCCCTTCCTCCACGCGGAAGCTGACGTCGTCCACTGCCCGTTTATCGCCGAACACCTTACAAAGGTTGTTGATTTCGATCATACTGTGACGTTTCCTTTCCGTATTGATACGGGGCGTTCCCCCGCAAAAGCGTTTATTCCTTCTCCTTTTGCAGGAGCGTCTCCTCTTTCAGGAGCCCCAGATCCCGCAGCGCCTGCTCCGGCACCTCCGCCGGGCAGCCGGTCATCAGCTCGGAGGCGTTCTGCACCTTCGGGAACGCCACCACGTCCCGCAGGCTTTCCGCGCCCAGCATCTGCATCACCAGACGGTCAAGTCCCAGCGCCATGCCGCCGTGGGGGGGTGCGCCGTAGCGGAAGGCGTCCAGCAAGTAGCCGAACTTCGCCTTGGCGTCCTCTTCCGAAATGCCCAGCAGCTCGAAGATCTTCGCCTGCAGCACCGGATCCGTGATCCGGATGGAGCCGGAGGAAAGTTCAATGCCGTTGAGCACCAGATCGTAGCATTTGGCGCGGACGCGTCCTTTATCCGTTTCCAGATACGGCAGGCACTCGTCCACCACCGCCGTGAAGGGGTGGTGCATCGCCAGCCATTCGCCGCTTTCGCGATCATATTCAAAGAACGGGAATTCCACCACCCAGAGGAAGGAGAAGCCCTTGCGCTCGATGCCCAGACGGTTCGCCGCCTCCAGACGGAGCTGTCCCAACTGGGTCAACAGACGGTCGGTGTCCGCATCCGCCATGGCAAGCAGGATATCCCCTTCCGCGCAGTCCGCGCAGTCGTAGATCTTCTGCAATTCCTCTTCCGTGAGGAATTTGGCAAAGGAAGAGCTCATCTGCTCTGCGCGGCGCACCCAGGCGACCCCGGCCGCTCCGCAGCCCTTTGCGTATTCCACCAATTTATCGATATCCTTGCGGGTGAACTTCTCCGCCGCGCCCTTCAGCACGATGGCGCGCACGCTGCCGCCCGCCTCCAACGCGCGAGAAAAGACCGCGAACGAACAGCCCCGCACCGCGTCGGACAGATCCTGAATCTCCATGCCGAAGCGGAGATCCGGCTTGTCCGAACCGAACCGGTCCATGACTTCTCGGTAAGTATACCGGGGCAGCGGCATGGGGATCTCCACCCCCAGCGTTTCCCGGAACAGGCGCTGAATGTACCCTTCCGCGATGGAAAGCACGTCCTCCATGTCCACGAAGCTCATTTCCAAGTCGATCTGGGTGAATTCCGGCTGCCGGTCGGCGCGCAGGTCCTCGTCACGGAAGCAGCGGGCAAGCTGGAAGTACCGGTCGAAGCCAGCCACCATGGAAAGCTGCTTATACAGCTGCGGGGACTGGGGCAGCGCGTAGAAGGAGCCGGGATGTACACGGGAGGGCACGAGGTAGTCCCGCGCTCCCTCCGGCGTGGAACGGATCAGGATGGGCGTTTCCAGCTCCACAAATCCGTTTTCGTCAAAATAATCCCGCGTCACTTTGGCGACGCGATGGCGGAACAGCAGATTCCGCTGCAGCACCGGGCGGCGCAGATCCAGATAGCGGTATTTCAGCCGAAGTTCTTCCCCGGTCTTGCAATCGTCCGTGATCTCAAAGGGGGGCGTTTCGCTCTCCCCGAGGATCTTCAGCGAGGTCACAAAGATCTCCACTTCTCCCGTGGGAAGCTCCGCGTTGACGGAAGCGCGCTTCCGCACGGTCCCCCGCGCAGACAGCACGAACTCGCTGCGCACGCCGGAGGCCTTCTCGAACAGCGCCGGATCGGTGCCGTCGTCAAATGCCAGCTGCACCACACCGCTGCGATCCCGCAGATCAACAAACAGCAGGTTGCCCAGATCTCTCCGTTTGCGCACCCATCCCATCACGCAGACTTCTTCGCCCACGTGGGTATTCCGCAGTTCGCCGCAAAGATGCGTGCGGCGCTCTCCGCCCAGTAATTCCGCCATAACAACAGTCATTCCTTTCATTGGCATTTGTGGTGTTTTTCCGCAGGAAAATGCTGCACCTTGCTGTGCAGCAAAGCACAAATGTAGTTTGAACGACTGACGCATCCCTTTTCAGTCTGCGTCGGTTTCAAACATTTCCTTCTTTCGTAATGGTCAATCTTTCGTAACGGTCAATTCTTTGCGCTCCCCGCGCGTTTCCAGAAATTCGGCATAGCGATAGCCCTGTGCTTCCGCTTGGGCGAGCTGTTTGCCGACTTTTTTCTTCTTTTGCACCAATGTCACGTCAAAATCGGCGTGCAGGGTGCGGGCATAGCGGATGGCCTCCGCGATCTGCCCTTCGTCGTAGAACAGGACCTCCCGCGGCTTGCTTTCCGCGCGCGAGCTCGCGCCCCGCTCCCAAAGCACGGAAAAGATGCGCTCAAACCCGATGGAGAAGCCCACCGCCGGCACGATGCCGCCGCTGAACTTACCGATCAGGTTGTCGTACCGTCCGCCGCCTGCCACCGTGCCGCCGAAGGAGGGACATTCGATCTCGAACACCGTTCCGGTGTAGTAGCCCTGTCCGCGCACCAGCGTGGCGTCGAAGATTACCTCGTACTTCCCCTCCGCAAGGGCGTTGGTCTGTTCCAACAGCGCGGAAATTTGCTGCGCTTCCGCTTGACTGCCGAAAGACGCCAGCGTTTCCAGCGTCAGCCCTCCCTGCAGGAGCGCCGTCAGCTTTTCCGCCGCTTCCGGGGCAAACCCCTTATCCAACAACTCCGCCTTTACGCCGTCGAAGCCGATCTTATCCGCCTTATCCACCGTGATACACACCGAATCCGCCGATTCCGGCGCAAAGCCGCACCCCACGATCAGATTCCGCAGCAGCGCGCGGTGGTTCACCCGGACGCGGAAATCGTCGATGCCCACCGCCAGCAGCGCTTCCGCCGTGACGGTGATCAGCTCCACTTCGCAATCCATGCTCTCCGAGCCGAGGATGTCGATGTCGCACTGCACGAACTCCCGCAGCCGTCCCTTTTGGGGGCGCTCGGCGCGGTAGACCCGCCCGATCTGGATGCACTTGAAGGGGGTTTCCAGATCGTTCCGGTGTGCCGCGTAGTAACGGGAAAGGGGCAGGGTCAGGTCATAGCGCAGACCCAGATCGCACAGATGGGCGAAATCCCCCGCCTCGATGGCTTTTTTCAGCTTATCCCCCCGCTTTTCCAGCCGGTAGATCAGCTTAAGGTTCTCCCCGCCGTCGCTGTTTTCCAGATTCTCCAGACTTTCCGCCGCCGGCGTCTCGATGGAACGGAAGCCGTTGGCACGGTAGACCTCGCGGATGCGTTCCAGCAGCCGGTCGCGGACGGCATTTTCCCCGGGCAGATAATCCCGCATGCCCTCGGTAGGTGTCAGTTTCATAAGTCGAGATTGCCTTTCTTTGCCTGTATCAGCCTGCGAAGGACGCGCCCTTGTCGATGGCGCGCCAGTCCAGATCGCCCCGGTCGAGGGCGAGGATCAACGCTTCCGCCGTGGCGATGTTGGTCGCCGCGGGGACGTTGTAAATGTCACATTCCCGGATCAGCGGGACTTCTGTTTCCAGATACTCCTGGGGATCCCCCGTGTCGCACAGCAGGATGAGCAGGTCCACTTCGCCGTAGGCGATTTTGGAAACGATCTGGTTCGACCCGCCGTGGAAGCCAGAAAGCAGTTTTTCGATGGTCAGCCCGGTGGCCTCGGCAATGTACTTCGCCGTGGTGGCCGTGGCGCAGAGATGATGGCGAGAAAGCACGCCGCAGTACGCCATGCAGAACTCCGTGATCAGTTCTTTCTTTTTATCGTTTGCGATGATCGCAATATTCATAACAGAACACAACCTTTCATAGTCAAATGGAAACGGTTCGCTCTTCCGGCAGTCGCTTTCTTGCTTCCGCAAGGCGGGCTGCCTTCCTTCCCGGCGGCGCGACCCCTTCCAGCAGCGGCACGCCGACCCCGCAGAGCCGAAGCGCGATATTCAGAAACGCCGCCTCGTAAGACCGCAAACGCCGCCTCTCCTTCCCGCCGAAGGCCGTTTCCCCTTTTTCCTGATCCGCAGGGAGCGTTTCCGATGCGGGAACGGCGCCCAGCAGCGGGACCGAGGAGCGCCGGATCATCTCAAACAGGGTGGGGAGCCTCCCGGCGGAAGCGAGGTTTGCGCGGTAGCCGTTGACGATCAGCCGGATACGCCAATGCCCGAAGGAGGCGAGGTTTGCCGCCGTTTTCTCCGCCGCGCGCACCGCAGTGGATTGGTGCAGGGAGACGACGATGGCCTCGTCCGCTTCCCCGGCAAACAGGCGGTAGTAATCCGAAAGCTCCGCGGAGGAATCCACCAGACAATAATCGTAGGTTCTGCGCAGTTCGGCAAACAGGGCGTCCGCGTTTTCCTTGGAAAGCCCTCGCCCGTCGTAGCGCATGGGGGCAGGCAAAAACCACAGCGAACCGCTGCCCCCCACCGGAACGATGGCTTCCGACAGCGTGCAGCGTCCGCTCAAAACGTCGCTGCAATCGTACAGCACGCTGCTTTCCATGCCCAACACCAGATCCATACAGCGCATCCCGAAATCCGCATCCACGATACAGACCTTTTTCCCGAGAGACGCAAGGGCGGCGGCGATACCCGCGGCGGCGGTCGTTTTCCCGACCCCGCCCTTGAACGCGGTCACAAAAATCACTCTGCCCAAAAACGGTACACTCCTCCACCATAGAGTTATGCCTATGATACCATTCAAAAGCGATTTTGTCAAGAGGATCACGTATATTTTTACAATCCCGCGCATACGCATAGCAGCGAAAGGAAACTGGTCTGAAAGGAAAAATGCTGCAAATTCTTTTAAGAAAGGCAAGATTGATCCCATGTTTCGTTCCGACGCGCCCACACGGGCAGAGGAAATCGGAAAGTACGTGTCGGAGACCGGTGCCACCGTCCGCGCCGCCGCAAAAAAGTTCGGCGTCAGCAAAAGCACGGTGCACAAGGATCTGACCGCTCGTCTCAAACAGCAGAACCCTCCGCTCTACGAGGAGGTCCAACAGGTTCTGCGGACCAATAAAGAGGAACGGCACAAGCGCGGCGGAAATGCCACGCGGCTGAAATATTTAGCGGCAAAACATTGACAAATGACAAAAAAGAAGGTACAATAAAGAAAAAGAACGACATTTGTCGCCCGGATTCCGTGAAAAAGTGAGGATACCACCATGCCAAGGAAGAGAATTCTTTTCATCGGCGGCGCGCAGATCCGCTTTGCGGTCGGCACGGCCCGCACGCCCGCTCCCGGAGAAGTCATCCGTTCGGAAGCGAACTACACCTTCGCCCCCTGCGGCAGGAGTATTCTGGGCGCCATCGCGTCGGCACGGCTGGGCTACGACACGGCCGTCTGCGCCCGCGTCGGCGACGATTACTACGGCGACCGCCTGCGGGAGGTCTGCAAAAAGGAAGGGCTTCACAGCACCAACGTCACCGTGGACCGCACGCTGCAGACCGGTCTTGCACTGGAACTGGTGGAGCAGAGCGGCGTGTGCCGCACCATCCTCTTCCCCGGCGCCAACCGCGGGCTGGGAAAAGCCCACGCGGAAAACGCCCTCGCCTGTCTGCCGGACGCCATCGTCGCATCTCTGGAGACGGAGCCGGAGGCCGTCGTGCAGGTTTCCGCCCTCGCGGCGGAGCGTGGGATCCCGTTCTTTGTGGACGCCACCGCCAAGCGGGGCATGGTCCCGGCGGATTTCCCCTTTGAACAGCTCGCCCGCGCGGAGATCCTGCTGTTGGATGAGGAGGACGCCTACACCTTCTCCGGTGTCAGCCCCATCAACGAGGAGCAGCGCAAGCTGGCGTGCTACACCCTGCGCAAGCGCTTCGACGTGCGGTATATCCTGCTGCGGCTGGGGGCGCGCGGCTGCTTCCTGTACGACGGGAAGTATTTCAGCGCCATCTCCGCCTTCGACGAGGAACCGGTGGATCCCGCCGGCGCTTCCGAGGCGTTCACCGCTGCGCTGATCGGGGAATACCTGAACACCGGCGACCTGCGCGCCGGGGCGGAATTTGCCAACAACGTCTATGCAAAGACCGCGTCCGTGCCCGGCGGCTATCGCTCTCTGCCTCGCCGTTCGGAGCTGTAAGGCGCACGTCAAAATCCCATAGCGAACAGGCAGGGCCCTTCACCGGGAAGCGTCCCTGCCTTTTTATCGGGAAAGAACCCGTTCGCGCCGCCGTCATTCGACAAAAACCGAAGGCGGTATGTGATAGGATCTTTCTATCCTTATAGAAAAAACGGATCGGGGGACAATATGGACATCAGAAAAACGGAGGGAAACGCAGCGCCGAAGGACGTTTTTGTCATCGGCTGCGGACGCTGGGGGACCTTCCTGGCATGGTATCTGCATCAAATCGGGCATAGGGTCTCCCTGTACGGGAGGAAGGGGTCCGCAAATCTGCAACAGCTTTCCGAAACGGGGAAAAACGCCTACCTCACCCTGCCGGAGGGCGTCCGGCTGTCCACCGCATTGGAGGAAGCCGCAGCGGCGGAATATCTCGTCATTTCCGTTTCCTCCCAAAGCCTGCGCACGGTGTGCGGACAGCTTGCACAAGCGGATCTGCGGAACAAAACCGTCGTCCTGTGCATGAAGGGGCTGGAGGTTTCTTCCGGAAAACGGCTTTCGCAGGTGGCGGAGGAAACGCTTCACGGCAGCAACCGGATCGCCGTCTGGCTGGGCCCCGGGCACGTGCAGGATTTCCTCAAGGGGATCCCCAACTGCATGGTGATCGACAGTAGCAGCGAATCCGCAAAGGAGGAGCTGATCTCCGCCTTTTCCGGCGATCTGATCCGGTTCTATTACGGGACGGATCCGGTGGGGAACGAGATCGGCGCGGCTGCGAAAAACGTCATCGGCATCGCGGCGGGGATGCTGGACGGGCTGGACTGTTCCACACTGAAAGGCGCCCTGATGTCCCGCGGGAGCAAGGAGATCGGGAGGTTGATCGCCGCGCTGGGCGGCGCGGAACATTCCGCTTACGGACTGTGCCATCTGGGGGACTACGAAGCGACGCTGTTCTCCGAACACAGCCAGAACCGCCGCTACGGGGAGGCCGTCGTCACGGGAAACTCCTACGAGAAGCTGGCGGAAGGCGCGCATACGGTAAAAGCGCTGCGAAGGCTGGGGGAACTCCACGGCGTGGAGCTGCCCATCTGCGAATCCGTCTATCAAATTCTGTATGGCGGGAAACAGCCGCGGCTGATTTTGGAGCAGTTGTTCAACCGTAGCTTGAAAAGCGAGTTTTGAAACGATTCGGGGCACTTTCCGTGCGGAAAGCGCCCCTTTTCCTTGTTGTTATAATAACTTTTCCGCTTCGGCGCAAAGCTCCTCTGCGGCTTCCCAGCCGGAGGCTTCCGCGAGGATGGTATACCCGCCGGAAGCGTTGGGGAAGAAGGTCACGCAGCCGGAGGGCCAGAACACCCGCGCCGGGAAGGCATCCGGCGCACCGCCTCTCGCCAGCGACGCGATGCGGGACGCCCGGCGGTCAGCAGCCTCGGTGGCAGGAACCACCGGCAGCTCCTTGCGGCAGACAAAGAAGGCAGGGAGCGCCGCCAGTGCTTCGTCCAACGTCACACCGCGCTGACGGAGCCGTTTTGCGACGGTCAGGCAAAGCAGCACGCCGTCGTTCACATAGGGGTTGGGGAGGTCGTGATGCTCCATGCCCGCACGCACCTCGTCGCGGTTGTCGGCATACAGCCGCAGCTCCTTGCCCATGTTGCGCAGGTAATCCTCCACGGTTTTCGGGAGACGCGCAGGCAGACAGACGGTGCTTTCGTCGCTTTCCGCCGCCGCCAGCGCCACCAGATGCCAGTAGGTCAGCGGTTTGCCGCTTTGGGTGTAGGCGCAGGCGCGCCGCCCGTCGGGGGAAACCGTGAAATTGTCCTCCGTATCCCCGTAGGACACCTCCGCTCCCAGCTCTTTTGCGTTGGAGTAAAGGAATTCCCCCGCATCATCCCGCCGCATGACGGAAAATTTCACGCCGGAAAGGGAGCCGACCTGCTCCTGCAGCCAAGAGCAGTACCGGCAAAGCACCCGGTCCTCTCCGTCCGGGAAGACGGCGGGCATGGGGGTGATACAACTGTCGTACAGCTCGCTGCGCAGACGGGATTCGATGTCCCGCTGGACCTCCCGCGTCAGGGGCAGCCCGCTGCGGTCGCAGAACCAGAACTGCACCCGACCCACGCTCTCCCGCAGGTCTACGAACACCGCCATGTCCAGATCGTACTGCCGCACAGCGAAGGAGATGACCGCCGGGAATCCGTCCCCCAGCTCCCAGACCTTGCCTCCCGCATCCTGTACCCCGCGGGAAAGCAGCTCCGCGTACAGGCGGCTTCCGGCGGACGCGCCGTGCAAGATGCCCACCTTCATCCCTCTGCCCGGCGTTTTGAGGGCGCGTCCCAGACGCAGGCAGAAGGTGCTGTCCAGCTCCGTTCGGTCGCCTTTGATCTGCTCATCCCCGAACCAGCGGCGGGTCAGGGAGCCAAAGACGTACCGCTCCCCCACCGAGGCGTTTTTGCCCACCAACAGACCGCCCTTCAGGCGCACCCCGGCCTTCAGCACCGCACCGTCCTCCAGCACGGTGTTTTCCCCGATGACGCAGCCGGGCGGCACCGTGCATCCCTCTCCGATGCGCACGCCGGAACAGAGGATACTGCCCTCCACCTTCGAACCGTTCCCCACCGAGACCCGGTCGTGCAGGATGCTGGCACGTACCGTCGCTCCCGGTGCGAGCAGACATTCCTGCCCGGTGACGGTTTCCCCGTCGGAAAGCGCCATACAGCAGCGGTAGTAGCTTTCCGGCGTGCCGATATCCCACCAATGCCCCGGCATCAGCTCGCCGCAGATCTCGATCCCCCGCCGCAGCAGTTGCGGGAACAGATCCCGCCCGAAATCAAACTTGATCCCCTCCGGGACCTCCTCCAGCAGGGAGCGATCCAGGATATAGATGCCGGTGGAAACCAGATCGGACAGGGTGTCCCGCCAGGAGGGCTTCTCCGAAAAGCCGGTGATCCGGCTGCCGTCCAGCGTCACCACGCCGAACTCTCCCGGCGCCTCCGCGCGGGTCAGCAGGATGGTCGCCAGCCGATGTTCCTTTTTGTGCCGGTCGAAGGCGCGGCGCAGATCAAAATCCGTCACCGTATCGCCGGAGATGACCAGAAACGTATCCGCCAGCCTGTCGCGAACCGCGCGGACGCTGCCCGCGCTCCCCAGCGGCACGCTGCCCTTGACGGTGTCCAGACGCAGATTCGGGTCCCGATAGGCGTCAAAGGCCTCCGGCAGGGCGCAAACGGTCATCAGCGCCTCCTCCCAGCCGTTTTTCTTCAGGCACTCGGTCAGACGCGTCAGCACCGGCGTGCCGCAGACCGGCACCAACGGCTTTGGCAGATCGTCCGTGATGGGCGCCAACCGGCTGCCCATTCCTCCCGCAAGAATGACCGCTTCCATGCGGCGTTCGTTCCGTTCCTGTTCCATGCTCATTCCATCCCTTTTCGTCTATTTTTCGGTAGTTTGTCCCGAAGGATGGAAATGTATGCAAACAAAAAGGCGCCCGCAAGCCGCGAGCGCCGAAGAAAAATCAAGATTACAGCGCGAAATAGGTCTTCCCGTTGGAAAGCGTGACGGTGCGATGCGTCGCGCAGTCCGGCAGGACGTAGCCATCCTCCAGCGGAGTGCGAAGGGATGGGATCGGTTTGCGGGACAGCGCCTCCCGGACGTCGCACGCCACGGCGGAAGCCGTGGGCATGGAACCCGCGCCCTGCCCGTAAAACAGCACTTCTCCCACCGATTCACCGGTGACGGAAATGGCGTTGAACGCCCCCTTCACCGCGTGCAGCAGACTGTCCAGCGAAACCAGATAAGGCGCCACCGCCAGGCGGAGATGCTCTTTCCCGTCGAGGCAGACCCGTTCGACCGTGCCCAGCAGACGGATGGCATAGCCCTGAATCGCCGCCAGCTTGATGTCCTCGGCGGTGACGTCGCGGATGCCGGTCAGACAGCGCACCTCGGTGTACGGGATATACCGCCCGAAGGCAAGTCCGGCAAGGATGCAGATCTTGCGCGCCGCATCGTGCCCTTCGATATCGGCAGTGGGGTCCTGCTCCGCGTAGCCCAGCGCCTGCGCTTCCGCCAGCGCTTCCTCCATGGTGCAGCCCGCCTCTTCCATGCGGGTCAGGATATAGTTGGTGGTTCCGTTGAGGATGCCGGAAATCTTCAGGATGCGATCCGCCGCGAAGCAGTCCCGCAGGGGGCGAATGATGGGAATTCCGCCGCCGACGCTGGCCTCATACAGGTAGGAAACGCCCTTTTCCCGGGCGATGGCTTCCAATTCCTCGCCGCAGGCGTCCACCACCGCTTTGTTGGAGGTGACGACACTCTTCCCCGCAAGCAGCGCACGCTTGGTGTAGTCGTAGGCGATCTTCACGCCGCCCATAGTCTCCACGACCACTTCGACTTCCGCGTCCGCAAGCACCTTGTCGAAGCAGGTCGTCACCCGGTCTGCCAGCGGATGCCCGGGGAACTCCCGCAGGTCCACGATATATTGAATGGTAATGTCCTCCGCCGCTTTCAGCACCTCATAAACGCCGCTGCCGACCGTGCCGAAGCCGAGGATCGCGATCTTTCTCATGCCTGTACTCGTACCTTTCCTCGCTTTTCTCGTAGCATATTATACCCGGTTTTCCCCGGTTTGTCAAGTCAAAAGACGCGCAGCTCTATCCTGCCCGCCAACGCAGCCGGCGCAGAAGGGCGTACAGGGCCGCCATTCCCAGACAGTAAAGCGCCGTATACAGGAAATACTCGTTCCGATAGACCGAACGAATGTAGTATGTGGGCGGAAAGAACAGCCGCAGCGGCTCCAGACTTGCAAAGTTGAAAAATACCGGGCATACGGCGATCATCACCACCGCAAATAGCGGCAGAAGGGCGCACAGAACCCGGATGCTTCCGGTGATCTGCTGCAAAAGCATCCCGAACAGGCATCCGCTCACCGCGAACAGCAGCAAAGCCCCCACCTCCCGCAGAGGCGAAATGCCCAGCCCCGCGGCGTACAGGGAAATCAGCATCACCGCCGCCAGATTCAGCACGGCGATGAACCCGCAGGCGAAAGCGGCAAACGGCTTTTTGGAATCAGGCAGGAAAGAAAAGCTCCCCTTCTGCTCGTCCCGCATGAAAAACAGGGCGGCGGCAAGACCGGAAAGCGTCACCACCACGCTGAACAGCCCTCTCATGGGGGTCATCAGGTATCCGTTTGTTTTGACCAATTCCCCGGAAGAGCTTGCCGATTCAAAGGAAAACAGCGCAATATCCGCCCGGAACCCATCGTAGTAGGCGAGAAGTTCCTCCTCCGACGCCCCGTCGAACACGGGAAGTGCGTCGCGGATATAATCCGTATACAGCGCACGGGAGCAGTATTTGTATAGGGCACAGCTCAACTTTTCGTGGGAAAGGCGCAGCGGGACTGTCGCCTCCCGCTCCACCACCGTGAGCGCCGGTCGGTAGGGGGAATGTACTTTAGAAAACGCCGCAAGGCGCTCTTCAAAATCGGAAGGGAACAGCCATGCGCCGTCGGCTTCCCCGTTCCGCACCATCCGGACGGCTTCCTCCGCGGAGGCGCATCGGGTGAAGCGGATGAACTCGCTGCTGTCCAGCAGTTCTTCGATGACCGCCCCTGCGACGGCGTCGTCCCCGTCCGCCGCCAGCGCGATATGGGCAAACCCGCCGCTCTCTTTTGCAAAGAGGCTGAAAAACAGCGTCAGCAGGGGGATGAGCAGCAAAAGCGCCACGAAGGTGACCTTTTTATACAGTCTTTTATTGAGAAGCCAGAACCATTTCAAATACTGTTTCATAGATGTGTGAAAAGGAGGTGTGGAAAACTCTTAAACCGGGTCTGTCCGGCTCATGCCGCGCACAGCTTCCGCTTCCGCACCGCCGCGGTCAAAGCGAAGAAGCCTGCCGCGTAAAGCGACAGCAGCAGGAGCGGCAAAAGCGGGCTTTCCCCGGTAAGCAGGGACGCAAAATAGGATCTCGCCGCCCCCGTGGGAAGGAAAGGCGCCAGCGCCTGAATGGGCGCAGGAAAGGCATAGAGCGGATAAAAGCAGCCGGTGATATAGCAGAGCGCCAAGGTGACAAAGAAGTGCAGCAGGATCCCGCTCACCAGTTCCCCCGAAAGCTCGAAAAGCAGCTCCCCGAAGGACGCCGCCAGAAGAACCAGCGGCAGCGACAGCAGCGCAAGGGCGAGGGGGCCGTGCAAATCGAAGATTCCCAGCGTGGAAAGCACCTCCACGCGGCTCTTCAACAGCCCGAGAAGCAGGAACAGCAGCAGGAACATCCCCGCCGTGATGCCGGTATAGATCCCATACTCACAGGCCGTCTGCCGCAGGGGAGAAATCCGTGCGGAAGCCAGCATCCGTTGCAGGGAAAGATCCTTTTTCACAAACACCGCCGCGAAGGGCAAGCCCATCAGCAGCAGAAAAAAGACGGTAAAACTGCAAAAATAATACGTCGGCAGCGGGAGCGCGTCCGCAACGCCCAGCTCCTCCGTTTCATACAGGTCGGAACGGCGGAAAAGCATCCTGAAGTATTCCTCGCTCAACCGATTGGCATTTTCGGCGGCAAGCGCATGATGCCCGTTGGCGTCAAGGGCTTCGGAAACGCCGTAGATTCCCTTTTGCGTTTCCACCACCACTTCCGTGATGACCTCCGCCAGCTCCTCTTTGAGCAGCAGGATAAAGCTGCCCGGATCCTGCAGCGCCACCGCGCGGATGGGCAGGATCTCCCCATGCATGGCCATCTCGATAAAGCCGGCGGGAAAGACGAAATAAGAGGAGATCTCCTCCGCCTTCAGCTCCCGCAGGGCGGACTCCTCGTCGTCAAAGAGCTTCAGTTCGATGGAAAAACGGGTCTCGTCCAGAGAACTGATGGCGGAAATGCCCAGATGCATATAGGCGCTATCCGGGTCTCCCACGATGCCGACGACGTATTTTTTGAGTTCCTCGCTCTCGCTCCGCGACTGCAGCAGCCCGTGCAGAACGGCAAGCAGACCGGAAAACAGCAGAAGCATCACCGCCATGGCGAGGGGGAGCGCCTTCGCCATCCGTTTGAATTGTACGATCAGATATTTTTTCATTCCGGCTCCGCCCTCTTTTCGGATCTTACAGGCTTTCCACCACCGTTTTCAGGTTCCCATCGTAACGGAAGGGCACGGACACGCCGTCCTTGATGATATACCAGCTGTCGCAAAGCTCCAACTCCAGCAGATCGTGGGTCACCAGCAGGAGGATCCCACCCGCCTTCTTGTGGGCGCGGAGGTATTCGAGGATGCTCTGCTTGCAAACCAGATCCAGCGCCGCCATGGGCTCGTCCAGCAGAAGGATCGGCGGTCGCCCGGCGATGGCACAGCCGATGGAGAGCCGCTTCTTCATGCCGCCGGACATTTTATGCACCGGTACCTTCAGGAACTCGCCGATCCCGAGCATAGCGAGAAAGCCGCCTTCCAGCTCCTTTCGCAGCTCCTCCCCGGAATACCAGAGCAGCAGGTTGTCCTTTGCGCTCAATTCGTCGAAAAGCGGCGTCCCCTGCGGGACATATCCCACCAGACGGGCGCGCTGACGGGGATAGCGAAACAGATCCTTCCCTTCATAGAGAAAGGAGCCGGCGTCGCATTTCTGGATCCCCGCAAGGATGGAAAGCAGGGTGGATTTTCCGCAGCCGTTGCTGCCCAGGATCCCCACGCACTGCCCGCTTTCGGCGGTGAAATGCACATCCCGCAGGACGCTCTTGCGGCCGTATGTTTTTGCGATCCCTCGGATTTCGATCTTCATCTCAAACCGCCTCCCACGAAATGCAGCACTGCCCGCAAAACCGGGCAGCGCTGCTCTTTTTCGATCCGCGGGCAAACCGCCCGATCAATTCCAAGATCCGTAGTACTCCTCATCTTCCCAGCCGTACGAGCTGTACCGCATTTCTCTTTCCAGCGCTTCGATCATGTCCTCGATCGCGTCATCCACGTAATCCAGAAGCTCGGCGGGCAGTTTGGTGCGCCGCAGGGACTTGCGAAGCTGATCGAGCTTCAGGGAATTGAGCAATTTCTCCGGGGCGTCCCGATCCTGAATATCCAACAGGTCGCCGCGGGGAACAGACACTTTACCGCCGTCGGAGAAGCTGTTCTTCATGCTGACGCCCAGCATCACTTCGTCCCCCATCAGAAGGTTGACGTCCACGTCGAAGCTGTCTCCGCTCGTCTTGAAATCGAACTCCGCCGAAAGCTGCAGAATGGAAGCCATCAGCCTGGAGCCGAACAGGGACGAAAGGAGCTCCTCGGAAGGAACGATGCGGATCTTCCCGTCCAGTTCTCCCTGCCGGAAGGATTTGACGTTGAAATCGGTGAGCAGCAGTCGGCCGACCTCATGCTCCTCTTGGAAGTTCGAAACGGTCAGGACATATTCGCCGGTCACCTTGTTGCCCGATTGCGTCCCGGTCCCTCTCAGGAAGATCCTTTCACCGACCTCCACTTTGGAGGCGACGTTTTTCCCGTTTTTGGCGGTAGCATAGGAGAAGACGGTGCCTCCCGCCGTCCTGACCTCTCTGCCGATGACATCGTGAGAGCTGTCCACATAGTCGGTGATGACAAGGAACTCCTCGGAGGAAGGCGTGACAAGCTCCAGCTCCTCCAAAAGCTCGTCGATCCGCGAGAGGAGCAGATTGTACTGCGCCATGATCGCATCCGGGGGAAGCGCGCCCGCGCCGACGGCGGACTGCACAAGTTTGGAATTCTGGACCTGACGGAAGAGATTCTTGATCGTCTCATCCGTTTTTGCCTCCTGCAGGATCGCCTTTGTGATATAGGCAAGCGTCCTTTCGGAGATCCGCATGGTGATCCTTCTGCAATTCTGGGAAACGCCCAGCACTTCCAGCGTAGTTTCGTCCACTGTGACGTTATCGAGGGCGTCCAGCGCCACGCCGATGTACCTCTCCAGCAGCTTTGACAGCTCCTTCTCGGAGGGGATGAGCCCGCCGACTTGCCGCATCACTTCCAGTGTTTCCTGGAACTCGCTGCCGCCGCTCATCAATTTGGCGCCCGGCAGGGTGATGATCTTGTCGCTGAGCTCGGGAATGGAATAATAGATGGTTTGCGTGGTGAAATCCATCGTCACATTGGCGCTTAAGATGGGCTGCCCGGAGATGACCAGCCCTGCGCCGACGGACATCCCGTCCTTGGTGAGATTGTGGGAGGTCTCCAGCTGCAGTTCTCTCAAAACCGAAAGCTCGCCGTTATAGTCAACCCCCAGATCCTTGAGGAACGCGGAAAGGAGGTTCTCATTCCCCGTAAAGGAGAGGGTGGTTTCCCCGGAGGAATCCATCCGGAGCAAACGCAGCGGCATCGCGTAGGCAGAAGCGATGGTTTCGGCATACCGCTCCGCCTCGTGCTCCTCCACGAACTCGAAATAATCCTCGTCCGAACCGAAGGTGAGGAC
Source organism: Oscillospiraceae bacterium (assembly GCA_022508745.1). Lineage (GTDB taxonomy): Bacteria > Bacillota > Clostridia > Oscillospirales > CAG-382 > Coliplasma. The sequence continues at coordinate 21,725 of JAFLUP010000001.1, read as the reverse complement.
AAAGAAGCCGCGGATCTTCCGGAAATTCAGCGCGACCGTCAGCACCAGCGCCGCGGCAACAGCCCCCGAAACGATGGCGATGATGGCCTTTTTCGAAAATTTTCTCTTCTTTTTCGGCTTGGGAGCGTCAAACTCCGGGGCGGCAAACGCCGGTTCTACCGGTTCCGTTGCCGGCGCAGAAAACGTCTGCGTGTTTCCGAGGGTAAAATCTTCGGCACCCTCCGTCTGCCCTCCGGCCGGCGGATTTCCCGCACCTACGTCCAACTTTCCGCCGCAGAAGGTGCAGAACAGGTTTCCGTCGTAAACCGGTTTCCCGCAATGAGGACACACCATGGTCAAGTTCTCCTTTCGATGTTGAAGCCAGCAAAAACTATGCACAATATATTATCTGAATGGTATCGGTAATAAAGTATACCACACACGAAAGAAAAAGTCAATCTTTTTTACCGGAAAACGCCCGCCGGGGGAGGTATGTTCCCGATCCGTCCCCTTTTTCTGCGCTTTTTGCGCTTTTTGTGTTTTTCCCCTTGCCTTTTCGGAAAAAGAAGTGTATAATAAAGAAAATCCACAAAGGAGTGGCTCTTTCCGTGAAACGATTGTTGATCTGCTACATTTCTTTTGCGGTCGCTCTCTGCATCGCGCTGCTGGCAGGCGTATACGCCTACCGCGAAACCTATGTCCTCACAAACGACGAGCTGAGCTTTGAAAGTTTCTCCCAGAACGGGAACCGGCTGACCATCCGTGTGAAATCCAAAACGGAGGGGGAATATGTCTACCGGCTGATCACCTCCGACCTTGAGAACGGAAAGCTCACCGTCACCCTGCGGGGCGGCAAGCAGTCCTCCCTGGCGCAAGAGCCAGGTCGGAATGTCGCCGAATTCGAAATTGAACTCCCGGAAGGGACGAAGAAGGTGGTCTGCGGAAAAACTACCATCTACACCGTGAAATAAAGGAAGGTATGGTCCGATCCATGAAAAAACAGGTTCTGTTCCGCTGTCTGCCCCTCCTGCTGCTCGCCGCACTGGTTCTGTGCGCCTGCTCCGGGAAAGGCAACGGCGATACGCCGGAAGGCGGCGTGCCGGACGGCAGCGTACGCTTTGAAAACGAAGCGCTCAATTACACCTTCTGCTACGCGGAAAACTGGGAAGTGGACCGCAGCGACGGCATGGCGGGCATCAAGTGCAATGTAGCAGGCGCCACCAGCGAGGCATACGCCAGCATCTCCGTGATGAGCTTTACCCTCGGGCGCGGACAAAAGGATTGGGGCGCGAACAATTACTGGGACGACTACCGCTCCCAACTGGAGGATCTCTACGGCGAGCATATCTCTTTCGAGAGTACAAAGGAAGAGTGTAAGTTGGGCGGCGTGATCGCCAACCGGAACCGCTACACCCTGCAGCTCTCCGACATGACCTACACCTACGAACAGGTGATCTGCGTCCGTTCCGGCGAGGTACATCTCGTCACCCTCACCGCCCCGGAGGGCAGCTACGACAAGGTCATCGACTGCTTCCATACCGTGGTCGACACGTTCTCGTTCAAATAAAGCCATACACAGCAAAAGCGAACGGCAAACGCCGTTCGCTTTTTTGATTGCTTTTTACAGGCTGATCTCCCCGCTTCCGCTGCCGCGAAGGGTTTGCCCGTCGTATTTCACTTCCCAGCCGTCCCGGGTGACATGGATATCGAACACCTTTCCGAAGGCATGGACGTTCTCCAACGTCAGGTGATCCAGCTCCGCGGGAAGCGTGGGCGCGATGGTAAACCGACGGAAGCCCTTCGGCGTGATGCCCAACAGACCGAACACCACGATCTGGGCAAACAGCGCGGATTCTGCGGACAGGTGCCGCTTGTTCCCCTCCGGGAACGCCTCGATGGCATAGGGAACGCGCTCGCCCAACAGCCGGGTGCGGCAGTAGTAGCGAAGGAATTCAAACGCCCTTTCCGTGTATCCTGCGCGGAAAATGCCCCGCAGACCGTACAGGGTGGAGCGATCCCAGACGGTGCTGCTGCCCTCTTGGGAGAGCAGACCGTCGTCGGTAAACAATTCGGGGCCCGTCAGGGCGTCCACGGTGCCCTTGGCGCGGGTGAAAATGTCCGCGCAGAGGGGCATACAGATCCAGGAGCGCAGCACGTCATTGCCCTCGTAGTAGCGGTAGGTTTCGTAGCCGCTGACCGTCCAGCCGAAGAAGTTGTCGATCGCTTTCGCCAGTTCTTCCGCCCGGGCACGGTAGTCGGCAGCCAGTTCGGTTTCGCCGAACTCCTCCGCGATGCAGGCGGCGGCGCGCAGACCCATGCAGCACAGGCTGGAGGTGCAGAGGTTCGCGTCTCCGGCAGGGAAGCGGGTCTCCAGCTCGTCGGAATCGGAAGCGATCACGCCATTCTCGTTGACCTTGCGCTTGCAGTATTCCGCGCACCATTTGATGGAATCCCACAGGGCTTTTGCCTGCTCCCGATCGCCCCGGGTCAGGCAGAAGCTGCTGGCGCCGTAGAGGTACATGGCCGCGTCGCCGCGGTCCCCCGCGCCGTTCCAGTAGTCCAGCCCCTCCGCGATAACGGAGGACGGGATGGCTTCGTAAGTCTCGTCCATGAAGGGGATGTACCAGCGGTAGGCGGTCTCCGCCGCTTCCAGCAGGATCTTATCCCCCGTAAAGGCGAACCACGGGCCGGAATACTCCGCCTGATCGTTGCACCAGACAGCGGCATAGTAGGAGTCGCCTCCCGGGCAGTGGATCAAGCCGCTGCGGGTGCGGAAGATGCTCTCCCCCGCGCGGATCTTGGAAAATTCGAACATGGTGTCCAGCACGTCGTCACCGGTGTCCAGACGCAGCGGGTCAAGCAGCTGCGCGATCCGTTCCCGCCGGGCTGCCAGCTCCGCGTCCGCGTCACAGGGAGTGGGAACGGTAGGCAGCATTTCCCCGGCGTAGGTGATACCGAAGGTATAGCTCTCCCCCGGCGCAAGCGTCACATTGATCTCCGGCGCAAGGACATAGGACACCAACACCCCCGCGCAGCCACGCAGGGCTTCGTTGCGGGTAGTTCCGGCGTTTGTCAGGGTGATGCACAGCGGTTCCTTCGCCGTATTGCGAACGCAGATGCGCTCGATGCAGGCGCGCTTGTCCGTGGACGGGAAGAATTCCCGCTCCACTTCTGCGCCGCCGAGGGCGGAAACCACCCGCAGATCGCCGTCCAGCTCGAAGCGGACGGCTTTTTCTTCCGAACAGCCGGAGACCGTCAAGCGGGGCATCGCTTCCTCCCGGATGGTGCTGCTGAAGGACGCGTGGGTATTGTTCGGACGGGTGCGGAGCTGCGGGAAGATCACCCGCCGCTGCAAGAGCAGGTTTCCGTCCGCGTCCGTGCCGTAGGTTACGATAAACGAGCTGCCCAGCCCGCTCATTTCCAGATAGTCCGTGTGCCCGTCGAAGGGTCCCTCCCAGACGGTTTTGCGCTTGTTTTCCTGTATTTTCCAGTATTCCATAGTCTTTCTCTCCATTTACAGAATCGTGTCGAACAGCCCGTTGAGCCATGTGCCCTCGAACAGCTCGATGGTACCCGCGTCGCAGGCAGCTGCCAGCTTCGGATCGATGGGAAGTTTGGCAACCGTGGGGATCTCCAGCCGTTTTGCCGTCTCTTCCACGTGGCTTTCGCCGTAGATGGCGTGCTGCCCGCCGCAATCCGGGCACTGGAAGTAGGAGAAGTTCTCCACCAGCCCCAGCACGGGAATGTTCATCAGCTTTGCCATCTTGACCGCCTTTTCCACCACCATGGAGACCAGCTCCTGCGGGGACGTAACGATGATGATTCCGTCCAGCGGGACGGACTGGAACACGGTCAGCGGCACGTCGCCGGTTCCCGGGGGCATATCGATGAACATGAGGTCCGTTTTGCCCCAGATCACGTCCGTCCAGAACTGCTTGACGCAGCCGGCGATCACCGGACCGCGCCAGACCACGGGATCCGTCTCGTTTTGCAGCAGCAGATTGACGGACATCACCCGGATGCCGGTTTTCGTACGCAGCGGGTACATGCCCATTTCGTCCGCAGTAGCCTGTCCGTGCAGACCGAACGCACGCGGGATGGAAGGACCGGTGATATCCGCGTCCAGAATCGCCGTGCTCATCCCCGCGCGGTTCGCAAGAACCGCTAACAGCGAAGTGACCATGGATTTTCCGACGCCGCCTTTGCCGGACACCACGCCGATCACGCGGCGGATCTCCGATAGCTCGTGGGGCTTTTCTAACATACTGCCCGGATTCTGACGGGAAGCGCAGTTCTCCCCGCAGCTCGAGCAATCGTGGGTACATTCAGACATCGTAAGTTACTCCTTTTGATTCATGTTAAATTCAGACGATAGATATAGCTTTCAAAACAAATGCCCATGCGATACTTTTTGAAGGAAGTTTCGCGCACGACCTCAAAGCCGTGCTTTTGCAGCAGCCGGTTGGAGGCGAGATTCTCCTTTGCCACTTCCCCGGTGAGCGCAACGCCGCCGTGGGCGCGCACCCAATCGATGAGGAAACGGATCAGCTCGGAACCGTATCCCTTCCTCCAGTATTGCTTGTGGATGCAGTATCCGATATCATAGACCTCTTTTTTCTCGTCCGGGAACATACAGCAGGTCCCGATCACGTCCCCCGTGTCATTGGATACGACGGTCAGGTAATATCCTTCCGGGTTGTCCTCCAGCTCATCCAATGCTTTTTGATATTCGTCATCAACGTAGTCCTCCGTCGGGTCACTCATATATTTCCCGTTTTCCGCGTCGAACCACATGGCAGTAACAAACGGCAGATCGGACTTCCGATAGTCACGAATCGTGATCCTTTGTGAAGTAAGCGCTTGCTTGAGCTGCATTTGTGCGATTCCTTTGCATGTTTACATCCTATTATTGAGACGCGAGATGCAGAAATTCCACCGCCCAGTAGGTGAGGTCGCACAAAAGTGCGTTTTTGTTCTTGTAATCCGCTTCCAGCCGCATATCGACGTAGGCCGTCGGGTACGGAATATGCATCGGAGAATACCGCTTGTTATGGACTTGGGCCAAATTCATCCGAAGGATCCCGTCCTTGTCGATGGCTTCCTTCACATTCGCCACCGATTCGCGGATCACGCCGACGCTTTCCCCCACGCCCAGCATGGCAATCTCGGTGAGCAAACGGCGATAGGTGATCGTATCGATCAGATCCGGGTGGAAGGCACGGATGGGACGTGCCAGCGCAAAACAGGGGCCGTAGTATTTGCCCTTGAGTCGCACCGCCATCGTGTTGTCCGGCTTCATAATGGCATTGATATGGTTAAACGCATCGGACAGCATCCGAACCGTCCCGTCGGTTCGCCAACTATGCGTGTGGGCCAGCGTGGAGAGCGTATAATAGTCCGGGAAATACTCGTCCGCTTCGATATAGGGGCAGTTCCCCCTGCGCTTGGCATTGGGGTTAAACTTGGTGATCTCCTCCAGCGAGGAAATTTCATTCACGCGCTGAAAGCCCCTAAGACAGATCTGCTGGAAGTCTTTGAGATCCTCATAATCATCCCCAAAGCCTAAGATGGCCTGCATCGTGTAAATCAGAGCCATCAGACTATTGCCGTTATTCAGCCCCACGAAACGGTTTTCGTAACGGGGGATTTCCGGCGGAATGTAGGAAAATTCTTTCCGCAGGGTTTCCTCGTCCCGCATGGCGGCTACGAAGTCCCGCACAAAGGGGTGCGTCTTGGGGATCCGATAGTACGAAAGCAATCTGGCCGCACATTCCCCGTCCTGCAAGGGTGTTTCATGCAGAACCGTTCCGCGCCAGTTGTCCCAGCTATGCATCCCGCTGCCGATGTAGCCGTTTGGCTTGACATAGGTTGCAACCAGCCGGAACAGGGGCAGTTCGTAAATCTGTTCGAGCAGTTTTTCTTCTTCGCGCTCGGACAAGTCTCCGAGAATCTCCTTATGCAAACGGTACCGGATCACCGGCCCGGCGTTTTCCAGAAGAAACTCTATTGATTTGGCGTATGCGGAATCCATATCGCTTTTATCCTCCCAAGTCGGGATCATTCCCGAAGAATCTTTTCCATACGCTTCCCCTTGGCCAGCTCATCAATGAGCTTGTCCAAATACCTTATCTCCTGCATAAGGGGTTCTACGATATGCTCAACCCTTACGCCGCAAATTGTGCCGGTTATCTTTTTTCGGTTCGGATTCATGTTCGGGGCCTCGGCGAAGAACTTCTCATAGCTCACATCCGCGTCCAGAACGGCTTTCAGCCCATTCGGATCATACCCCGTCAACCACCGTATGACCAAATCTACTTCCTCGGCCGTGCGGCCTTTTTTCACAGCTTTATTCACGAGAAGAGGGTATACCTTTGCAAAGCTCATGGCGTATACTTTTTCATTTTTCATCAGCAGTCAACTCCCCCCTTCCACGCATGGGGAAAACGGGGGCAAAGCCCCCGTAAACCTTACATATTTTCCAGATTTGCAATGGCGGCGCGGATCTTTTCCAGCTTGGATTTGGCGTTTTCCTCCTTGGCGCGCTCGCCGTCCACCAGCTTCTGGGGCGCTTTCGCAACAAATTCGGCGTTCGCCAGCTTGCTTTGGGCGCGGGAAAGCTCGTTTTCCGCGTTCGCCAGCTCCTTATTCAGGCGGGCCAGTTCCTCCTCGCGGTCGATCATGTCCGCGATGGGAATGAGAATTTCGCACGCGTCGGTGATGGCGCGGACGCACCCCTGTTCATTCCCCGCCTCGGTGGAGACTTCCACGCCGGAAGCGTACGCCAGCTTCTCGAAGAAGCGCTCCTTGCCGCCGAAGGCCGTCGGGTCCGCCGTGACGATGCGCAGATGCGCACGGCGGGAGTTGGCGACGCCCATTTCGCTGCGCAGGTTGCGCACTGCGCGGATGGCGTCGATGACCTTGCGCATGGCTTCCTCCTCCTGCGGGAAGTCCAGTTCCGTATGGAACGCCGGATAGTCGGAAACCATGACGGAATCCCCCGCGTGGGGCAGGGTGCGCCAGATTTCTTCCGTGATAAACGGCATGAACGGGTGCAGCAACGCCATGGTGCCGGACAGCACATAGATCAGCACCTTCTGCGCGCTTCGGTTGGTCTGCGTGCCTTTTTCCCCGAGACGCGCCTTGACCAGCTCGATGTACCAGTCGCAGAACACGTCCCAGATGAAATCGTACAGCTTGCCCAGCGCCACGCCCAGTTCGTAGCGGTCGAGGTTGTCCCGCACTTCGCGCACGGTTCGATTATAGTTGGAAAGGATCCATTTATCCTCGTCCGGCAGATTCGCGAGGTCCAGATCTTCCAGAGAAACCGCGTCCTCTTCGTCCAGATTCATCAGCACGAAACGGGCGGCGTTCCAGATCTTGTTGGCGAAGTTGCGGGCGGATTCAAAGCGTTCGTCGGAGACGCGCATATCGTTGCCGGGGCTGTTGCCGCTGACCAGCGAGAAGCGCAAGGCGTCGCAGCCATAGGTGCGGATGACCTCCAGCGGGTCGATGCCGTTGCCGAGGGACTTGGACATCTTCCGTCCCAACGCGTCCCGCACAAGCCCGTGCACCAGCACGTCGGAGAAGGGTTTCTCCCCAGTATGTTCCAAGCCGGAGAAGATCATGCGGGAGACCCAGAAGGTGATGATGTCATAGCCGGTGACGAGGGTAGACGTGGGGTAGAAGGTCGCCAGATCCTCCGTCTGCTTCGGCCAGCCCAGCGTGGAGAAGGGCCAGAGAGCGGAGGAGAACCAGGTATCCAGCGTATCGGGATCCTGCCGCATGGGGCCACCGCACTTGGGGCAGACCGCACTCGCGTCGGCGGTCACGACCAGTTCGCCGCAATCGTCGCAGTAGAAGGCGGGGATACGGTGCCCCCACCAGAGCTGACGGGAGATGCACCAATCGCGGATGTTTTCCATCCAGTGCAGGTAGTTTTTGGAGAAACGGTCGGGAATGAAGCGGATCTCGCCGGTTTTCACCGCTTCGATGGCGGGTTTTGCCAGCTCCTCCATCTTCACGAACCATTGCAGGGAGACGCGGGGTTCGATGGTGGTGCCGCAGCGGTAGCAGGTGCCCACGTTGTGGGCGTAATTCTCCACCCGCACCAGGTATCCGCCCGCTTCCAGATCCTTGACGATGGCCTTCCGCGCCTCGAACCGATCCATGCCGGCGTAGGCGGGGTAATCCTCGTTGATATGGGCGTCCGGCGTCATGACGTTGATGACTTCCAGATTGTGCCGCAGACCCACTTCAAAGTCGTTGGGGTCGTGGGCGGGGGTGATCTTGACCACGCCCGTCCCGAAGTCCATCTCCACGTAGTCGTCCGCGACCACGGGGATTTCCCGTCCGACGAGGGGCAGGATCAGCGTCTTGCCCACCAGATGCGCATAGCGCTCGTCCTTGGGGTTGACCGCCACGGCGGTATCGCCCAGCAGGGTCTCCGGACGGGTGGTGGCGAGGTAGATATACTCGTCGCTGTCCTTGACCGGGTAGCGCAGATGCCAGAAATGCCCAGCCTGTTCTTCGTATTCCACCTCCGCGTCGGAAATGGAGGTCAGGCAGTGGGGGCACCAGTTGATGATGCGGTTGCCCCGGTAGATGAGCCCCTTCTTATACAGGCGGACGAACACGTCTTTGACCGCCTCGGAGCAGCCTTCGTCCATGGTGAAGCGCTGCCGCTCCCAATCGCAGGAAGAGCCGATCTTCCGCAGCTGCTCGGTGATGCGCCCGCCGTAGACCCGGTTCCACTCCCACGCGCGGTCAAGGAACGCCTCGCGACCGATGTCCTCCTTGGTGACGCCCTCTTCCCGCATTTTTTCCACGATCTTCGCCTCCGTGGCGATGGAGGCGTGGTCGGTACCGGGTACCCACAGGGTGTTGTACCCGCACATTCTCTTATAGCGCACCAGCAGATCCTGCAGGGTGTTGTCCAGCGCGTGCCCCATGTGCAGCTGCCCGGTGATATTGGGGGGCGGCATGACGATGGAAAAGGGCTTTGCGCCCGGTTTGTTCGGGCGGAAGTATCCTTTTTCGCTCCATTCCGCGTACAGTCGTTCCTCGAACGCGGCGGGATCGTATTTCTTTTCCAGTTGCTTTGCCATTTCGGTATCCGTCCTTTCGTTACAGCCGGTTCATAACCAGACCGGTCTTGAGCTTGGGGTAAAAATAGGTACTCTTCTGGGGCATCTTGTCCCCTGCGACAGCCACCGCGCGGATCTCCTCGATGCGGGTGGGGTTCAGCAGGAACGCGGCGGTACTTTCGCCCTTCCGCACAGACTCGACGGCTTCCTCCGCAGAGCGGGTGTAGCGCAGGTTCTGCTGCCTTGCCATGTTCTCTTTATCAATGCCCAGCACCTGTTCCAGCAGCAGGGTGTGCAGCACGGTGACGTCCAGCCGGGCGTAGGCTTCGCTCCTGCCCTCCACCGTGAGTTGATCTGCCTTTTCTGTCCCGACCAGCAGGGTAAAGCCCTCTCCGCCGGTGTAGAGCGCGTAGGCGTGCTTGTCCTTGTGGGCGTTCAGCACTTCCTCTGCCTTGGTCACGTCCGGGTACTCCGTGGCGGTAAAGAACGCCGACGCCTTTTCCGCCAGTACATCCTTTTCCACGGTCAGCCCGGTGATGAGACGGTGGGTGGGCAGAACCACCAGTCCGTCGTCCTCCAAATCCACCAGCGTCATCAGCACGTGGGTCGCGTCCGGACAAACGGTATCCCGGTAGCGGAGCGCCGTTTCGTATCGGTGATGCCCGTCCGCGATGAACAACTGCTTGTCCGCAAAGGCGTTCACAAGGAACGCGACCGTTTTTTCGTCCTCGATCTTGCGCAGGGTATGGGTCACCCCTTCCCCGTCGGTGAATTCCGCCAGTACGGGCAGCGCCTGCGATGCGCGGACGACCTCCCGGATGTCCCCTTTCTCATCCCGATACAGGGAATAGATGGAGGAGAAGTTGCAGCCGGTAGCGCACATCAGCCGGAAGCGATCCTCCTTGGCTTTGGAGAGGGTCTCCTCGTGGGGGAGCACCACCCGGTCGGAGAAGGGACGCAGCCCCACCAGACAGACCAGCCCGTCGAAGGCATACTGCTTTCCTCCCACCGTGAACGCCTCCCGATAGAGGTAAATGCCCGGCGTTTCGTCCTGCGTCAGCACGCCGCTTTCCAGCCATTCGGTAAGCAACTTTCCGGCGTTTTCATAGCGATCCTCCCCGCCGGTGGGAAGCTCCAGACGGATCAGATTGTGGGGATTTTCCCCGCACAAAGCGGCATATTCCGCCTCGTTTACGATGTCGTAGGGCGGGCAGACGCAGGTCTCCAGCGCCCCCGCCTTTTCCGTATACCGCAGTGCGCGGATGGGTTTGATTTCAGCCATTTATGAAACTCCTTTCGTGAGGGAAACATCAAATTTTATTCCGGTTTTAATTTCGCAAAACTGCCCATGATGCGTTTTTCCGAGCCGTCGTCAAACAGGATGCCGTAGAGCATATCCCCGCCCATTTCCTGCGCGGAAAGCACTTCCCCCGCGCCGAAGAAGGCGTGTACCACCCGGTCGCCGGCGGAAAAACGGGTCTGCCCGCCTGCAAGCGGACGCGCCTCGCGTTGTTCCGCGGAACGGAAGCCGCCGGTGGAAGGACGGAACCCGAAATCGCTTCGGCGGGTCGCATAGGAAGGTTCGGGAGTGGAGCTTGTCCTGTCCTGCTCCGGGATCTCCCCGAGAAAGCGGGACGCCACCTTCGCGTCCGTCCGTCCGTAGAGCATCCGGGAAGCGCAGTGGGTCAGGCACAGGGACTGCTTGGCACGGGTGATGGCCACATACGCCAGCCGCCGTTCCTCCTCGATGCCCCCCTCCATGACCGCCTGCTGGCTGGGGAACAGTCCGTCCTCAAAGCCGATGAGGAACACCGCGGGGAATTCCAGCCCTTTTGCGGCGTGCACGGTCATCAGTGTGACCGCGTCCTGCCCTTCCTCCAACGCGTCCACGTCGGAGACCAGCGCCATCTCCTCCAAAAAGGCGGAGAGCGTAGGGCTTTCCGACGTTTCCTCGTACAGGCGCACGGTGGAGAGAAATTCCTGCACGTTCTGTTCCCGTTCGTGCTGCTCGTCCCCGTCCGCTTCCGCTTCTTCCGCGAGGAAACGCATATATCCGGTTTCTTCCAGCACGTGGGAAACGGTTTCCGTCAGCCCGTAGGAAACGGAAAACTCCCGCATGGAATCTATCAGTTCAGCGAAGGATTTTAACTTCCCTGCCGCCCGGGCAAGCTCCGGGTAGAAGGACGCATTTTTTGCCACCTTGTAAAGGCTGCTGTTCTCGGAAGAAGCGATGACCTCCATCCGATCCGCCGTGGTATCCCCGATGGAGCGGCGGGGAACGTTCAAAATCCGCTTCAGACGTACATTGTCCGACGGGTTGTTGATGACGGAAAGGTACGCCACCACATCCTTGATCTCCCGCCGTTCGCTGAAGCGCAAACCGCCGCAGATCCGGTAGGGGATGCGCGCCTTGACCAGCGCCTGTTCGATGTTGTTGGAAAGGGCTCCCACCCGGTACAGCACGGCGAAATCCCCGTACTGCCGTGTGCCGTTCGCCACCTGCCGCTTGATCTCCGAAACGATCAGAGCGGATTCCTCCATTTGGGTAAAGGGACGCTCCACGCGGATCTTTTCGCCGTCTCCCGCTGCCGTCCAGAGGTTTTTTCCCTTCCGCCCCTCGTTATGGCTGATGACGGCGTTCGCCGCGGAGAGAATATGCCCGGTGGAGCGGTAATTCTGCTCCAGACGGATGGTCTTCGCCGCGGGAAAGAGCCGGTCGAACTGCAAAATGTTCTCCACCGTCGCCCCGCGGAAGCTGTAAATGGATTGGTCGTCGTCCCCGACGACGCAGACGTTCTCCTTCCCGCTCCCCAACTGCGCGACCAGCTGGTTCTGGGAAGGGTTGGTGTCCTGAAACTCGTCCACCAGAATGTAATCGAACTGCTGCCGGTAGCGATCCAATACCTCCGGGTACTCCCGGAACAGCAGGTTGGTCAGCAGAATGAGATCGTCAAAATCCAACGCATTGGCGTTTTGCAGGGTGCGCTGGTAGTCCCGATAGACCCGCGCCGCATCGTACAGACGAGTGTCCGTGCGCAGGTCGGGATCCATCTCGACTTCCTCCGGCAGGTAGCCCTTTTCCTTGTATTTGGAGATCAGCCCCATGACCGCCTTGACGGAAAGGTGCCGCTCGTCGATCTGATGCTGCTTCATGACGGAGGTGATCACCTTTTTGGTGTCGTCCGTATCGTAGATGGTGAAATTCCCCGTGTAGCCCAGCAGGTCGATATGCCGCCGCAGGATGCGCACGCAGACGGAATGGAAGGTGCCCGCCCAGATATCCTCGGCGCGTTCACCCAGCAGGGCGGAGAGCCGCTCCTTGAATTCATTTGCCGCCTTGTTGGTGAAGGTGATGCACAGCACCCGGTAGGGTCTCGCCGGGGAAACCGCCAGCTTTTCCAGCACCGCCCGGATCTGTGCGCGGGAGCCGCCGTCCACGGCTGCCATCTCCGCATAAAGCGCTTCCGCGTCCGGGGGGAGCGTCTCGTCTTTCCAGGCGTTGCCGAACAGGATCAGGTTGCCGATGCGGTTCACCAGCACCGTGGTCTTCCCGGAGCCCGCCCCCGCCAGCACCAGCAAGGGACCCTGCACCGTCGCCACCGCTTCCTGTTGAGGCGGATTGAGGAACCGATAATACTGCGAAAACAGCGATCGCTTCCGTTCATTGAACGCTCTCGGCTCCACGGCAACTTTCCTCCCATGATAATTTGATTTTACTATTATATACCAATCATACAAAAAAATCAATCCCATTTGCCCGGATTTTTTGGCGGGAATCTTGCAATCCGGACAGGAATCTGTTAAAATGAAAGGCAGAAAGAATTTTTTCAGAAAGGATGCAAAACCATGCAACGAACACGCAGAGGGTTCCTTCGCGCAGCCCTGCCGCTTCTTCTGCTGGCGGCGATGCTGCCGGCAGCATTGCTGCCTCTCTTCCCGGCGAGCGTTTCCGCCTACGGGCCGAGCGATCAAACGCTGATCATCACCCACATCAACACCTCGAACTCCACGGAGGGCTCCGCCATCATCATCTCCGGCTCTAACACGAGCAGGCTGGGGGACAAGGGCAACTTCGCATGGTGGTGCGTCTACATCTTCGATTGGGATGCATCCCAGAACTGCTTTGTCCTGAAAGAAAAGAACGTCAACGCACAGAATGTTGATAAATCCGATATGCAGATCCCCAAATACGGCTTCGCCTACGGCATCTGCGTCGGCAACGATTACAGCTCCAGCGGCGGGATCAACTACATCACCAAACGCATCCAGGATTCCTACGAGTACGTGAAAAATCTTGCGATCGGCACCAAGGCGTACCTCTATAACACCCACCTGTACGGCGGCGCCATTCAGACCAACGGAAAACTCTGGTATGCAGACGACTTCGTGAGCGATTCCTACATCAAGATCGGCACCCCGGACGCAGGCAAAACGGCTTATGATCCGGTCGCCTCCTGGGAGCAGGCCGCCGCCATGCAGATCAAAACCACGGAGAACGTCAACTCCAAGCATTACGCAAACGGCGACTGCATCCTGTTCACGCCGGACAACGGTACGGTGGTCAGCGGAGGCGGGAACTTTGAGTGGTGGAGCTCGCTGGCGTTCGCGTGGGATGCGACCCAGAACTGCTACGTCTGCGTCGCGACCGACCTGAACCGTGCCACCGGCAGCCCGAAGTATCCGGTCCTGCCCCGCAACGGCTTTGTGATCATGGACTGCGGCTCCGGCTCGGACCCTGCCGTGCAGGCCTGCTCCGTGGGCACCAAGGCGTGGCTGTACGAAAACCAGGACAACAAAGGCAAGCATATCATCAATCTGAACCAACCGGATAGCGGCAAAACCTGTATCCTTCTGGGAGATGCGGGCAGCGAACAGCTCGCCACCCCGACCATCACCTCCCCTTCCGACGAGCGCATCGTCAAATCCAACGTCACCATCCAATGGACTCCGGTGGAGGGCGCCACGGACTACACCTTTGCCCTCATCAGCTCCACGCCGAACCCTTTTAATGAGGCGGTGGTGAAGCCCACGAAGGTCAGCACGAACAGCTACACCGTTTCCTCCAACCTGCTGAAGGTCGGAAACGCCTACACGGTGGTCGTCTATGCCAACGGCGCAAACGGCAAATGCACCTCCGTTCCCGTCTATCAGCGCTTCTTCTGCGTCTCCGAAGAATCCCTGACCAGCTCTCTGGCGAACAAGACCGTCCTCGCCTTCGGCGATTCCCTGACCGCCCGCAGCGGTTGGGTCAATATGCTGGGCGCCCACGTGGGCACCGAGGTCATCAACGCCGGCGTCGGCGGGGACAGCACCGTCAATGGCAGGGATCGCTTTGAGCGGGATGTACTGGTCCACAAGCCGGACATCGCCCTCATCTGCTTTGGCATGAACGATCAGGCGCAGGTGCTCTCCTCGAAACGTCCGAATATCTCCCTGGAGACCTACACCGCCAACCTGACTTACTTTGTCACCGAGCTGCAGAAGATCGGCACCGACGTGATCTTCATCTGCCCCCATGACGCATACAACGGGGACGGCTACTATACATCCGGCGCGTACGGGCTGGACTACGCCTACGGCAACATGAAGGACTTCTGCGAAGCCATGCGGCAGGTTGCCGTCGCCTACGGCTGCGACATCATCGACATCTACGCGGAAACCCGGGATGAGAACATGAGAGAGTTCCTGAATCCGGGGGACGGCATCCACCAATCCGTCAAGGGACACACCCTCTGGTCGGAATACGTGCGGGACTACCTGTTCGCGAAATACGATAAGAAAAACGCCGCCACCGTCTCCGTGGTCTGCAAGGGCGCGGACGGAAAGGAACTGGCGTCCTACCAATTCACCGCCGCCGTCGGCTCGCAGATGTTCGTTCCCGCAAAGGCCATCGACGGCATGATCCCCGTCAGGGAGGAGACGCTGCTGACCGTGAAAGGCGACGTCACGATCACCTATACCTACATCAATGAAAAGAACGCCCACAAGCTCGGCGACATCAACGGAAATGGCAAAATCGACGCGCTGGACTACCTGCACCTCAAGCGGTACTGCCTCGGCACCGCGGCGCTGACGCCAGAGCAGTCGGCAGCCGCGGACGTGAACCATGACGGCAAGATCAACTCCTTCGATTACCTGTACGTCAAGCGCCACGTGCTGGGCACCTACACGATCAAGTAACCCGTTCCACACGGGGAAATACGAAAGCACGACCGGGAAGGTTCTTCCCGGTCGTGCCTTTTTGTTTTCAATTTGCCGCGTTCAGGCGCTCCACAAGGGAGGCTTCCCGCGCAGTCAGCTCTACCCACGCAGGGCGGAAGCCGCACCGGATGGCGTTGCGTACCGACGGCAGATTGCACCACGCCGCGCAATAAAACGGGACGATCCCACGCGCGAGTATCTCGCAGGCGAGCCTGCTCACCAAGGCGGAGGCCACGCCGCGCCGACGGTATGCGGGCAGCACGTCCACGCCGATCTGCCACATTTGTTCGCAATCGGCGGAAGCGCCCGCCAGACCGATCAGCGTCTCCCCGTCATACGCGCCCACGGCCAGCAGATCCAACTGCCGACGATCCTTACAGAGCGCATTGCTCCATTCCGGCGTGTACAGCGCGTCAAACGCGGGCGGCGTCAGAAGGCGCGTCGGATACGGCGACGGAAGCGGATGAAGAAGGTCCGGTTCCGGCAGGAAATACTCCGCCTGAAAGCAGACCCGCAGCCCGAACGGGCGCAGGAGCTCCTCCAGCACGTGCAGATGCGGCGTTTCAAAGCAATGGGAGACCGGATAGGTGCGCAGAAAATGTTCCACCGGCGCGCGCAGACGTTCGCTGACCTGCGCCACCACGTTGTTCCCGTAGGAGACCAGATCACATTCGAAGGGCAGCGGCAGGTACTTCCGTGCCCGCTCGTCCGCCCGCGACCGTACCACGACCGGCTCATGCCGCAGGAAATCCTCCGGCTCGCATCCGCAGTCGATCGCCGATTGCCGCAGCGCGATCTCCAGAATCTCTTTTTCCGTCACGGCTTTGCCAGATAGTCGCGCAGGGCGGGCAGCGCCTCTTCGGCGTCCTTTCTGCCCCGCACATAGAGATCATACAGCTTTTTATGGTCCCGCTCGACCCGCTTAACCTCCACCGGTCCGCGGGGAGCGATGACGAAAATCTCCCCCGCTTCCTCCGCCGCACAGATGCGGTCCCGCAGGGATCCGTAACGCTCCTGCGTCCGTTCCACGGAGTCGCAGAACGCCGGATACCTCCCGTAAAGGGTGCGCACCAGCCGCCGATTCTCCTTCGAGAGCGGTCCCTTGCGGTATTCCCGCTCCCGCGTCAGCACCACGATCTGCTTGCGGTATCCCTGCTCCACCGCCCAATCAAAGGGGATGATGGCGGAGTGACAGCCGTCCAGCAGCTTGTGCCCGTCCAGCTCCACCACCCGGGAAATACCGATATAGCTGGCGGAGGCAATGGTGGCGCGGCGGAGGCTGCTGCAGGAGCAGCGTTCCCCGAAAAAGGGTTTTCCCGTCTCCAGATCGGTGGCGACCACCGCAAAGCGGCGCGCAGGGTCGTCCAAAGCAGAAACATTGAGGGGGAATTCGTCGTTGACATCACCGAAAATGAAATCAAATCCGATGTATCCGCCGTCCGTCAGGATGGCCTTCCAGCCGGTGTGGCGCGCGTCCCGGCAATGGTACAGGGCGATGGAGGCATACCTTCCCACCTGCCTGCACATGATATTCCACCCGTTGAGCGCCCCGGCGGATACCCCCGCGATGCACTGCATATGGATGCCTTGCTCCATCAGCACGTCGCAGACGCCCGCCGTGTAGATCCCGCGGGCGGCACCGCCTTCTAGCACCAGCACCCCCTCCGTCAGCGGCCCGTGCGCCACATGGACTTGAGGGAGCAGCGGAAAATCAGAAGAAGATACCGTTTGGTTCATAGATCGTCAAAAGCCCAGTTTTTCATCCGGCTCCGTGGGGCAGACGAAATCCGGCTCATAGGAGAAGCTCCAGCTGGAACGGAAATCCCACTCCGTGCCCTTGCGGACGAGTTTGGCAGTCCCCAGCGCGAAGGAGGAGAAGTACAGCTTATTGGAAGAGGGGTTCATGTCCCAGAGCTTGACGTAATCGGTGGAACGGTAGAACATATCCTCCGGGTTATAGATCTGCATGGTCATGTGGTAAGCCGGATACTGTTCGCCCCACATTTCCACCTTGGTGGCGTTGTTGCCGTTGCTGAAGTTGTTCCCGTAGTTGCTCGTTCCCGTCAGCGGCGTCTGCACCAGCTTTTCGGTGCCGTCCTCGTTGTAGAACTTCGTCCAGTTGCCGTATTGCTTCATAATGGGCATCATGCAGGAGTAGGACATCTGGAAGTAGGTGTTCCGCGTCATATAGAGCTTGGATTGCAGGAATACGTCCTCGCCGTTGAACAGGTAGATCCGCTCCACGTTGATCATCACGTTCGCCTGGTTGTATTCCCCGTCGTAAATGTTATCGTGCATGACCACCCGCAGACCGTTGACGGTCATCTCCACGCCGCTCTGCGGCTCCACCTTTTCACCGGTGGAAGCGTCGTAGAAGGTCATGTCGATGAAGTGATCGTTGGTCTTGGTCGTGTCCTCCGCGTTCCAATCGGAAAGCGTGTAGTCACCGTGGTTGCCCCCGCGGAAGGTTCCGCTGGTCCCCTGCGTCGGACCGCAGCGCAGCACCCACTCAAAGTCGGTGGACGCGCCGATGATGTTCGCCTGCACGCCGGAGGCGTTCCGGTGCTGGATGGCACCCAGCATATACATCCCCCAGCGCTTCCGCACCAGCTGTGTCATGTAGGTGCCGCCCTCGGGATAATCGTAATAGAACGAATAGCTTCCCACGTTCTCGTTGTAAAGGATCCGCATCTGCTTGAGATCGGAGATCTCGAACACGTCGGTGTATGCGTCGTTGAAGTTTTCTGGGATTTCGTATTCCATATATGCTGCCTCCCTCGGCGGTTCGCTGCTTTCCTCGCTGGTTTCTTCGCCGGTCTCCTCACTCACCGGCGCACTGCTTTCCTCGCTGGTTTCTTCGCTGCTTTCCGAATTCTCCTGCTCCGGAGCGGGATTGCAGGCGCAAAACAGAACGGCGGCGGTCAGGCAGAGCAGCAGGATGCGAAACATATGTTTTCCGTTCATGATTTCATTTCCTTTCTTCCGTTTCAGGCGTGATTTTCTATCAAAGCGGTTTCTAAAACGCGGCAAATCCGCTCGCTGATCGCGCTGGTGCGCGCGGAAGCGACCTCCGCCGCCGGAAGAACCTCCCGGACGGACAGCGTCACCGAAGAGCGGCGGAAGGGAAAGTTACGGGAGATCGCGGCGGTTCCGTGGGTGGAAACGACGACGATGGGAACCTTCGCCTTCTGGGCGATCATCAGCACGCCGTCGTGGAAGGGCAGCAGCGTCGGCAGAGTCTCCCCGGGGGTATGGGCGCGGTTGCGCGTCCCTTCCGGGTAGATGCCCACGGAGCAAATATCCCGTTTCATCAGCTCCGCCGCGGCGTTGATGGTGCGGATGGCGCTGCGGGCGTCCTCACGGTCGATGGGCAGGAAGCCGCAGTAGCGGGCAAAATTGCCGATCAGCGGCGCGCGAAGGATCCCGGGCTTGGCGACGAACGCCAAAGGGGTCTTGCGGAAGGCGGCGAGGGAGACCACCCCGTCAAACAGCGAGCGATGGTTGGAAACGAACAGGAAGCGCCCTTCCGGCAGCTTCTCTGCCCCCTCTACGCGGATCTTGACGCGGCTCACGGTACATACCGACCGCAGGGTCTCCACCAAAAAGAAGCGGACCACCGGGTGATCCTTTTCCATCGGCTTTTTGGAGCGAAGGAAAAAGGAGACGATGAGCAGGCACAGCACATACAGGAAAATGACCGCCAGCAGACACCCGACAAACAGGGCGAGAAACAGCGGACACAACAGCCATCCCCGCACCGCGGACAACGCGCAGAACAAACCGGACAACCCGGCGCTCAACGCACCGAACACAAGCAGCATGGAACTCCTCCTTTCCTCCCGGATCAAGTGTTTTTATTATACCCTTTTCGGCAAAGTTTGTCAAGCGAAAAGTTTCACGAGCAGCGGCAGCAGGGCGCACTGGAAAGACTTGCCCAGCAAGTACGGGCGCAGGGAGAGCTTCCCCCGGGTCACCGCCGCGATCTGCGCCCACACGCAAAGCCCGGAAAAACCCACCGCTGCCGCCGCCAGCAGCTTCCCTCCCTCTCCGCCCAGCGCCGACGCGCGGGCGACGCCGGAGGAAAATTCCAGCGCACTTTGCAGGACCGCCGCCCGGACGCCCGCCGGATCTATGCCGGACACGTGCAGCAGCAGATCCGCCGCCACGCCGAAGAAGATGAGCATGCCCCCCAGCTCCAGCATGGTGTGGGCGCTCCCCGCCACGGCGCGAGCCACGGCGGAGATCCCCATCCCGGCGGGTTGTCCTGCGGGTGCGCGGATGCCGTGGCAGGAGGGGCGGAACAACGCGTACAGGACGCCCGCCGTCAGCAGAGCGGACGCCGCTTGCAGCAGCGCCAGCCGCACGCCGAAGCGCACGTCCCCGAACAGCGCGCTCCCCACCACGCCCACGAGAAACGGCAGGGAGGCGAGATTGGAAAACCCGCACAGGAACTCCGCACGGTCCTTGGAGATGCGCCCTTCCTCATAAAGCTGCACCGCGGTGCGCGCCCCCACCGGGAACCCGCACAGCACGCCGAGGAGCAGCGCCGTCAGCTCCACGCCGAAGGGAAAGCGGTACAGCGCCCGCGCCGGCGGAGAGGAGACAAGCAACCCCGAAAGGCACAGCGCCGCGAACAGCGAGGGGAACACCGAGCGTGCGAAAAAGACAAGCCGCGCGAGCGTAGCTTCCGAGGAAAACGCCGGTTGGAACAGCAGCAGAACGAACAAGGCGAGCAAAACCGGCGGAAAGAGCAGCCGCGACAGCGCCCGCAGCCGAACGGAAAGAGACAGGTTCATAAAATCACTCCGGCACCAATATACTGGTCTTGCAGGCGCAAGTATGACTCTTTCGCCTGTAGGAAGGCGTGTGAACCACCGTGTTCAAGAAATTACCCCTCTCGGAGGGGGTCTATATCGAGCTGCGGGACGGCAAGCGCCTGCTGGCGGAAGGGATCGACAGCCTGCTGGAATACGGCGACACGCGGGTCACGGTGGGCGCGGGAGAACAGCGCATCGTGTTTGTCGGAGACGGGCTGGAGATGACCTATCTTTCGGAGAACCGCATCGTGTTGGAAGGGATCATCCGCGAGGTCCGTTACGAATCGTAAAAGGAAAGGGTACAGCCATGTATCAATTTCTGCACCCCCTTTTCGGGGAATATCATATCCGCCTGCAGGGGGAGGGCGTCCTGCCCTTCCTGCACCGGCAGAGCGCGGCGGGGATGCTGTTCTGGCGCATCCGGCGGGAAGCGGAAGAAACGCCGGAGGACGAAAACGACGTCTACACCCTTCGCACATCCCTCTCCTGCGCGGAAGGGCTGCTGACAAGCGCAAAGGAAGCGGGACTCTCCGCGGAAGTGCTGCGGGCGCGGGGGCTTCCCTTCCTGCTTGCCCGGTACCGAAAGCGTCCGGGACTGCTGGTGGGTATGCTGGCGGGACTTTTCCTCCTGTTTTTCGGGGAGCTGTTCGTCTGGAAGGTCACGGTCAACGGGAACACCCTGCTGACCGACCGGGAGATCATCGAGGCGCTGGAGGACTACGGCATCGGCGTGGGGAGCTACATTCCGGGCATCCCCGTCCTGCGGGCGCAGAACGATTTCCTGCTGACCTATCGCGATATTTCCTCCATCGCCATCAACGTGAAGGGCACGCACATTCAAGTGGAGGTGCTGGAGCGCACCCACGCCCCGGAGATCGACCCCAACGACGGGCTCTGCAATCTCGTCGCCTCCGAGGACGGGATTGTCATTTCGGTGGACGTGGCGGCAGGAACGGCGCTGGTGAAACCGGGAGACGTGGTCACGAAGGGGCAAATTCTGGTCAGCTCCTACACCGTGGACGGGCGGGGAATCTATCGCCTGCACCACGCCCAGGGAAGCGTCAAGGCGCAGGTCTACGCCGATTGCTCCTTCGTCATTCCGCTGGAACGCACGGTCAAGCACTACACCGGCAAGGTAGAAAAAAAGACGACCCTCACCCTGTTGGGTAAGGATCTGGACCTGTTTCGCACGGAAGCAAGCCCTTATGCGTGCTTCGATACGGAGGTAGAGGAGGTTCCGTTTTTTCTGTTCGGCATCGCGGAAACGCCCATCCTCCGCACCACCGTTTCCTATCTGGAATATGAGCCGGAGGTGATCGCCATCTCCCCCGAACAGGCACAGCGGGAAGCGGAAGACGCCTTCCGCGCCTGGCTGGAACGGCAGACGGACGAGGTGCTGGAAACCGAAAGCAGGCTGACTTACGATCAGATCCAGAACGCCTACATCCTCAACGCAGAGGTCGTCCTTTGCCGGGAGATCGGTATCGATTCCCCGATCACGCCGGAGGAAGCACCGCCGGAAACACTCACGCCCCCGGGGACTTAACTGTTGCAAAAAGCTACGCATTTTGCAACAATTGCGGTTCCGTTCGCTCGCGCCTTCGCGCCAAAACGCTTCGCGTACCGCGTAGCGTTTCGACACTCG